>DBFWVW010000001.1:0-23600 GCA_048217285.1 Oscillospiraceae bacterium
GAGTATCAGGCCATCTGCGGCCTGACCGTCGACGGCGCGAACTACAACCTCATTGCCGAGCTGCCGACCGATGTGCAGTTTGCCAACGAGAACGCCGACCTCTACCGCAGTATGTCCAATGACTTTTCGGCCATCCTGAAGAGCCTGACCTTCTCCAAGGGCGTTACGCGCACGGAGGTCACCGCGCCTGTGCCGGCACCGGGCAGCGGCTCGTGAAAACAGAGCAAGTGTAACAGCAAACAGCACCGCCTCCCATCTGGGAGGCGGTGCTGTTTGCTATGTGCTGCCGCGCATTACCGGTGTTTCCTGACGTTACGCGCACAGGTAATTTCGTTCCTGCCCATGCTCGACCGGAAGTGCGGCAAAAGACGCACGTTCCCTCCAGCGCTGCCGGTGATGCTCAGATCGTCTGACGCAGACACCTCATCCGGCACGGCTATCGCCGTGCCACCTTCCCCTCAAGGGGAAGGCTTTTCTGTGTGCGAAGCTGCACCCGGCGGCCGGAACGTGCCGTCTGCATACGCATACACCGTGCAGCCGAGCGCGGCGGCGTCGGATGCGTCGTGCGTAGCGAGCACGAGGGTCTTGCCGCGCGCCGCGTCCGCGATCTGCGCGCGCACACGCGCGCAAAGCGCCGCGTCCAGAGCGCGAAACGGCTCGTCGAGCAGCAGCACCGGCGCGTCATACGCCAGCGCACGCGCGATGGCCACGCGCTGCTGCATACCGCCCGAGAGCGCCGCAGGGTACTGATCGCACGCATCGCTCAGCTCCAGCCGCTTCAGCCACGCCGCCGCCTGCGGCAGGGTCTCGGCCCGGTCGGAGAGCACGGCGTTGACATTTTCCACCGCCGTGCGCCACGGCAGCAACCGCGGCTCCTGAAAGACGCAGGCCATGCGCCCGAACTCGGCACGCACGGTGCCGCCATCCGGCGCGCGCAGCCCGGCGAGCACGCGCAGCAGCGTCGTCTTGCCGCAGCCGGACGGGCCCATGAGCGCGATGTGCGCACCGTCGGGCACGGTGAGATGGACATCCCGCAGGATGGTGCGGCCGTCATACGTCACGGTGAGGTCACACGTTTCGATCATGCGCTGCCGCCTCCCTTCCCGCGCGGCGTGAGCGCGCGCAGCACCAGCCGCTCCAGCCCGACGCTCAGGAGGATGACCGCGAGCGTCCAGGCAAAGAGGTCGGTGGTCTGCAGATACAGTTTCGATTCATAGATCATGCGGCCGATGGCGCTGTGCGGCACGGTGAGCACCTCGGCAGCGATGCCGGCCTTCCAGCCGAAACCGAGGCCGGAGCGCAGCGCCGCCAGAAAATGCGGCCGCACGCTCGGCACATAGATCCGCCGCAGGACGCGCCCGCGCGGCCAGCCGTACACCCGCGCCAGCTCGAGCAGCGCAGGGTCGGTCGCGCGGATGCCGGTGCAGACATTGCTCCACACGACGGGCAGCACCATGAGCAGCGCGATGCACACCGGCAGCCAGTCGCGCGCGATCCAGATGAGCGCGAGCACGACGAACGACGCCACCGGCGTGGACTTGACGACCGTCATGAGTGGGCGCAGCAGCGCGTCGGCGGTTTTCGACGCCGTGCACGCGACGGCCATCGCCACGCCGAGCACGACCGCCCCCGCCACGCCGAGCAGCACGCGGCCGATGGACACAGCCGTGATGCGCCAGAACGCCCCGGTCGCGGCCAGCTCGCAGAGCCGGCGCACGACCGTCCACGGCGCGGGCAGCAGCAGCTCCCGGTGCACGAGCAGCGCGAGCACCGTCCACACCGCGAGCCAGAACGCGAGCGTCAGCGCGCCGCGGGCAAAGCGCTTCATTTCAGGATGCAGTAGAAGTCATCGCCCGGCACCGCGCCGCCGATGCTCTGTGGGGCGACGGTGCTCAGCGCGGTGAGAAACTCCGTCAGCGGCGCCTGCATATCCGCGCCGGACACGAAGCAGACATTGCAGTTCGGGATGGCCTTGGCGGCCACGGCGGCCTTGGCGAAGATGCCGGCATCCTGGATCATCTGGCCGGCCTGCTCGGGCTGGGCCGTCAGGTACTCGATGGACGCCTGATACTCACCCAGGAAGGCCTTGACCTCATTCGGGTGCTCGTCGGCAAACGCCTTGCGCACAACGACGCAGCCCTGCACGAGGCTGCCGGCCGGGGCGACCTTGTCCCACTCGGCGGTCAGGTCGAGCGCGACCGTGAGATTCGGGTTCGCCGCGCGGGCGATCGTGACCATCGGCTCCGGCAGCACGGCAATGTGCACCTCGCCGGAGGCGAGCGCCGTGTTCAGCTCGGCCGGCTGCGCATAGGTGTTGTCGATGGTGACGTCCGTGCCGGCAGTCAGGCCGTTTTTCTCGCACAGGTACTGGAAGATGAACGTCGGGTTCTGCACGGGGACATAGACGTTCTTGCCGCGCAGGTCGGCAAAGGACGTGATGGACTCCGTGCCGTCGGTCACGACGTACAGCACGCCGCGCGTATTGAGCGCGAGCACCTGTACGGCACCGTCGGTCTTGTTGAAGAGCGCGGCGGCGGCGTTCGTCGGCAGGGCGGCGATGTCGGCCGTGCCGTTGACGAGCGCGGCGGTGGCGTTGCTCGGGTCGGTCTCGACGGTGAAGTTGTAGTTCAGGGCGGCGGTGCCGGCCTTGCTGTCGTTGATGAGCTTGGCCATGCCGAAGCCGGTCGTGCCGTTGAGCGAGACGACGTTGACGGTCAGGTCCTTGTCGACGGCGGCGGTGTCCGCGTCCTGTCCGCCGCAGGCGGCGAGGGCGAGCACCAGCACGACGGCCAACAGCACCGCCGTGAGCTTGCGCAGATGTTTCATTGCAGATCTCTCCTTCTCGTGTTGCCGCCCGCACGAAAGACAAAAAATGCCATGCCCGAAAGGCATGGCGGTGCAGCAAAGCACGCACGCAGCCTTCCACCTCATGGGCGATTCGGTGTCAGATTCGGTGCGGGATCGGCGGCGGCCGGGCCGGAAGCACAGCTTGCGGCGCGGGCGCATAGTTTGCTGTAATTATGCCACGGGAATATAGCCGTGTCAAGCGTTTGCGCCGAAATTCCCAAAAGGGGAACAGCAGCGGAAAAATGGGTAGATTTGTGAAAAAATCTCGCTGCTTGTCGTTATCAAAACGACGGATCTAGGCATTGAAAAATTTTCATAAATACTGTATGATGGGGAGCAGGGAATCCTGCATCCGGCCGGGATAGGAGCCGGCGGGTGCAAATTTGTTGGAAAGGGAACTGAAAAAATGGAACAGATCGATTACAAATTCATTGACCAGGTCCTCGCGGATCACGCCTGTGACGCCTCGCAGATCATTGCGATCATGCAGGATGTGCAGGGAAAATACCGTTATCTGCCGAAAGACGCGCTGCGCTACATCGCCGACAAGGTGGGCATCAGCGAGTCGAAGATCTACGGCGTGGCGACGTTCTATGAGAACTTCTCGCTCGACGTCAAGGGCAAGTACGTGCTCAAGGTCTGCCGCGGCACGGCGTGCCACGTGCGCAAGTCCGGCAACGTGCTGCAGGCGCTCTACGACGCCACCGGCCTGAGCGAGAGCAAGCCGACCACGGACGACGGCCTGTTCACCATCGAGATCGTGTCGTGCCTCGGCGCGTGCGGTCTGAGCCCGGTCGTCATGGTCAACGACACGGTGCACCCGGCCATGACCCCCGACAAGGCCGTGGATCTCATCGAGGAGCTGCGTGAAAAGGAGGGTGCGTAATGCGTCAGAGAATCGAATCCCTGGAGCAGTTCCGCGCCCTGCAGGCCGAGTACATGGCCGCGCGCGATGCGGAAAAACGCAAGATCCTCGTCTGCTGCGGCACGGGCTGTGTCGCCGGCGGCAACCTGAATGTTTATCACGAGCTCAAAAAGCGCATGGACGATCTCGGCATCCCGTGCGAGGTGTCCCTGACCGAGCACCATGCCGACGCCGTCGGCCTGAAGAAGTCCGGCTGCCACGGCTTTTGCGAGATGGGCCCGCTCGTGCGCATCGAGCCGGAGGGCTGGCTGTACACGAAGTGCCAGGTCAGCGACGTGGAGGAGATCATCCAGAAGACCATCCTCGGCGGCCGGTTCATCGAGCGCCTGGGCTACAACCAGAACGGCGAACTCTATGAGCGCCAGGAGGACATCCCGTTTTACAAAAAGCAGACCCGCCGCGTGCTCGAGCACTGCGGCCATATCGACGCGGAGTCCATCGAGGAGTATCTGTCCATCGGCGGCTATGGCGCGCTGGCCAAGGCCCTGTTCGAGATGCAGCCGGACGAGATCGTTCAGACCGTGAGCGATTCCGGTCTGCGCGGCCGCGGCGGCGCCGGCTTCCCGACCGGGAAGAAGTGGGCCCAGGTCGCAGCACATACCGAAGAGCCCGTCAAGTACATCGTCTGCAACGGCGACGAGGGCGACCCCGGTGCCTTCATGGACCGCTCCTGCATGGAGGGCGATCCGCACAAGGTCATCGAGGGCATGGTTGTCGCGGGCGTGGCCACCGGCTCCACCGAGGGCTACATCTATGTTCGCGCCGAGTACCCCATGGCCGTGCACCGGCTGACCGTCGCCATCGAGCAGGCCGAGGAGCTGGGCCTGCTGGGGGACAACATCCTCGGCAGCGGCTTTAACTTCCATATGCACATCAACTGCGGCGCAGGCGCGTTCGTCTGCGGCGAGGGCTCGGCCATGACCGCGTCCATCGAGGGCAACCGCGGTATGCCGCGCACGAAGCCCCCGCGCTCCGTCGACAAGGGCCTGTACGGCAAGCCCACCTGCCTGAACAACGTCGAGACGTTTGCCAACGTTCCCGACATCATCAAGAAGGGCGCCGACTGGTTCAAGTCCGTCGGCACCGAGGGCAGCTCCGGCACGAAGGCCTTCGCCCTGACCGGCAACGTCGTCAACACCGGCCTGATCGAGGTGCCCATGGGCACGACGATGCGCGAGGTCGTGTATGACATCGGCGGCGGCATCAAAAACGGCAAGGCATTCAAGGCCGTGCAGATCGGCGGCCCGTCCGGCGGCTGCCTGACGGAGGCACACATGGACCTGCCCATGGACTTCGACTCGCTGAAAAAGGCCGGCGCGATCATCGGCTCCGGCGGCCTCGTCGTCATGGATGAGGACACGTGCATGGTGTCCATCGCGCAGTTTTTCATGAACTTCATCTGCAACGAGTCGTGCGGCAAGTGCACCCCGTGCCGCGAGGGCACGACCCGTATGCTCGACATTCTCACCCGGATCACGAAGGGCAACGGAAAACCCGGCGACATTGAGGAGCTGCACTCCCTCGCCAAGATGATCCAGAACTCCTCCCTGTGCGGTCTCGGCAAGACGGCGCCGAATCCCGTACTGTCCACGCTCGCGAACTTTGAGGACGAGTACCGCGAGCACATCTTCGACAAGAAGTGCCGCACCGGCAGCTGCCGCAGTCTGACAACCTATGTCATCGACCCGGCAGTGTGCAAGGGCTGCACGAAGTGCGCGCGCAACTGCCCGGCCGGCGCCATCACCGGCGAGCTGAAAAAGCCGCACCACATCGACACAGAAAAATGCATCAAGTGCGGCACCTGCAAGTCCGGCTGCCCGTTCGGTGCGATCAAGGAGGCGTGAGCAATGGCTGAAAAGAAAATGATCATCGACAGCGTGTCCTGCCCGTTCACGACCGAGCGCAACGTGCTGGAGGTCGCCCGCAACAACGGCATCGATATTCCCTCGCTTTGCTACTGTGAAAACCTGTCCATCTACGGCGGCTGCCGCCTGTGCCTCGTCGAGAACGACCGCGGCAAGATGGACGCGGCCTGCTCCATGCAGCCGCGCGACGGCATGGTTGTCAACACCCACACCAAGCAGGTGCTCGACAGCCGCCGCACCACGCTGCAGCTGCTCATGAGCAGCCACCGGGCCGACTGCCTGACCTGCGACCAGAGCGGCCGCTGCAAGCTGCAGGAGTACGCCCGCCGCTACCATGTGGACGCGCACCGCTTCGAGCCCAACACCTACTGCACCGAGCCGATGGATCTCTCCTCGCCGAGCATCGTGCGCGACCCGAGCAAGTGCATCCTCTGCGGATTGTGCGTGCGCACCTGCGCCGAGATCCAGAACATCGGCGCGGTCGATTTCAGCGGCCGCGGCAAAAAGGCGCACATCTCTGCCGACTTCGGCAAGACCCTCAAGGACACCGACTGCGTCGGCTGCGGCCAGTGTGCCGCCGTGTGCCCGACGGGCGCGATCACCATCCGCAACGAGACCGAGAAATTCTGGTCGATGCTGCAGGACAAAGACCACAAGGTCGTCGTGCAGTACGCGCCGAGCGTGCGCGCCGGCATGGCCGAGCGCTTCGGTCTGCCCGCCAATGAGCCCTGCACCGGCAAGCTCGTCGCCGCGCTGCGCCGCCTCGGCGCCGACGTGGTGTATGACACGAACCTCACGGCCGACCTCACGATCATGGAGGAGTCGGCGGAATTCCTCGAGAAGGTCAAGACCGGCGCGAAGCTGCCGATGTTCACCTCCTGCTGCCCCGGCTGGATCCAGCACGTGGAGCACCGCCACCCGCACCTCATGCCCCAGGTGAGCACCTGCGGCAGCCCGATGGCGATGTTCGGCTCCCTCATCCGCAAGCAGTTCGCGGGTGAGAACGTCTACTCCGTGGCCATCATGCCCTGCACCGGCAAGAAGTTTGAGGCCGCGCGCCCCGAGCTGGAGAAGGACGGCGAGCGGCTCATCGACCTCGTCATCACGACGAGCGAGCTGTGCGACATGATCGAGGAGGCCGGCATCGGCTTTGCCAACCTCCCGGACGAGACGCCCGACGCCCCGCTCGGCGACTACACCGGCGCCGGCGTCATCTTCGGCGTGACCGGCGGCGTGACCGAGGCCGTCATCCGCCGCGTGCTCGACGATGCCAGCCCGAACACCCTGCAGACCATCGCCGAGTGCGGCGTGCGCGGGCTCGAGGGCATCAAGGCCTTCACCGTCACGGCCGGCGACCTGACCATCCGCATCGCGGTGGCCAACGGTCTGGCCAATGCCGACAAGCTCATCGCCAAGGTCGAGTCCGGCGAGGAGCAGTTGGACTTCATCGAGGTCATGGCCTGCCCGAACGGCTGCATCGGCGGCGGCGGCCAGCCCCCCGCCTGCAACAAGCGCAAGGCCGAGCGCGCCGAGGCCATCTTCAAGGCCGACGAAGCCTGCGCCCTGCGCATCCCGCAGCAGAATCCCGACCTGGGCTATGTCTACGACAAGCTGCTCCAAGGCCGTGCTCACGAGCTGCTGCACATCCACTACCCGGCCCACGGCCACCACGCCTGAGCCGCGCACCCCACCTGACCAAAACGTGCATGGAAGGTTTGCTTTCATGCACGTTTTTTTGCGCCGCCGGTTTCGCACCGGGCAGCAAAGCGCGCCGGGCAAATGCCCGGCGCGCCCGCCCGATGTCCAGTCTTCCGCTTGCTTACGCCGCCCTGTCCTGCGCCGCCGACGCCGCGAGCATATCGTCAATGCTCACGCCGTAGCCCTTGGCCGGGTCGGAGAGCAGCACGTGCGTGACCGCGCCGATGAGCTTGCCGTCCTGCAAAATGGGGCTGCCGCTCATGCCCTGCACGATGCCGCCGGTCGCGGCCAGCAGGTCCGGGTCGGTGACCGTGATGAGAAAGCGCGTGCACCCGCCGTCATGATAGACCCGGCTGATGTCCACGGCGTAAGAGCGCACGTCCTCACCCGCGACCGTGGACAGGATGGTCGCGCTGCCGGTCTTCACGGCGTCCGCCGGCGCCGTTTCCACAGCCGCGCCGTCCGGCGGCGTGTCCAGCGTGCCGTAAATGCCGAACAGGCAGTTGCGCTCGATGCCGCCGATGCGGTCGCCGGGGTCGAAGCTGCCGACGAGCTCGCCGGCCGTGCCGTGGCCGCCGGGACGCGCGTCTGCGATGACGGCCGAGAGCACGCTGCCGTCACGCAGCGGCATGAGCACGCCGCTCGTCTCGTCCGAGATGCCGTGGCCGAGCGCGCCATAGCGCCCCGTGGCCGGGTCGTAGTACGTGAGCGTGCCGACACCGGTCACGCCGTCCCGCAGCCAGAGCCCGAGCTGCCGCGTGCCGTCGGCCGCGGCGGCGGGTGTGACCGTCGCCGTGACCTCCGCGCCGCTGCGCAGGACGGTCACGGACAGCGTTTCCCCTGCCGCGTCCATGGCGGCGAGAAAATCCGTCGAGGACGCAATGTCCCGGCCGTCGATGCGGCAGATCACGTCACCGGGCCGGATGCCCGCATCCTTCGCGGGCGTGGCCTTGCCGCCGGGCGTGTCTACCTCGGCGAGGTCTGCCACGAGCATACCCGCCGTCGTCATCTGGATGCCAACGGCCCGGCCGAGCGGCACGAGCGACGCCGCCTGCGCCGAAACACCCACGCACAGCGCGAGCGCGACCGCTGCCGTGACGGCAAACCGGCGCAAAAAATGATGTTGTTTCCGCAAAAAATCCCCCCTTTTCGCGTGCAGTATCAGTATGCCGGGTTTCGGGCAAAATAGCGGCGGAACATTCTTGCTCGATTGCCTGCGGCGGCGCAAATGCCTGCGGCGGCGCGCATACGATGTATCGAACCAATTTTGGTAAATCGATGCATCGGAGGAATTTTCATGGCACAAACCTTACAACAGGGTGACCGCGGCGCGCTCGTGTCGCTGCTGCAACTGGGGATGGAGCGCGCCGGACAGACGCCGGGTGCGCTCGACGGCATCTTCGGCGCGCAGACGGCGGCGGCCGTACGTGCGTTTCAGGCGGCAAATGGCCTCACGCCAGATGGCATCGCCGGTGCGCGCACGCACCGCGCACTGCTGCCGTACTACACCGGCTTCGTCACGCGCACCATCCGCGCCGGCGACACGTTTTCCGCCCTCGCGCGGCAGTACGGCACGAGCGTGGACGCCATCCGGCTGGCCAATCCCTCTCTCGATCCGGAGCGGCTGCCGCTCGGCCGGGCGCTGACGATCCCGCTGCCGTTTTCCGTCACGCCGACGGACATTCCCTATTCCTCAGCGCTCATCGGGTATATTGTGCGCGGGCTGGCCGCGCGCTATCCCATGCTCGCCGTCGGGGAGTTTGGCCGCAGCGTGCTCGGCCGGCCGCTGTGGTATCTGACGCTCGGCAGCGGGCCGAAGCTCGTGTTTTACAACGCCGCGCACCACGCCAACGAGTGGATCACGACGCCGCTGCTGCTCACGTTTTGCGAGCAGCTGTGCGCCCGCCTAGGCGACGGCGGCGATCTCGCGGGGCAAAACATCCGCGACCTGCTCTCGAAGGTCACGCTCGTGCTCGCCCCGGCCGTAGACCCGGACGGCATCGACCTCGTGACCGGGGCGCTCGACAGCAAAAACACCGCCGCGGCGAAAGCGCTCGCCGGAAATTACCCCGACATTCCCTTTCCCTCGGGCTGGAAGGCGAATATCCGCGGCATCGACCTCAACCTCCAGTATCCCGCTGGGTGGAGCACCGCGCGCGAGATCAAATTTGCCCAGGGCTACACGCGCCCCGGCCCGCGCGACTATGTCGGCCCCGCGCCGCTGGTCGCGCCCGAGAGCCTGGCGATGTATGGCTTCACGCGTGCGCTCGGCCCGCTGCTCACCCTGTCGTACCACACGCAGGGCCGCGTGATCTACTGGCAGTACGACGGCTACGACGTGCCGAGCAGCGCCGCGATCGCCCGGCAGTTTGCCGCCGTGAGCGGGTACGCCGTGGCCGACACGCCCTACGCCTCCGGCCACGCGGGCTACAAGGACTGGTTCATCCAGGACTACCGCCGCCCGGGCTTCACGATTGAGGCCGGCAGCGGCGAAAATCCCCTGCCGCTGCGCCAGTTTCCGGATATCTGGTCAGAAAACCTCGGCATTCTCCTCGGCGGCATGACTGCCGTATTGTGACACTTGCAGCTGCATACGTCAAAGTCTCTCGCATGACACATTTTGACCGTTTTTCGGCAAAAAATGCGTGCTGAGATATAGAAAATTGGGCTAACAGGTGCATTTTCGAATGTCACGAAGGCGGAAATAATCTTGCAGCTGTCAGACAAGATCAAAAAATTCAGCGTCGAGCAGGCCATTGACTATCTCAACAAAAATCCGGTCAAGAACCTGCCGAAACTCCTCGACTGGGCGGGCACGTTCTGCGCCGGAAAGTTCGAGGGCCAGCGCCGCGCCATCCGCAAGGCGTGCCTCGACCCCACCGATGTGCACTACCCGATGGTGCAGCACATCCTCAACGACATTGACCCCGCCGTGCTCAAGACCACGCTCGTGAACTTCTTCATTTACGGCAACATCATCGGCTGCGAGCGGCAGGATCAGCTGCGCGCGCAGTACGTCGGCCGCTGTCGCGGTGACAGGCCACGTGTCGGAATATCGGTTTACATAACACATGGTCGCGTTCGACACATTTTGTCTGTCGAACAGAGACGATATTTTTCGATTTGTTTCGAAAAATTGTACCTTTCGACGGATGCTATCAGATTATGTCAACGGAAAACTAGAGCAATTCGCCAAAAATCACATTGTTCTTGCATTCCAGATATGGTAAAATATCCTCGCAAGACAGGGGAAACGAGCGATTTGGCAGAGAGCTGACCGCAAGCCTGAATTTTTGCGGAGGAGAATGTTATGGAAACGAAAATCAGTGTTCTGCTGGCCGATCCCGGCGAACAGTACCGCGCGGCCTATTCCAAGGCCATCGGCCAGGAGACGGACATGGAACTGGTCGCCCAGACCGACAATGGGCTGCGCGCGGAAGAACTCATCACCCAATTTCGGCCCGACGTCGTGGTGCTCGACCTCGTGCTGCCGAATCTGGACGGCCTGTCCCTGCTGACGCATCTGCGGGCAAAAAACGCATCGTCCCGCGTGATCCTCACCTCCGCGATCTGTAACGATCAGGTGCTGATGGAATGTGCGGAGCTCGGCACGACGTACTTTATGCAAAAGCCGTTTGATCCGCCGCTGCTCGTGCAGCGCATCCGCCAGACGGCCCGGCCGCGCCAGCGCACCGGCGGCGCGGGTACGCAGCTCGCTGCGGCGGAGCCCGAACCCTCGCTCGAGAGCGTCGTCACCGATGTCATCCACGAGATCGGCGTGCCCGCGCACATCAAGGGCTACCAGTACCTGCGCGAGGCCATTTTGCTGACCATCGACGACATGGACATCATCAACTCCGTGACCAAAGTGCTCTATCCCGAGGTCGCGCGCAAGTTCAACACCACGCCCTCGCGCGTCGAGCGCGCCATCCGGCACGCGATCGAGGTCGCATGGGACCGCGGCGATCTGGAAACGCTGCAGAAATTTTTCGGCTACACGGTCTCGAACATCAAGGGCAAGCCGACGAATTCGGAGTTCATCGCCATGATCGCCGACTGCCTGAGTCTGCGGCAGAAGCAGGCGAGCGTGCACTGAATGCACAAGGAGAACAAGAGGATACAGCAAGCCCCCGAACTGGAACGGTTCGGGGGCTTGCTGCGCGATGGAGGGGAAAAATTTTTGTGGGATCTGCCTGTTCACCAGCTCGGGAACAGGGCGAGGAAATCGTCCAGGTTGTAGTAGCTGCCGCCCTGCGGCGCGAGATCCGGTGCGGCGGCGTAGGCGCTGCCCGGCGCGGCCGTGACGGCGAGGCTGGCCGAATCGACCTGCGTGCGCAGCGTCACCTGGCTCGGCGTGAGCGAGAGGTAGAGCGGGGACGCCGCGATGTTCGCCGTGATGTTCAGCGCACCGTCGGCATAGCCGAACTCGGAGATCGCGCCGACTACGCTCGCAAACGACAGGTGCTCGAAGAAGTAGGTGTAGGCCTCGATGGCGTTTTGCACGGTCTGGCGGTCGATGCCCGGCGTGATCGTGAGCACGGCGTAGAGCGCCTGCTCGAGCGAATCCATGGATGCCTCGACGTGGTGCCAGCCGTAGTCGATGTACACGCGGCTGTTCCAGAACGTGACGGTCAGGTCGCGGCCGAGCAGCTGCGACACGGCGCGCGCTGCGACCGGCTTGCCGAGCGAGAGCACGAGATCGGTATCGAGGCTGTAGCCGTTGACGCGCACGGTTGCGTCCAGACCCATGGCCTGCGCGCCGACATAGCGCTCAAGCACGGGGGCGAACGGCTGGAGCTGCGAGAGCGTGACATAATTTCCGCTCGTGGGGGCAAGCGCGGTCGCGCTGCCGGACGTACCGGTGACCGTCACGCGCGTCGTCCAGCCAGCGGCCGTGACGGTCACGCTGTCGGCCGAGAGGGCGGCGGACACGCCCGTGCCCGCAATGTTCAGCTGCGCGTGCAGGGCGTTGTTCGACCACGTCAGGCTCTGGATGCTGTCGACGGCGGACTGCGGCGTGAGCTCGTGGAAAAACTGCGCGTAGGCGCTGCCGGCGGCGGCCGCGTTGTTCGCACCGGCGAGCTTGCCCGCCCAGGCGACGAGGTCTTTGATCTCGCTGCCGGTGCCGCTGACGTGGATGTTCCCGGCCGAGACGTACACCGTACTGCCGATGTACTCGGCCGTGACGGTCACGCCGTCGACCGTGGTGGTGAGCGCGGCGTCATAGCCGCCGGACGTCTTGGTCACGGTGGCCGTGCCCGAGAGGCTCAGCGGGCCGCTGAGGGCAACTTGGAAGGTCGCGGTCTTGGCGGTTGCCGCGTCCATGAGCGGGCTGACCAGGCTCAGCGCGCCGGTCAGGTCGGTGTAGCCGTCGAGCGACTGCACCTGGAAGCCGCCGTAGTACGGCGTGGCGGTGATGTGCATCTGGGCGCCGCCGAGGTTAAGCGCCACATCCGCGCGCGTCAGGCGCAGGGCGTCCGGGTCCGTGAGCAGGACGGTGCCGGAGATCATCGGGTCGCTGAGCCGGATGGTCATGCCGGTGTCGGTCTCCTGCATGGCGACATTTTTCGTCAGCGCGGTCATGCCGGCCGCGTCAAGCGAGATGTTCGGGATCTGCACACCGAGGTAGCCCGCGACCGTGCGCGCCGCGTCGAGCGTGTCGGTCGCGCGCAGGACGATCTTCTGGCTGCCGAAGGCGACGTACACGCGCTCGTTGCTGTAGGCCGCGAAGAGGTCCACGCCCGCGACATTGCCGCGCACCTGGAAGGTGGTCTGGTCGATGTCCACGTGCGCCGTCAGGCCGTAGGACTGGCCGTTGGCGCTGACCGTGACGCTGTAGTTCGGCGTGCGGCGGAAGAAGTCGCGCACGATGGCCTGCGTGTCCTGCCCGCCGTCGGAGAGCTTGCCGAGGTTGTTGGGGTCATATTCCGTCTCGAGGTAGTGCTGGAATTCGGTCTGGTCATCGGTCACGGCGCCGAAGTCTGAAAACACCTCGGTGAGCGTGCTCGTGCAGTTGAGGCTGCCGAGGCCGGACATGGACACGGCGTAGCTCTCCACGGTGTCCATCCGCAGGAGGTCCCAGTTGGAATCAATGGTCCAGACCATCTGCACGGCCGAGAATTCCGGGTTTTTCGACGCGCCGCTGTACGTGCGCACCTGATGGCGATAGTACGCGCTCGCGCCGGTCGGCTCGAGGTCGAAGGTGAGGGTGTACGTGCCGTCGTCGTTGGCGGTCATGGTCGGGTTTTGCACCGTGTCGCGGCTGATGACGTAGTTGCTCAGGTTGCGCGGGTCCTGCCCGTAGGCATCCTGATAGTCCTGCTGCGAGATGGCCACGATCTGGTCGCTCCAGGTCGCGCTGTCGGCGGAGACGGAGCTCGCCTTGCGCACGAGGATCGCACCGTCCTTAAAGTACTTCTGCTCGCCGAGCTTGACGAACATACTCGTGCTGATGGCCTCGGTAAAGACGCTGTCGCTCGTCACGACGCGCACGTTGTGCACGGCCTGATTGTAGTCGATGAAGCCGACCTTCGCCTTCGTCTCGCCGGTCGTCTCGGAGCGGTAGGTCTCCTGATCCATGACGCCGGTCGTGATGTAGATATTGTCCTCCGCGCTCTGGCCGGAGGGGTCGCCGTCCGGGCGAGAGAGCGTTGTGCTCGCGCCGCCGACGCCGTCATCGCCGCTGCCGCCGGCCATGCCGGGCAGCACGATCGCCGCCGCGATCGCCAGTGCCAGCAGCGTGCCGCCGAGGACATAGGTGCGCTTGCCGTGCTTGCGGCGCGTGGGGCGCGCGACGCTCTCGGCGGGCACCAGCTCGCTGTCGGCGATGTCCGGCGCGGTCTCATTCGCTGCCGGCTTGCGCCGCCATGTCGGCAGGCGGAAGGTTCGTTTGCTCATGGTCTCTGTCTCCCTTGCTGGTGATGCCTGACGGATACATCGTCAGGAAAATCACATTTCTTCATGACTTCATTATACGGCAAGGGGTTTTCAAATGCATCCTCCGCGCGCGCGAGCGGTAGAAACGTTGGGAGATGCCGATTCTACCAACGGGAGAATGCCAATATTTAGGCAAAATTGAACATCTTGCGGCGGAACATCCGGCGTGGTATACTCATAGCATGGATGATGTAAGAGGCGCGCTCGCCGCCAACCTTGCCGAGCTGAGAAAAGAAGAAAATCTGACCCAGGCCGAGTTTGCCGCGCAGTTCAATTACTCCGACAAGGCCGTGTCCAAGTGGGAGCGGGGCGACTCGCTGCCCGATGTCGTCATGCTCAAGACCATCGCCGATCTCTACGGTCTGCGCGTGGACGATCTGCTGACAGACGGCGGCGTCGCGGCCGCGCGGGCCGACGAGGCCGGGAGCGGCCGCGAAAAGCAGCACGATGCCTACCTGATGCAGAAGGTGCTCATCGCCGCCATGTGGGTGACGATGGTGTGGGTCGTCGCGGTCGTCGTGTTTTTGTACTCGCAGTTCAGCATCGGCAAGATGTACTGGATGGCGTTCGTGTGGGCGGTGCCGGTGTCGTTCGCCGTGGCGTTTTTGTTCTCCCGCCACTGGAAGGGGGAGACGACGCTGCAGTGCGTGTTTTCGTCCCTGTTCGTGTGGAGCACGATCACGGCGTTTTACTTTCAGTATCTGCAATACAACATCTGGGCGGCGTTCTTTGTCGGCATTCCGGTGCAGATCGCGCTCATCCTCGGCGCAAAGCTCCGCCGCGCCGGCGTGCACTGGCTGCGCCGGTGAAAAAAAGTGAAAATACTGCTTGACGGCCGGCGGGGCGCGTGTTATACTCGCTCCTAATGACAGGCCGGAAACGGCCGGGCGGCGTCCGCGCCGCAGCAGACAGGATATTGACCGCGTCTGTGGGACTCATAGCCCCACAGGCGCTTTTTTTCTAGGAAAGGAGTCTTTTTCATGCGCGCACACACCGCTTCTCCCGACGACGCCAAGCGCGTGACCATGCAGGTGTCCACCGTCGGCATCGTGTGCAACGCGGTTTTGACCGTGTTCAAGCTCGTCGCCGGCATCGTGGCGCACTCGTCGGCCATGGTGGCCGATGCCGTGCACTCGGCGTCCGACATTCTCGGCTCACTGATCGTGATGCTCGGCGCGATTTTTTCCCACAAGGCGGCCGACGCCAGCCACCCCTACGGGCACGAAAAGCTCGAGTGCATCGCCTCCATCCTGCTGGGCAACATCCTTGTGCTCGTCGGCGCCGCGATCGGCTACGCCGGCGTGATGAAGATCGTCCGCGGCGAGACACTGGCCGCCCCCGGCCTGCTCGCGCTCATTGCGGCGGTCGTGTCCATCGTCGTCAAGGAGGGCCTGTACTGGTACACGATCGCAGCGGCCAAGCGCATCCGCTCCGTGTCGCTCAAGGCGGAGGCATGGCACCACCGGTCGGATGCGCTGTCGTCCATCGGCAGCTTTGCTGGCGTGCTCGGCGCGCGGCTCGGCGTGCCCATCCTCGACCCGATCGCGTCCATCGTCATCTGCCTGTTTATCTTCAAGGTGGCCTTGGGCATCTTCCACGAGAGCATTGACCGGCTGGTCGACCGTGCGTGCGACGCCGATACCGTCGCCGCCATGCGCGAGACGATGCTGCGCACCCCCGGCGTCGTGCGCGTGGACGATCTCAAGACGCGGCTGTTCGGCAGCCGGACATATGTGGACGCCGAGATCGCGGTCGACGGCGCGCTGCCGCTGCGGGACGCGCACGCGATCGCCGAAGCCGTGCACCACGAGCTCGAGCACGATTACCCGGATGTCAAGCACTGCACCGTGCACGTCAACCCGGCGTGACGCGGGCGGAAAAACGATCTCCAATATGGCAGAGGGCCGTCCGAAAGGGCGGCTCTTTTTGCGTGCATCAGGCGGCAAAATGTCGCATAATTCGCACAAAAAGCGCGCTAAAAACGCGCTAAGAAAATTTTCGGGCCCGTTTTGTCGACTCCGGCTGTGCATTTGACGGGATTCGACACGGGGCGCAGAATTCGGTTTACATAACGTTGAATCGGAGCGAAAAAAACCTGACGCTGCAATGGTTTTCACCGCTTGCCGCCGGTGGTGCGTCAGCGGGCGGATGGCAGACGGCGGGCGGTTTTGTCACGCGTGACGTAGCAGCAAAGTAACGGGGCACCGTACCGTACCCAACCGTACCGTACCCTACCCTTACTGCGCAGTAAGAACGCACTGCACAGCATATCTTACCCTGTCTCTCTCAAAGAAAGCCAAGGGGAAAGAAAGCCGCTGTGGAAAACCGGCAGAAATGTGGAAAACTCTGTGGAAAGTCTGTGGAAAACTTGATGTGGCGGTTGCTGCCGACGTGGTCGGGTGCGGACCGGAGGCTGGCTGCGCTGTGGCGCTCGTGCGGTGCAGGACGCCGGTGCAGCGCAGGGCGCGCTGGCTGGCTTTCTTGCCGAGAGAAAAATGCTTGACAAATTATGCAAAAGCATACTAGACTGGAAGTGAGGAATCGCCCCGGCAGCTCGATGGGAGCGAGAGCTTGGGGGTGCGGCGCAGCAATGGTGGGCGTTGCCTTCCCCTCGAGGGTGCGGTGCGGCACCGGTCGGGCATGGGCAGGAAGGCACTTGCCGGTGCTTCCGCGGCTTGACATATTCCCCAAATGTGGTATTCTGTTTTTATTCATTTTGCCCGGTATGACCGGTGCCCAGAAAGAGATGAATCCCATGAAATACGCATTTGACAACGCCAATCTGATCGACGGCACAAAGGATATGCGCGTGCAGCCCGGGCTGTGCGTGCTCACCGACGGCGAGACGATCACGGACATCGTGCCCGCCGGCACGGCTCCGGCCGGATACACGCGCATCGACCTGCGCGGGCGCTATCTGCTGCCCGGCCTGATCAATATGCACGTGCATCTGGCCGGCAGCGGCAAGATCCAGAAAAAGCAGCGCGACAACGAACGGCTCGTGCGCCGCATCCTTTCCAACCCCGTCTCGCGCGCCGTGGCCTACCGCATGGTGTGCGGCTTCGCGCGCGACGAGCTGCTCGGCGGCGTGACGACGATCCGCACCGTTGGCGGCCTGAGCACATTTGACACGCGCCTGCGCGACGAGATTCAGTCCGGCCGCCGCGTCGGGCCGCGCATCCTTGCGGCCAACGAGGGCATCTCCGTTCCCGGCGGGCACATGGCCGGCTCCGTCGCCGTCGCGGCCGAGACGATCGACCAGGCGCTGGCGCAGGTGGACGCCGTGCACGCGCAGGGCGCCGATCTCGTGAAGCTGATGATCACCGGCGGCGTCATGGACGCCAAGGAGCGCGGCGTGCCCGGTGAGCTGAAGATGCCGCCCGAGATGGTGCGCGCCGTGTGCGAGCGGGCGCACGCGCTCGGCTACACCGTGGCGGCGCACACCGAATCGCCGGAGGGCGTGCGCGTGGCGCTGGAAAACGGCGTGGACTCCATCGAGCACGGCGCGCAGCCGGACGACGAGATCCTGCGCCTGTTTCACGAGCGGGGCGCGTTTTTGTGCGTGACGCTCTCGCCCGCGCTGCCGTATGCGCTCTTCGACCGCACGGTCACGCACCTGACCGAGGTCGAGCAGTTCAACGGCAACGTCGTCTTTGAGGGCATGGTCGCGTGCGCGAAGGCCGCGCTGGAACACGACATTCCCGTCGTGCTCGGCAACGACGTCGGCTGCCAGTGGATCGCGCAGTACGACTTCTGGCGCGAGCTGTGCTACTTCCATAAGTACGCCGGTGCGTCCAATGCCTGCGCGCTCTACTGCGCCACCGGGCAGAGCGCGCGTCTGGCCGGGCTGGGTGACGTGACCGGCACGCTTGCCCCCGGCCTGAGCGCGGACATGATCGTCGCGGCACAAAATCCGCTCGAGAATCTGCGCGTGCTGCGCACGCTCGACATGGTCGTCGCGCGCGGCCGGGTCATCGACCGGCCGAAGGTCAAGCGCAACGCCCAGCTCGACGCCGGGCTTGACCCCCTGCTCGCCTGAGCGGGACACACTTTATTTAAAAATCAGGTGATGCTATGAAAGCGCTTTCCCAGCCGCTGTTCGCCTCCCTGCACGGGTATGACAGGGCGCAGCTCGAGCCGGACGTGTTCTCCGGCGTGCTCATCGCGCTGCTGTCCATCCCGATCTCGATGGGCTATGCCCAGCTGGCCGGTCTGCCGCCGGTCTACGGCCTGTACGGGTCGCTGGTGCCGATTTTGCTGTTTGCGATGCTCAGCACGACGCGGGAGTTCATCTTCGGCGTCGATGCCGCGCCGGCCGCCATGATCGGTGCGGTGCTCACGTCGCTCGGCGTCACGCCCGGCGGCGCGGAGGCCATGCGCATCGTGCCGGTGCTGACGATCTACGTCGCGCTGTGGCTGGCCGTGTTCGCGCTCGTGCGCGCGGACAAGGCCGTCGATTACATCTCCGAGCCCGTCATGGGCGGGTTCATCAGCGGCGTCTGCTGCGAGATCATCCTCATGCAGGTGCCGAAATTGCTCGGTTCCGGCACCGGCACGGGCGAGCTGTTCGAGCTGCTGGGACACATTTTCGATGCAGCCGCCGCTATCAACTGGCCGACCGCCGCGCTCGGCTTCGCGACGCTCGCAATCCTGATCCTCGCGCCGCGCAAATGGCCGAAGGTGCCGTGGGTGCTCGTGATGATGGTGGCCGGCGGGCTGCTCGGCGCGTTTGCGCCGCTGGACGACTGGGGCGTCGTGCTGCTGGCCGCCGTGCCGCGCGGTCTGCCGAAGCTCGTGCTGCCGGACCTGACGGCGCTGCCGTTTACCCAGGCGCTCGTGGCGACGCTGCCGGTCGCGGCCGTCATTCTGGCCGAGACGCTGCTGGCCTCCTCCGGCACGGCGCAGAAAAATGGCTATCGTCTCAACGGCCGCCGCGAGATCGCGGCCTATGCTGTGGGCAACGTGGCCGCCGGGCTCGTCGGCTGCTGCGTCGTGTCGGGCAGCGTGTCGCGCACGGCCGTCAACGAGCGCAACGGCGGCAAGACACAGCTCGTGTCCGTCACGGCGAGCGTGACCATGCTGATCGTGCTGCTCGCGGCCACGCCGCTCATCCGCTTCCTGCCCGTGCCGGTGCTGACGGCCATCGTCGTCAACGCGCTCATCGGGGCGACGGAGTTCGGCATCGCGCGGCGGCTCTGGCGCGTCAACCAGGTCGAGCTGGGCATCTTCGTGGGCGCGTTTTTCGGCGTGCTGCTGCTCGGCGCGATCAAGGGCGTGCTCGTGGGCATGGTGCTGTCGTTCATCGACGTGCTCATGCGCGCGGCCGCACCGCAGCGCACCTTCCTCGGCACACTGCCGGGCAAGGCCGGGTTCTTCCCGATCGACCGCGTCAGCGGCGTGCAGGCATTGCCGCGCATCGTGCTCTACCGCTTCAGCGGCAGCCTGTTTTTTGCCAACATCCGCCGCTTTCAGGAGGACATTGAGGGCGCGGTGCAGCCGGACACGCAGGCCGTCATCGTCGACGGCAGCGCCATCGTGAGCGTGGACATCACCGCCTGTGACCGGCTCGTCGCGCTCAACCGCAAGCTGCGCGCACAGGGTGTGCGCTTTTACCTGACCGAGCACATTGGGGCCGTCAATGACCAGCTGCGGCACTTTGAGGCCGGAGAGCTGATCGAATCGGGTGCCGTGCGCCGCACGATCCAGGGCGCGCTGCGCGATGTGGGCGCAGCCGTCGACATCGGCGGGGCGCAGCAGCGCATCCCCGACAACATGGACGACATCCGCCAGCTGCAGGAGCTCGAGTGGCTCTACGGCGCGGACGCCGAGGTGCAGATCGAGCGCAACGTCCAGCTCATGCTCGCGCGTATGCGCGCGACCGACGACGTCACCGAGCGCCGCACCATGCTCGAGCACTTCCTCAACGAGGACTTCCACTTCGGCAGCATCGACACCGACGAGGTGCTGCTGCATTTGGAGGGCCACACGGACGAGCTGGCCGCGCTGCTCGGCAACTCCGAGGACGATGTGTTCACCGACCTCGAGGTTGAGCGCGACAGCCTCATCGACCGCGTCGAGCAGGACTATCCCGAGCTCGTCGAGCACGTGCGCGAGCGGCACGACCACCTCGACCACGACTTCCGCACCAACCATCCCTCGAGCGCGGCACGCATCGAGGCCCGCCGAGCGCAGCTGCACGCGCGCATCGAGCGCGAGCGCGCCGAGCGAAGCGAGCGCCGCGCCCAGCATCAGGCGGAGCTGCTCGAGCGGCATGAGCAGCACGCGGCCGCGCATCAGGAGCGGCACGAGCAGCACGCGACCGAGCAGCAGCTGCGCCATGAGCAGCAGCTTGAGGCGCGCCTGCGCCGTCAGGCGGAGGAGCAGGTCGCCCGCGAACAGCGCCAGGCAGCGGAACTGGCCCGCAAGGCACAGCACGCGGCCGAAAAGGCGCGCCGTCACGCCGAGCATACGGCAGAGCGCGCGCAGCGCCACGCCGATCATCTTGCCGAGAAGGCCCAGCGCCACGCCGAGCGTGCGGCTGAGCACGCGGACAAGCACAGCCGCCGCAGCGGGAAGGACGAATAGGCTGCGCGCGGGGCGCGGAATACGAAACCGGAACGGAAGGGGCAGCAGTCCCTTCCGTTTTTGCGTGCGCGCGGGGCGCCACCGGCGGCGCCGGAGAAAGCCGGGACACTTCCACCTCATCCGGCGGGCTGCCGGTCGAGCATGGGCAGGAATGAACTTACCTGTGTGCGGGACGTCAGGAAACACGGCATCCACTGGGTTGCCGGTCGAGCATTGGCAGGTACGAAATTGCCTGTGTGCGGGACGTCAGAAAACCCCGCCGCGCATCCCAAAGATGCACGACGGGGTTTTTCTTTCTGCGGCTGTGCGGTGTCTTTCTGCGGCTATGCGGTCTTTCTGCGGCCTTCGCGGTCTTGGCCGCGCGCCACGCCTCGAACCGGGCGCGCATACGGTCGTTCAGGCGGCAGAACACCTTCATCACCGGCCACGACAGCAGGCCGAACACGATGAGGATCAGCGCACTCTGCAGATTGAGCTTCTGCAGGCTGAACAGCGTCGGGAAGCCGAAGTACGCGATCACGAACAGCACGCCGAGCACGACGATCATCACCTTGCGGATCGTGTTGTACGGCTGACAGGTGCGGTGCACCATCATGAGGCCGACGATGCCCATGACGCCGGTGCAGATCGTGATCATGGACGTGTCGTCGAGGTGGAAGGCGATATAAAACAGCAAAATGCCCACGACCATTGCCAGATCCGTCATCGCGGCCGGCAGCGCGCGGAAGAGCACGTTGCGCAAAAACTTCCCCTTGACGAGGCTCTCGTTCGGCTCCATGGCGAGAATGAACGACGGGATGCCGATCGTCACGGCGCTCACGAGCGTGAGCTGTGCGGGGCTGAACGGATACGGCAGCGTGGCGAAGAGCGTGAAAAACGCGAGGAAGAACGAGAAAATGTTCTTGACCAGATACAGCGACGCGCTGCGCTCGATGTTGTTGATGACGCGGCGGCCCTCCGCCACGACCGACGGCATGGAGGCAAAGTTGGAGTCGAGCAGGACGATGTGCGACACCTGACACGCCACGTCGCTGCCGGAGGCCATAGCGATCGAGCAGTCGGCCTCCTTGAGCGCGAGCACGTCGTTGACGCCGTCGCCCGTCATGGCCACGGTGTGGCCGTCGGCCTTGAGCGCCTGCACGAGGCTGCGCTTTTGCGCCGGGGTCACGCGGCCAAAGACCGTGTACCTGCCCGCCGCGTCGCGGATGGCTTCCTCGCTCGTGAGCGTGCGCGCGTCGACGAAGCGGTCGGCGTTTTCGATACCGGCGCGCTTGGCCACCTCGGACACCGTGCGCGCGTTGTCGCCGGAGATGACCTTCACGGTCACGCCCTGACTGGCAAAGTAGCCGAACGTTTCCGGCGCCTCGGCACGGATCTTGTTTGACAGCAGGATCAGCGCGATCGGCAGAAAATCGGCGCTCAGCGTCTCGTCCGAGAGCGCGCCGTCATACATACCCAGCAGCAGCACGCGGCAGCCCTTGGCGGAGTAGCCCTCGATCTGCTCCTGATACGGGTTTTCCCGCCCGGCGAGCAGCACATCCGGCGCGCCGAGCAGATACGTCTCCTCGGTGTGGAACGACACGCCGCCGTATTTTTTCGCCGACGAGAACGGCAGCGTCGCCGTCGCGTCCTGCGTCTTTTCGCCGGTAAAGTAGCGCCGCAGCGCCGCCATGGTGTCGTTGTCGGCCTGCATGGCATAGACGTAATCCGCCATGATCATGCGGATGTCCTCGAGCGTGAAGCGGTCGTCGCACAGGGGGCAGACGTCCTCAACGATCATCTTGTTTTCCGTCACGGTGCCGGTTTTGTCCACGCACAGCGTGTCCACGCGCGCGAGCGTTTCGATGCAGCCGAGCTCGTGTACGAGGGTCTTGCGCTGGGCCAGACGCACGACGCCGGCCACGAGCGCAAGGCTTGTCAGCAGGTAAAGCCCCTCGGGGATCATGCCGATGATGGAGCCGACCGTGCTCGTCACGGCGATGGGCACGGCGCGGTCGAGCCACACGAACTCCTTGATGAACATCACCACGCCGAGCGGAATGACGAGGATGCCGATCCACTTGACGAGGTTTTGCAGCGAGCGCATCATCTCCGACTGCTGCGGCTTTTTGGCGCGCTTGGCCTCCTGCGTCAGGCGCGAGACATAGGAGTCCGCGCCGACGTCCGTCAGCTGCGCGCGGCACATACCGCTGACGACGAAGCTGCCCGACAGGAGCCTGTCGCCGGGGTTTTTCTTGATCTCGTCCGATTCGCCCGTGATGAGCGCCTCGTTGACGTAGCAGCTGTCGGCCGCGACGACGGCGTCGGCATAGATCTGGTTGCCGGCGGCGAAGATGACGATATCGTCGCGCACGAGCTGCGCCGTGTCCACGGTCACGCGCTTGCCGCCGCGCACGGCGACGGCCTTGGGGGACGCGAGGATATTGAGCTTGTCGAGCGTTTTCTTCGAGCGGATCTCCTGAATGATGCCGATGGCGGTGTTGACGATGATGACGCCCATGAACGTCAGGTTCAGCCACTGCTGCACCGCGATCACGCACAGCGCCAGCAGGAAAAACAGCATATTGAAATAGGTGAAGATGTTGCTCAGGACGATCTGCTTGACGGTCTTGCCCGGCGGATCGACGGGCGCGTTCGTCCAGCCGGCATCGGTGCGCTCGCGCACCTGCGCGTCCGTCAGGCCCCGCTGCGGGTCCGGGTGCGCGACCGGGACGTCCCGCCGCTCCGGGGTTTCTGGCTGGGGG
>DBFWVW010000010.1:0-28047 GCA_048217285.1 Oscillospiraceae bacterium
CGTGATGCTTCCATTTGTCGTTGTGGTCGGCAGGGCTGACGGCAGCTTGGCATAGCCACAAAAATACGCAGTCTGATACTTCATTTCCTTTTCTCCTTTTCCCATTTTGCACCTTTTCCAGGGGCGCATTCTCATTCCTCACGCTCAGCATAGCACGCTGCTCTGCCGCCGTCAACTCGATTCCGCAGGTAAAAAACGGAGGCAGCCGATCGGCCGTCTCCGTTTTTCCTGATTCACAAATGCATATAAAACAGCATATTTCCTGCGTCATCCGCGCGGGATGATCGCCTGCGCCACGTTCTCGAGCGTACTCAGATCGAGCACGTTCACCTGGTCAGAACCGACAACATAAAAGTAATCGCCGATATACAGGCCGCGGTTGTTGTCATCCCACTGCGAGATAGAGATCTCCTTGCGCAGCGTGAAGCCCTCATCCGCCGAGTAGCCATAGACGAGATAGCTGTTTTCTGCCGGGAAGGCGATCAGATTCTTGTCACTGTCGACCAGAATAGCCTTGTGATTATACAGTGCCTCACTGTAGTCGGCGTCAATGGCCTGCGTGTGCAGATCGTGCAGCTTGGCAGGATCGGATGTGTCGATCATGACCAGCTTCATGCCGTCCACGGTCGTGCCGCCGTCCGCGCCATCGACCGCCTGCGTCTCCATGCCGAGGCCGAAAAGCAGGCCGTCCGACCAGACGTGCAGATAATCGGAATAGCCGCTGAGCTTGAGCTCACCGACGACCTTCGGATTTGCCGGGTCGGTAAGATCGACCGCAAAGACCGGGTCCGTCTGGCGGTAGGTGCACAGATAACCGTAATCCCCGTCAAAGCGCGCGGAAAACACCGTCTCCCCTTTCGCAAGCCCGGCCACACTGCCGACCGTGTTCAGGCCGCTGTCGAGCACGTAGACATCATTGCGCGTCTGCGCGGCATCGTCGTTGGCCTTTGTGTTTTCAAAATCGTGCTTTTCATCGCGGTAGACGCTGTAGGAATACGTCTGCTCGGTCGTGGCCATGCGCAGATAGCCGTCCTGCTCGTCGAGCGAGAACTGGTTTTTGAGTGCGCCGGGCACGGCGCCGTTGGCGGCGAAGGCGAGCTTGCCGTCAACGATCGCGAAGCGATTGACCGCCGTGTTCACACCCGAGGTATAGTCCGTGACCGTGTAGTCGCCGTCTTTATACGGTTCGCCCGCACCGTCGTCGTAGACACTCGCGCACAGGTAGAGATTCTCCGCCGTCATGTACACCGTTTCTCCACCGCCGAGCACGGACTGGCTGGAGAGCCGGGTGCCGGACGCGATGTCATACGACGCCGCGACCGCATAAGTCATGGAGTTGGCATACGGCATGAGGCCAATGCTGTCACACGGCACGACCGACGCCGTGTCTCCATCGTACAGCCGGGGCGCGTACGTGCTCTCGTCGCCCTTTTCCGGCGTGTCGGGATAATACGACGTGCACAGATAGAGCACGCCGCCGATCATGCGCGAGGCGATCTCATAGCCGTCCTGTCCGAGCGACTTGACCAGCGTCGGAGCCGCCGGATCCGTGATGTCATAAATATCGACCACAACATAGTTGCTGCCGCTGCCCTTAGCAATATCGGAAGCGGGAGCGCTGCCGGTCCAGTCGGTATAGGACGAGACAACGACCGCGCTGCCATCCGACAGATACAGCTCCAACGGCAGCTTTTCCTGCGTGTGGGCCCGGCCGTCCTCAGTCGTTGTCTGCTCCCAGTCCTGGCCGACAAACGTGTTGGACACGTCCGTGACGTCCGCGCCGTCCGCCTGCATGACAATCAGTTCGCTGCCGCGCAGAATATAGATATACGTGCCGTCTGTCTTGACGATGTCGCCCTCATCCACACCGGCGACCTGCACATTCGTGCCGGAGTAGAACGTGCCCTCGCCATCACCTTTGCCGCCGGCCTCCGTGTCACCGGACGTACCGTTGGCCATGCCCAGCGCCGTGTCGCGCTCCGCGATTGTCTTCTGCGCGTCGGTCAACGCGGAATAGACCTCATGATAGCTTTTGGCAAAGGTCAGGCCGCCGGCCGCCACCGTTTTGCCGGGCTGTACGCCGCTTCCACACGCGGTCAGCAACGCAAGCGACAGGCACAGCACCAGAAATCCGGAAAAAATCTTTTTCATAGTACACCTCTATGGTTCGATGGTTTTCAACTGCATTGTACAGGATTGGACGCGCACGGTCAAGAAATGTTCCGAAAAAACGGAAGGCCGCCCGTAGGCAGTCTCCCGTCTGACTTGTATATACAGTTATGCACCGAGGTACGCCGCGCGCACCGCGTCATTGGTCAGCAGCTCCTGACCGCTGCCGGTAAGCGTGATGCGGCCGGTCTCGAGCACGTAGCCGATATCGGCGATCTTGAGCGCCATGTTCGCGTTCTGCTCGATGAGCAGAATGGTCACGCCCTGCTTGTTGATCTCCTGGATGATGGAGAAAATGTCGCGCACGACCAGCGGTGCGAGTCCGAGCGACGGCTCGTCCATCATGAGCAGCTTCGGGCGGCTCATGAGCGCGCGGCCGACCGCGAGCATCTGCTGCTCACCACCGGAGAGCGTGCCGCCGGCCTGCCAGCTGCGCTCCTTCAGGCGCGGGAACAGGCTGTACACCCACTCAAGATCCTCCGACAGATCGTCCTTGCGCAGATAGGCGCCGATCTTGAGGTTTTCCAACACGGTCATGTCCGGGAAAATGCGGCGTCCCTCCGGCACGAGGGTCACGCCCTGCGTCACGATCTGGGTCGGGTCCTTGCCGGTGATGTCTTCCCCACGGAACGTAATCTTGCCGCCGCTCGGCTTGACGAGGCCGGAAATCGTGCGCAGCGTAGAGCTCTTGCCGGCGCCATTGGAGCCGATCAGCGTCACGATCTGCCCCTCCTGCACATCGAACGAAATGCCTTTGACGGCCTCAATACCGCCGTAGTGCACCTGCAGGTCTTCAATTTTCAGAATCGTTTCACTCATCTTCCACAACCCCCAGATAGGCGTCAATGACGTGCTGATTGTTCTGGATCTCCTGCGGGATGCCCTCGGCGATCTTGCTGCCGAAGTCGATCACATAGATGTAATCGGAGATCCGCATGACCAGATCCATGTGGTGCTCGATCAGGAAGATCGTCAGGCCGTACTTATCGCGCAGCTCGTGGATGAATGCTGCGAGCTCGAGCGTCTCCTGCGGGTTCATACCGGCCGCCGGCTCGTCAAGCAGCAGCAGCTTCGGGTCCGTCGCCAGTGCGCGGGCGATCTCCAGCCGGCGCTGAATGCCGTACGGCAGGCTCGTCGCGATGTCGTCCTTATATTTCTCCAGCCCCTGCTCCACGAGCAGGGCCATGGTCTCGTCGCGCATACGCTTTTCTTCCTTGGCGTTGCCGCGGAAGGTCGCGGAAAACACGTTCTGCTTGGCGCGCATATGCTTTGCCACGAGCACGTTTTCAAGCACCGTCATGCTCTTCCACAGGCGAATGTTCTGGAACGTGCGGGCAATGCCGAGCTGCGTGATCTTGTCCGGCGTCGGCGAGATGATCTTGCCCGTCCCGGCCAGCGGGTCGCGCGCGAGCATCTGCTCTTTCGTCTCGTTTTCCGGATGATACTCCGCCGTGTAGAGCAGCGGATTTTCGCCCTTGTAGAGTTTTTTCATCTTCCCGGTCGGATGGTTGCGGACCATCGGCTCGTCGAGGAATTTGACGAGTCCATTCGTCGGCTCATACACACCGGTGATGCAGTTGAAAGCCGTGGTCTTACCGGCGCCGTTCGGGCCGATGAGCGCCACGATCTGCCCCTCAGGAATGTGCAGCGACAGGTTGTTGACCGCTACGACGCCACCAAACTGCATCGTGATATTTTCCACGCTGAGGATGTCTTTACTCATCTGCTTTGCCCTCCTCAACTACGTTCTTTTTCGCCTTTTTGGGCCGCTTGCGGAACAGATCCGGCAGCTCACGCTCACCCATGATGCCCTTGCGGAAGAAGAGCACAACGATCATGATGACGATCGAGAATACGACCATACGGAAGCCGTTGCGCAGCAGCGGCACCTTGAACGAACCGATGTACGCCTCATTATCGAGGAAGCGCAGCCACCACTCGGAGCAGGCGATGTACAGGAAGGAGGCGATGCAGCTGCCGGAGACGGAGCCG
Organism: Oscillospiraceae bacterium; assembly: GCA_048217285.1. GTDB lineage: Bacteria > Bacillota > Clostridia > Oscillospirales > Oscillospiraceae > CAG-103. The sequence continues at coordinate 4,162 of DBFWVW010000010.1, forward strand.
ATGCCGCCAATGACGACGATAAGCAGGATCTCATACGTCATGGCCGAGGTGAATACCTTGGCCTGCACGGTCGTTGCAAACATGGCAAAGAGCGCGCCCGACACACCCGCGAAGAACGAGCTGATGACAAACGACAGGCTCTTATGTTTCTCGAGGTTCACGCCCATGGCTTCCGCCGCGATCTCATCGTCACGGATGGCCTTGAAGGCACGGCCGTAGGACGAGTTGATGAGCAGAACAATGAGGAAGATGCAGATGCCGGCCAGCAGGATCGGTATGACCGCGCTCAGACGGAAGAGCACCTTGCCGGAAGCGTTCGTGATGTTAAAATCCGCAAACGTCGGATAGCCCTTGAGGATGTTGGCGCCGTTGGTGACCTTGCCAAGCGTCTGCCACTGGAAGATGGCGCGCAGGATCTCGGCAAAGCCGAGCGTGGCGATGGCCAGATAGTCGCTCTTGAGGCGCAGAACCGGCAAGCCGATCAGATACGCAAAGAACGCAGCGACCAAACCCGCAAAAATAATGGCCACAAGCACGCCAAGCACCAGACTCACCGCGACGCCAAAACCGGTGGCGCCAAACAGGTGCTGGAACATCTCCTGGAAAGAGAAGTGAATGCTCGAACCCTCGAACAGGTAATACACGCTGTCACGCGCCGCATCCGGGATCATGAAGATCGCATAGGCATACGCGCCGAGGAGCATGAAACCCGCCTGACCGAGTGAGAACAGGCCGGTAAAGCCGTTGAGCAGGTTCATGGACACGGCGACGAGCGAGTACACCGCACCTTTTTTAATAACCGTAAAGAGCAGGGAGCCGGGATCCATGACGTTCTCGAGCACCATAACCACGAGCGTGAGCACGAGCACAATGGCAAAGGTGATCAGGTTGCCGCGGCGCGCCTCTTTGTCTTTCGCTTTCAGCACAGTGATCCCCCCTCTCAGACTTTGTCCGTGGCCTTTTCACCGAACAGGCCGGTGGGCTTGACCACGAGAACGACGATCAGCAGCGCGAACGTGAACGCATCGGAGAACACCGTCATGCTGGTGCCCTTGATCAGCGTTTCGCAAATGCCGATGATGAACGCACCGATCACGGCGCCGGGGATCGAGCCGATGCCGCCAAACACCGCCGCGACAAACGCCTTCAGACCGGGCATGGCGCCGGAAGTCGGGATAACGGTCGGATAGTTCGTGAAGTACAGCAGCGAACCGACAGCCGCCAGAAACGAACCGATGATAAACGTCACGGAGATGACCTTATTGATCTTGATACCCATGAGCTGGCTGGTCTCGAAATCCTTCGCGACCGCGCGCATGGCCATACCGATCTTCGTGTGGTTGATGAGCCACTGCAGCAACAGCACGAGCACGATCACGAGCACGGGCGTGATGACCGTGACCCAGTGCGTGGAGGCACCGAGGATCGTGATTGTGCCGGACACGAACGGCAGCGACGGATAGGTCTGCGGCTGACCGCCGGTGGCATACAGCGCCACGTTCTGCAGCAGATAGCTCACGCCGATGGCCGAGATCATGACGGACATACGCGGTGCGCTGCGCAGGGGCTTATAGGCTGCACGCTCAATGATAAAGCCGAGCAGAACCGTCAGCATGAGCATGAGCGGAATGGACACGTACACCGGCAGGGACGCACACATAAAGACCATCATCAGGCCTGCACACATGAACACGTCGCCATGGGCAAAGTTGATCAGACGCAGAATGCCGTAAACCATCGTATAACCGATGGCGATCAGCGCATACTGGCCGCCCAGCGAAACGCCGGATAAAACTTGTGCGACTAGAAATTCCATCTGTTTCCCTCTCTATCGTTTACAAATGCGGACATTCAGCCGCCGCGAAAACCGTGGAGCTTCCGCGGCTTTCGCAGCGGCTCAAAATCCCAAAGGGGGAGCCGAAGCTCCCCCCGGATTCTTAAATCTCAGACCAAATCAGAAGCTCAGGAAGCCTTCTGCTGCGTCACAAACTTCCACGTGTTGGTGTCCGCGTCAATGGCCTTGATATAAGCCGTGTCGCGGGTCGCATCGCCGGTCTCGTCGAAGGCAATGTGGCCGGTCACGCCGTCATAGCTCACACCGGGCAGCGCTTCCATGACCTTGGCCGGATCGGTAGAGCCGGCAGCCTTCAGCGCCTCAAGCGCAACGTAATAAGCGTCGTAGCCCATGGCCGTCACAGCAGAAATGGTATCGTCACCGCCGTTGGTGGTCTTGGCGTCGGCATTGCCGTTGATATAGGCTTTGATGCCGTCATCGAACGTCTGGTTGCCGCCTTCTGCGTAGAAGGTGGAAACATAAGCCTGCACGCTGGTGCCCTTGGCGGCCTGCAGGACCATGTTGTCATCCCACGTGTCGGAGCCGAGGAACGGGATCCCGATGTTCAGAGAAGCCGCCTGAGAGACGAGCTGCGTGGAGTATGCGATCGACACAGGTGCGAAGATAACATCGCAGCCCTGATCCTTGGCCTTATTCAGGTAGGAGCTGAAGTCGGAGTTGTTGGTCGGGAACGAGTCGGTGACGACGGTGCCGCCGGTCTTTTCAAACGCCTGCTTGAAGAAGGTGACCAGGCCCTGGTCATACTCGTTGCCATTCTCGCCAAGGCAGTAGGCCTTCGTAGCCTTCAATTCGGAAGTGGCATAGTTGGCAAGGACCGTGCCCTGGAACGGATCCAGGAAGCAGATGCGGAAGTAGTGGCTGTTGCCGGCCGTAACGTTCGGGTTCGTGCACGTCACGCCCACGGCCGGGATGCCGGCCTGCTTGAACGTATCGGACGCGGCGATGGACACGCCGGAGCCATAAGAGCCGAGCACGATGGAGACCTTCTCATTGACGAGCTTGGAAGCCGCCGAGACAGCCTTCGCAGAGTCGGAGCCGTTGTCGGAGTAGACAAGCTCGACCTTGTAGGTCTCGCCGCCGATCTCGACGGTCGGGGTCTCCTTGTTGGCATACTGCATACCGAGCATTTCTTTCTTACCGCCGGCGCCGGAGTCGCCGCTGGCAGGCTCGAACACGCCGATCTTAACGACCTTCTCACCGTTGTTGGCCGAGCCGTTGTCGCCGCCGCCGCAGGCGCACAGCGCGAACACCATGACCAGAGCGAGCAGCAGAGCAATCGCTTTTTTCATTGTATTTCCTCCAATCATTTCTTCTCCGGACGATGTCCGCATTGCGCGGACATTTGTCCTTCAAATGAATATGACGGCATTATACTATCTTTTTGCAAAAAATGCAATATCAATTTCACAAAATATTCACATTAAAATTTCGAATACCTTGCGCACAATCACAGTCACAGCACAAACGGGCTCGCGCGCCAGTCGCCGCCGCAGCGGCGTTCCTCTCTGGCGGGGCAGCCGAGCACGTAAAGATCATGCGCGTCCGCCGTCAGGGCAAAAACTTCTCCGGCCGCACCGGACAGGCTCCGTCCGGCAGCCGGCTTCGTAATGACGGGAACCGACGCCTGTCCATGGATCGCGCGCAACAGTTCCCTGCCCTGCGCGCCGATTGCCAGCACACGTGCATACGGCGGCGTGCCGACGTCCATACCGGCGGTAACGCCAAGTGCCGCGCACATCGTCATACGCCGAATGCGCGAGAGCGCGTAGCGCTTAGACTTTGCCGCCGCCAGCACACCATCGAGTGTCGGTTCCTCGTGCGCGGCACGGTACAGGCTGTTGCCCAGCCCCTCGGACGCACCGGGCAGCGCGCTGTATGTCGCCGGCGGCAACATTCGCAGACGCGAGAGGATCGCGCCCTCGAGTGCCTCCGGCAGCACCGGCCCGCGGCCGAGCATTTTTTCCCGGGCACTCATGTCCGCCGCCGCCCGCGGCAGAAAAGCGGACACGTCCTCCCCCGCGCCGATTCGCGTGCGCAGCTCACTCGCCGAGCGCACGTTTCCCTCTGCCGGGTGGTCATGCTGCGCACCGGTGCGCAGGATCGTCAGCGGGTGCAGGTCAAGCCGCTGATCAAAGATCGCCTTGAGGTACTCTACGGACAGAATATTGTTCGGTGCCTGCAGCAGCTCCGCCAACGCGCCAACGCGCCGCGCGACCGCCCGCTGCCGCGCCACTGCAAATGGGATGCCGGATTGCAGCTCAGCGCGCAGGTCCTCGCCCAGCAGCGGATCGAGCAGCGCCTCGGCCACCTGCTGCAGCGGCTCCAGCTCGCCGCACTCGCTACCAAAGCTCAAATGTGTCACGACACCGAGGCTGCCCAGCAGCCCCACGGCGCCGCGCGCAAATCCCTCCGCCGATGACAGCGCCCACGGCAGCGGCAGCTCCAGCACCAGATCCGCCCCGCAGCGCGCGGCGGCCTCCGCGCGCGCGAACTTGGCGTACACCGCCGGGCTGCCGCGCTGCACAAAGTCGCCCGACATAACGCACACGACCAGGCAGTCCGCCCCCAGGCGCGCGCGCGTTTGCTCGATGAGCCGTGCATGACCGTTGTGAAACGGGTTATACTCTGCAACGATGCCGATAACATTGCCCATTTTTGCACCTTCTTTCGAAAAATACTTGCGTTTTCCAACGAAATGATTACAATAAAAGTGTTATGGCATCATAATACTGTGGTTTTGCGAAAATTACAATATTTTATATGAGAAAGGAATCTGACTATGAAAATTCTTGTCATCAATGCCGGCAGCTCTTCCCTGAAGTATCAGCTGATCGACATGGAGACCGAACACGTTCTGGCCAAGGGTCTGTGCGAGCGCATCGGCATCGACGGCCACCTCAAGCACACCCCGCTCATCGGCGGCAAGCCGGTCTTTGACGAAGACCTGCCGATGCCCACCCACTCCGAAGCCATCGCCGCGGTCATTGACAAGCTGACCAGCGCCGAATACGGTGTGGTCACCTCCATGAAGGAGATCGACGCCGTCGGCCACCGCGTCGTCCACGGCGGCGAGAAGTTCGCCTGCTCCGTCAAGATCGACGGCGCCGTCATGGCTGCGCTCGAGGAGTGCACGCCGTTTGCTCCGCTGCACAACCCCGCCAACATCACCGGCATCAACGCCTGCCGCGCCGTCATGGGCGACGATGTGCCGATGGTCGCCGTGTTCGACACCGCGTTCCACCAGACCATGCCCGGCAAGGCTTATATGTACGCCATTCCTTATGACTATTACCAGAACGACGGCATCCGCCGCTACGGCTTCCACGGCACGAGCCACCGCTACGTGTCCGCCCGCTGCGCCGAGCTCATGGGCAAGCCCATCGAGGAGCTCAAGCTCATCTCCTGCCACATGGGCAACGGCAGCTCCATCTGCGCGATCGACGGCGGCAAGTGCGTCGACACGTCCATGGGCTTCACGCCGCTGGTCGGTCTGCCGATGGGCACCCGCTGCGGCGATCTCGACAGCGGTGTCATCCAGTTTATCATGAACAAGTACGGCATCAGCATCGACGAGATGCTCAACATCCTCAACAAGAAGTCCGGCGTGCTCGGCGTCTCCGGCGTCAGCTCCGACTTCCGCGATCTCGACGCAGCCGCTGCCGAGGGCAACGAGCGCGCGCAGCTCGCGCTGGATTTGTTCCACTACTGGGTCGCCAAGGTTGCCGGCTCCTACGTCGCGGCCATGAACGGTGTCGATGCCATCATCTTCACCGCCGGTGTCGGTGAGAACAGCAAGTCCTCCCGCGCTGCCATCGCCGAGTACTTCGGCTATCTGGGCGTGAAGATCGATCCGGAAGCCAACAGCAAGCGCGGCGAAGACATCATGATCTCCACACCCGACTCCAAGGTCAAGGTGTTCGTCATCCCGACGAACGAGGAGCTTGTGATCGCCCGCGATACGAAGGCCATCTGCGGCTGAGTTTCCCATGACGTAACATCACGGCGCTGAAATCAGCGCCGTGATTTTTCTCGTCCAACGCGGGGCATACTACATTATAATATTACGCTCTCGCGCATTTCCCGTGAAAAACTTCGCCATGTCCCGGGAAAAACCGTTGACAAAACCTGTCCGGGATGATAAACTGTCAAGGCCGCATTGAGTGGGTACAAAGCGGAGGTACGCCTCCCGCCCACAAGAGCGAGACTCTACAGAGAGGCAGGTGCAACGAGTTTGAAGCACGCTATCATCGTTACCGGCGGTAAGCAGTACCGCGTGGCCGAGGGCGATGTCATCTTCGTCGAGAAGCTGGATGTCGAGGCCGGCGAGGCTGTGAAGTTTGACCGCGTTCTGGCTGTCATCGACGAGGACAAGGCTGTTTTCGGCACCCCCGTGGTGGAAAACGCCGTCGTTTCCGGCAATGTCGTCAAAAACGGCAAGAGCAAGAAGATCCGCGTCTACAAGATGAAGCCGAAAAAAGGCTATCGCAGAACACAGGGCCACAGACAGCCCTACACCAAGGTTGAGATCACGAAGATCGAGGCCTGATTTCCGCAACTGATTTTGACACATGGAGGTGTAATTCGAAATGGCACATAAAAAAGGCATGGGTTCCACCAAGAACGGCCGCGACAGTGAGTCGAAGCGCCTTGGCCCCAAGAGAGCCGACGGCCAGTTTGTTCTGGCCGGCAACATCCTCGTCAGACAGCGCGGAACGAAGATCCACCCCGGCATCAACGTCGGCAAGGGTAAGGACGACACGCTCTTCGCCCTCGTGGACGGCGTCGTGAAGTTCGAGCGCAAGGACAAGGATCGCAAGCAGGTCTCTGTTTACGAAGAGATCGCACAGTAATCGCAGACGGGGTGGGCATCGCGCCCGCCCCGTTTTTCTATCCCCCGCCGGGCTGCCCGGCAACGAAAGTGAGGAATGACCATGGCTTCGCCATTTGTTGATAAAGTGACCATCACCGTGCGCGCAGGCGACGGCGGCAACGGCGCAGTGACCTTTCACCGCGAGAAATACGTGGCTGCCGGCGGCCCGGACGGCGGCGACGGCGGGCGCGGCGGTGACATTATCTTTGAAGTAGACGACAATATGTCCACACTCATGGATTTTCGCTACAAGCGCAAATATGTGGCCGCCAACGGTGCCGACGGTCAGGGCAAGCGCTGTTCCGGCCGCGTGGGCCAGAGCCTGCACATCCGTGTGCCGCGCGGCACACTGCTGCGCGACGCGGACAGCGGCGCGATCATGCACGATATGTCCTCAGGTGAGCCGTTCGTGGCAGCGCGCGGCGGGCGCGGCGGCTGGGGCAACCAGCACTTCGCTACTCCGACGCGGCAGGTGCCGCGCTTTGCAAAACCCGGACTTCCGGGCGAGAGCCACACGATCCTGCTCGAGCTGAAGCTGTTGGCGGACGTGGGGCTCGTCGGTTTCCCGAACGTGGGTAAGAGCACGCTCCTGTCTGTGGTGTCCAAGGCGCATCCGAAGATCGCAAACTACCACTTCACTACCCTCTTCCCGAACCTGGGCGTCGTATATGTATCGGAAGGTTCTTCGTTCGTCATGGCGGACATTCCGGGCATCATTGAGGGCGCGAGCGACGGCGCCGGCCTCGGCCACGACTTCCTGCGTCACATTGACCGCTGCCGCCTGCTGGTGCATCTGGTGGACGTCTCCGGCAGCGAGGGGCGTGACCCGGTCGAGGACTTTGAAGCCATCAACGCCGAGCTGCACGCCTACAGTGACGTGCTGGCATCACGTATGCAGATTGTCGCCGCCAATAAATGCGACCTGCTCGGCGACGACCGCACGAATATCGACCGTCTGCGCGCGCACGTCGAAGCACAGGGCTACGAATTCTTTGAAATGAGCGCCGCCGCCCATACCGGCACGCGCGAGCTCATCCAAGCCTGTGCGGCAAAGCTCGCCGAGATCCCGCCGATGCCGCCGTATGAGGCGGATTATGTCCCGCCCGAGCCGGAAGTCGGCACGAGCGACGAGCTCCAGATCCGCCACTTTGACGATCTCTGGGTCGTCGAGGGGCCGTGGCTGCAGCGGCTCATGAGCACGATCAATTTCGGCGACTACGAGTCGCGGATGTACTTTGACCGTGTGCTGCGCCAGTCCGGTCTGTTTGACCGGCTTGAGGCCATGGGCATCGAGGAAGGCGACACCGTCAGCATTTCCGATCTCGATTTTGAGTTCCGGTTTTGATTCCAATAATTCTGCCCGTCGTTAAAACAGGCAGCGAATGAACCCCCGGATGCAGAAAGCAAGCTCTCTGCATCCGGGGGTGCTTTTTATCTCATGGGCATTGCTGTGCCCTGTCAGTGCTTGTTGTCTTGTCCGTACAAGTCGAAGTTCCCAAACGGAACGTTCGGTTTTTCCGTAGCCGCTTCAGTCGATCTGCCGCGCCACGACCAGAAAGCGGCCGTTTGCAGTGTGGTATGCACAGGTGGACAGCGTGAGCAGCCGGTCACCGGGCCGGATCGTGATGCCGGTGTCGTAGCAGCGGTTTTCTTCAATGAATGCGCAATACTGCGCAAACTGCTGCGCGTCCGTGCCGACGCAGTCATAATATCGAAAGGCGTCAGAGCCCTCAGCGGGGATTTCCGTTTCGATCGCGGCCACGACCTCATACGAATGGGAGGCGTAGAGCGTATCAAACTGCACGATCGGGTGCGCAGCGCGAAATGCCGCATCCTTGTAGGAGATCAGGGAGCCGAACATGCTGCCGTCTTTCATGTGGTGCCCGTAGATGAGGATGTTGTCCGCCGTGCGCACATCGCAGTTTTCGGCGACATACAGCGTGCCGCGGTACGACCACTTGCCGTAGAAGTCCATGTGCAGGTACTTGCCCGGCGTGTCGGGGGCAAACATGACGACGTTGTTGATGTTCGTACCGTCAATCCGCAGCCACCCGATCGTGTCCGGATTTGTGACCGTGAGCGCCTGTATCTGCTCGCTGGCAGCAATGCCTGCCGCATCACGCTCGGCGATGAGGGCCTCCGCCACCGCGCGGTCACTGCAGTCGCTGTGCCAGTACCAGCCGAGAACGCCGGCACAGACCAGAAAACCGACAATACAGACGACTCGGATCGTAATAAGAATGGATTTTTTCATACAAGTCTCCTGATAAGAAAATGGGCAGTGTCGGATGACGCTGCCCATTTTGAATCACTTCAGAGATGCGCTCAGGCGCTGTGGTGTTTGTTCTTTCTGCGGTTCAGATACGTCGCAATAAAGGTCGCCGCAAAGATCACAGCCAACAGGACAACAAGCCAAATCAGGCGCACATCCCCGGTCTTTGGCGTGTTGGACTTGGTACCGGTGCCCGGGGTATTACCACCGTCGGTGGTATTGTTGCCATTGTCATCGTTGCCGCCATCGGGCGTGTTGCCACCGTTGTCATCGTTGTCGCCATTACCGCCGTTGTCGCCGTTACCACCGTTGCCACCGTTGTCGCCGTTACCGCCGTTGTCGCCGTTACCGCCGTTGTCGCCGTTGCCACCGTTGTCGCCGTTGCCACCGTTGCCACCGTTGTCGCCGTTACCGCCGTTGTCGCCGTTTCCGCCGTTGTCGCCGTTTCCGCCGTTACCGCCGTTGTCGCCGTTTCCGCCATTACCGCCGTTGTCGCCGTTTCCGCCGTTATCGCCGGAGCCGTCGTTGCCACCGTTGTCGCCGGAGCCGCCGTTGCCACCGGAGCCGCCGTTATCACCAGAGTCAACGCCGTCACCAAGAACAACCACAATATTCATGTAGTGCAACCCAAAGTTTGTGGCAAAAGCCTTGATCGTGTTCGTGCCCTTGACATGGATGCCAGTACCGCCGGGATAGGTCACACCGCCGACGCCAGCAATGCCGGCTTCCTGAACATCCGCATCAATGCTCCAATCCTCGACATGGTGATTGGTGCAGGTGATCGTCACGGGAGACCAAGCCGTCACTTCCATGCCGGGGTAGTATGTCTGCGTGTGCGTGCCAAGCGCGTCCGTATATGTAACGGTAAAGACCGCGTCATGATCGTAGTCGTTCCGCACGGTCAGAAACAGGTGCGTGCTTACGCCTGCCACATCACCGGCAGCCGCCGGTGTCGTGCCAAACGAGATCAGCGACAGCGTGAATGCCAATACGAAGAGGGCAATCAGAAATACCTGTTTGCGATGGGTTGCTTTTTTCATAGTTATTACATCCGCCTTTCACAAGAGCTGGTGATCGATAAGGAGAGATCGCGCGTATATGCTGAAGGAAAAGGTGCGAGGGCAGAATGTGACATTGTTTACATTCTCTTCATAAAATAACACAAATGTGCCCCTCCGTCAATGATTATAATGTTTGAGACGGAAAAAATGTTTCATCAATTTGCTTTTGTGACCACAAAAAATCTGGTTTTGGAATCGAACGCGCCATGTTATACCAAACACCGGATAGCCAGTCTGGAGTCGAAGAACTGCCGCTCGTGAAAAAACTTAAAACCCCATCAAATGGGATTGACAATCCACAGACAGAGTGTTACCATCATAAGACACCTGATCAACTGATTAACGGGGTTAACAAAAGGAGGCTGGTTCATGGAATTGCAGCAACTGACCGAGCAACTGCTGCTGACGGTTACTTCTTTGAACCGTTCCTGCATACCGCAGAGCGTGCAGGAGCATCTGAAAGGTGAAAACTTCCTGCTCAACTACCTCAGCGAGCAGGACGGGCTCAGCACGCCGGGCGCACTGAGCGAAATCCTGGGAGTGAGCGCGCCGCGCACAGCGGCCATGCTGCGCGCGCTGGAGGAAAAAGGAATGCTGTGCCGCTGCGCCGACAGCCATGACCGGCGCCGCGTCGTCGTGCGGCAGACGGAGCTTGGCCGCCGGACGGCAGAGCAAACGCACGCAGCCTTGTGTGCACACGTCGAGCGTGTTCTGGAGCAGCTAGGCGAGCGGGATTCCCGGGAATTGATCCGGCTTCTGGGCCGCATCACGGAGATTGAGGCCAGTGTCTGATCGAAAAGGTAAGCGCTTTCATGTATAAGGAGACAGCTTTATGAAGAAATATATTCAGGAACACAAATATGTGCTACTGGTGCTGTATTTGCCCATTTATCTGATCTGGTTTGCGCTGGTCGAGCGCATGGTACCTTCGACGGAGGGATGCTTTGTGTCCTATCTGCCGCTGGATGACAAGATCCCGTTTCTGCCGGGATTTATTCTGGCATATGTGCTCTGGTACCCGTTTTTGATCGTTCCGGTCGTTGTGACGCTGCTCAAAGACGATCGCCGTGCGTTTATCCGCTACGCGGCGTTCATCATTGCGGGCTTTTCCATCTCACTGACAATCTGCATGGTCTGGCCGAACTGCCAGCTGCTGCGTCCGTCCGTGGTGGACACGAGCACGCTGTGCGGCTGGCTGGTCAACGCAACCTATTCGGCCGACACCCCGACAAACGTTCTGCCAAGTATGCATGTCGTTGGCTGTATGGGCGTGCTGGCGGCGACATTCGATAGCCAGTATTTAAAAAAGGTACGCATCCCGGCTGTCATCATTGCCGTTGCGATCTGCGCGGCGACGGTGTTCGTCAAGCAGCACTCCATTTTGGACGTGTTTGCGGCGCTCGCACTGTCGCTGGTGCTATACCTGATCATCTACGTAGTGGCACGCCGGATCGTGGACCGGCGTCAGCCGACGACCGCAGCCTAAGGCAAGACAAGCAGAGAAACAGAGAAGTGAGGATAAATATGAGCGACCCGAAGATCCTGAAAAAAATGGAGCAGGAAAACCAGAAATACAAACCGAAACCAGCAGTCGTAGCCGTCTACTGGATCCTGCGTCTGATTGTGATCGGCGTCATGATCATGACGATCATCCATAAAAACTATGAAAGCACGTTCGTGTGTGTGCTGGTGCTGATTTTGTTCATGCTGCCGCGATTTGTGGAGCGCAACTTCCGCATTGAGCTGCCGAGCACGCTGGAGATCATCATCCTGATCTTTATTTTCGCAGCAGAAATTCTCGGTGAGCTCAAGAGCTATTTCATCACATACCCGCACTGGGATTCCATGTTGCACACGACAACGGGCTTTATCAGCGCGGCGTTCGGCTTTGCCATGGTGGACCTGCTCAACCGCAACAAGCCGCAGCATTTTAAGCTCTCGCCGGTGTTTCTGGCGCTGGTGGCGTTCTGCTTTTCCATGACGGTCGGTGTGCTGTGGGAATTTTTTGAGTTCTCGATGGATTATTGGTTCCACATGGATATGCAGAAGGATACGATCATCCACTCTTTCGCCTCTGTGACGCTGGATCCGACGAACAGCAACATTCCCATTCTGGTGGATAACATCACGGATGTGGCAGTCAACGGCGAGTCGCTCGGCCTTGGCGGCTACCTGGATATCGGTCTGTACGATACGATGCAGGATCTGTTCGTGAACTTTGTCGGCGCACTCACATTCAGCATCATTGGTTACTTCAGCGCCAAATCCGGCAACAACAAAATTGCCAAGCAGTTCGTGCCGGTGGTCCTCACGGAGGAAGAGAAACCGGTCGAGGTCTCGGAGACGAAGGAATAAAAGAAATGCACAGGTCCGGCAAAGCGGACAACATAGAAAAAGCCCCCGGATGCAGGAGAACCGCATCCGGGGGCTTCGACTTATAAAACTCAGTTCAGGGCAGCCTTCGCCTGCTCGCACAGAGCGGTGAACGCAGCGGGATCATGGATCGCAGTCTCAGAGAGCATCTTGCGGTTCATGTCGATGCCGGCCAGCTTCAGGCCGTGCATAAAGGTGGAGTAGTTCATGCCGTTGGCTTTGCAGCCGGCGCTGATACGGGTGATCCAGAGCTGACGGAAGTCTCTCTTCTTCTGCTTGCGGCCGACATAAGCGTAGCGGCCGGACTTCATCATCTGCTGGTTGGCCATCTTATAGTGGCGGGACTTATTGCCCCAATAGCCCTTGGCCAGACCGAGGATCTTTTTTCTATGTTTGCGCGTCATCATCGCGCCCTTAACTCTTGCCATTGTTGTTTCCTCCTATTGTGCGGTCAATCCTTATTTATAAGGAATCATTTTTCTGATGGTCGCTTCAGTGGTCGCATCCGCATAAGTGGTGGAACGCAGACGACGGCAGCGCTTGGTATCCTTCTTGGTAAGAATGTGGCTCTTGAACGCATGGGCACGCTTGACCTTGCCGTTCTTGGTGAGATTGAATCTCTTCTTCGCGCCACTGTGAGATTTCAGTTTGGGCATTGTATTTTCTCCTTCCTTGGTTTGCTTACTTCTTATTATTGGTGTTCTGCGGCTTCGGCGACAGGAACATGGACATATTGCGTCCCTCCAGCTTGGGCTGCTTGTCGAGGTTGGCGATGTCCGCGCACTTGGCGGCAAAATCACGCAGGAGCTGTTCACCGATGTTGGTGTGCGCCATTTCACGGCCGCGGAAGCGGATCGTCACCTTCAGGCGGTCGCCGCCCTGCAGGAACTTCTGGCCGTTTTTCAGCTTGGTGTTGAAGTCGTTCTCGCCGATGCCGGGCGACATACGGATCTCCTTGACTTCGATCACATGCTGATTTTTTCTGGCTTCCTTCTCGCGCTTGGCCTGCTCGAAACGGTACTTGCCGTAGTCCATGATCTTACAGACAGGCGGGTTGGAACCCGGAGCAATCTTCACGAGGTCGAGGTCTTTACCCTCAGCGATCTCGAGTGCGGCAGCCGAAGACATGATGCCGAGCTGAGCGCCGTCAGCGCCGATGACGCGGACTTCCTTATCGCGGATCTCTTCGTTGATCTGATAGTTTGCAGTTGCGATACGAACACACCTCCATTGGTTGCATCGGGAGCGGTGGCTCCGAGAACAAAAAAGCACGGATGCAAGACACATCCGCGTACATAAAACACACATACCTCCCGAATGGGAGCGGGTTTTATTGACCGCGGACCGCCTTTGCGGCCGGGTGAGGCTGCCCAAAAGGCGCCCACTTTGTTGTCAGCTTTTATACTATAACAGCCCCGGCGCAGTCTGTCAAGGGTTTTCTGCACCGGCAAGGAAAAAAGGCGGACTGAATTTCGCCGTGCGGGGACATACTCCCCCACGGAGGCGAATCCAATATGAAAGTACTGGAATACGGCGGTGTATTCACTGCCGGCGGGCTGGGCTACGGCGGGCTGGAGCTGCTCTGGCGCGGCCGAACACACTGGTCGATGCTGCTGTGCGGCGGCGTGTGCGCAGTGCTGATCTATCTGATCGCGGGGCGCGAGCGCACCGTGCTCTGGCGGCGCTGGACGCTGTGCGCGGCAGCAGTCACGACGGTGGAGTATTTCACAGGCGTGCTCGTTAACCTGCGTCTCGGCTGGAATGTCTGGAACTATGCAGACCGGCCGCTCAACGTCCTCGGGCAAATCTGCCCGCTGTATACCCTGTTCTGGTTTCTGTTGGCCATCCCCGGCGTGTGGCTGGGACGAACCGTACGGCAAAAGCTTACCTCTCGGCAGACTCAGTAGGTGGTATCCTGCTGCGCTTCCGACTGTTCAGGCGCTTCCGGCTGCTGCGGCGCAGCCGCTGCCTGTGCAGCCTGCTGCTCCTGTGCCATGGCGATCTTCACGATGCGGCTCGTGCCAAGGCGGTCAGCGCCGAGGCGGATGAACTCCTCTGCATCCGCAAGGCTGGAGATACCGCCGGCAGCCTTGACCTTCACGTGCGGCGGGCAGCAGGCGCGCAGCAGGCGCACATCGTCCGCCGTGGCGCCGCCGGTGGAAAAGCCGGTAGATGTCTTGATATAGTCGGCCCCACTGTCGGACACGATGCGGCAAAGCATACGCTTTTCCTCCTCGGTCAGCAGGCAGCACTCAATGATGACCTTGAGAATGCGGCCGCGGCTGACCTCGCGCACGGCGCGGATATCGGCCGCAACATCATCCCAGCAGCCATCCTTAACCATGGCCAGGTTGATGACCATATCCACCTCGTCGGCACCGTTGCGGATGGCCTCGGCCGCCTCAAACGCTTTGACCGCCGGTGTGTTGTACCCATTCGGGAAGCCAATAACCGTGCAGATGCGCAGACGATTGCCGACATATTTCTTTGCCCCGGCGACATGGCACGGCGGAATGCACACACTGGCACAGCCGTAACGCATACCCTGGTCACAGAGGGCGCGGATTTCCGCCGCAGTGGCATCCACTCGCAGGAGCGTGTGGTCGCAGCGGGAAAGAATCTCTCGAAGTTCCATGATCGTTCGTCCTTTCTGATGAGACACAAAAAATAGATGTTGATATTATACCGCGTCCTGCCACATTTCACAAGACGCATATTTCCCATCGCCGGCACATAGGCTGTGGTACCCAACAAGAGAGGTGCAGCACATGGACGAACTGGAACAAAACAACTATGCCGAGCTCTGCGGCACGCTGGCGGCACCGCCCGTGCTGTCGCATGAAAACCGGCAGGAGCGCTTTTTCACCTTCCCGCTCGAGACGCAGCGGCTCTCGGGCACGGTCGACCGCGTGAATGTCGTCGTGCGCGAGCGACTGCTGGCCGAGATGCCGCTGGAGGAATCGGTAAGGCTGTGCGTGATCGGGGACGTGCGCTCCTTTAATAACCGCCGCGGACCGGGTGCGAAGCTCGTCATCACGGTTTTCGCGCGCGATATCTCGCTCAGCGACGAGCCGTATGACCGCAACCTGATCCTGCTCAGCGGCACACTCTGCAAGCCGCCGAACCTGCGCACGACGCCAATGGGGCGCGACATCTGCGACCTGATGCTCGCCGTAAACCGGCACTACGGCCGCAGTGATTACCTGCCGTGCATCACGTGGGGCGCGCGCGCGTGCGAGACCGCGCTCTGGGACGTGGGCACACGCGTATCCCTCGAAGGGCGGCTGCAAAGCCGCAGCTACATCAAGATGCTGGACACCGGCGCCGTCGAGCGCACGGCGTTCGAGGTGTCCGTGCTCGACATCTGCCGGCTGTCGGCACCGGACGACTGAGCGCACATATCGCCAACAAAGCGCGCCCCACGTTTTCGTGGGGCGCTTTTCACTACTATAAAACTTTCACTTTTCCGGCACGATCTCGATCCAGTAACCGTCCGGATCTTCAATGAAGTAGATGCCCATACCGGGATTTTCAAAGCAGATGCAGCCCATGGCCGCGTGCTTGGCGTGCGCGGCATCCATGTCCGGCACGGAAAACGCGAGGTGAAACTCCCCCTCGCCAAGATCATACGGCTGCGTGCGGTCGCGCAGGCCGGTCAGCTCGAGTTGAAACGGCGAGTGCCCATCCCCCAGAAATACGAGCCGGAACGAACCGTCGGCCGCGTCCTTCGTGCGCACGGGTTCCAGCCCGAGCGCATCCTGATAAAAGCGCACGCTGCGCTCCAGATTGAGGACATTGAAATTAAAGTGGTTAAAGGTAAACATACCGCGCCTCCCAAATACATTCTATATGTCCCAAGTATAGCGGCTGCGGGACACGTTGTCAAAGCCGGGCAGCAAAAAACTGTTGGAATTTCATGCCGGGCACGATATAATGATTGTGTTAGACTGGGATATTGGAGGCGCGCCATGGACAAGACGAGACGCGCGCCCGGCTCCCTCACGGAGCCGGAGCTGCAGGAATTTCATACCGGCGCGGCCGCGCACGCTTATCGCACGTTCGGCTGCCACGCACTCCCCGGCACGATGGGGCACCGCTTCGCCGTCTGGGCGCCGCACGCGCAGCGCGTCTCGCTCGTGGGCGACTTTAACGGATGGGACGCGGCGGCAACGCCGATGGACCGTCTGCCGGACGGCACGTGGGTGCAGACCGTGGACGGTCTGCGCGATGGAGCGCTCTACAAATACGCCGTTACCGGGCCCGACGGGCAGACGGTGCTCAAGGCCGACCCTTTTGCCGCGCACTGCGAGACCGGCCCCGCCACGGCATCGAAGGTCTGGGCGCTCGAGGGCTACGTCTGGCACGACCGGAGCTATCTGCGCCGCCGTGCCGCGCACGACGTGTACCGCGCGCCAATGAGCATTTACGAGGTGCACCTCGGCTCCTGGCGCCGGCCGGAAACCGGTCTGCCATGGTACCGTTCGGTCGCGGACGACCTTGCGGACTATTGCAGGGCCATGCACTATACGCACGTGGAGCTGCTGCCCGTGACGGAATACCCCTACGAGGGTTCGTGGGGCTATCAGGTGACCGGGTACTACGCCCCCACCAGCCGCTACGGCACACCACAGGACTTCATGTACTTTGTCGATACGCTCCACCGTGCCGGCATCGGCGTGATCATGGACTGGGTCCCGGCGCACTTTCCGAAGGACGCGCATGGACTCGCGCGCTTTGACGGCACGCGGCTCTACGAGTGCAAGGACGCGCGTATGGCCGAGCATCCGGAGTGGGGAACACTCATTTTCGACTATGAAATGCCGGAGGTACAGAGCTTTCTCGTCTCGTCGGCCATGTCGTTTTTCGACCGCTATCACATCGACGGCATCCGCGTGGACGCGGTGTCCTCCATGCTGTACCTCAACTACGCCCGGCGCGACGGCGAATGGACGCCGAACCGCGACGGCGGCAACATCAACCTCGGCGCGGTCTCCTTTTTGCAAAAGCTCAACACGACCTTGCTCACAGCGTGGCCCGGCTGCGTAACGGTCGCGGAGGAGTCCTCCGCCTATCCCGGCGTGACGAAGCCGCCCTACGACGGCGGCCTCGGCTTCAGCTTCAAGTGGGACATGGGCTTCATGCACGACACGCTCGACTATCTGGAGCTTGATCCCTACTTCCGCAAATACCACCATGACAAGCTGACGTTCTCGATGATGTACGCTTTCTCCGAGAACTTTATCCTTGCGTTTTCGCACGACGAGGTCGTGCACGGCAAAAAGTCGATGCTCGACAAGATGTTTGGCACCTATGAGCAGAAGTTTGCCACCCTGCGCGCGCTCTACGGTTATCAGTTCGCGCACCCGGGCAAGAAGCTCACGTTCATGGGCTCGGAATTTGGCCAGTTCATCGAGTGGAACTACAAACAGGGGCTTGACTGGCTGCTGCTCGACTACCCGATGCACCGGGCCATGCAGCGATGGTGCAGCGCGCTCAACGCCTGCTACCGCAGCAGCCGCGCCCTCTGGGACATAGACGACGGTTGGGACGGCTTCACGTGGCTGAACGTCGATGATGCCGAGCGCAGCGCCATTGCCTTCCTGCGCACGGCACGCAACGGCCGCAGGCTCGTGTGCGTGTGCAACTTCACGCCCGTGCGCTATGACGATTTTGTCATCGGCCTGCCCAAGCGCGGCGTACTGCGCGAGCTGCTCTCGAGCGACAGCGAGGAATTTGGCGGTTCCGGCGTGCACAACGCGCCCGAGATCCGCAGCGAGGACGCGCCGTTTGGCGCACTCCCCCGCTCGGCGCGCGTGACGCTTCCGCCGCTCGCCACTGTATACTTCACCTTCACGACCCGGTAAAGGAGGGAACGCCATGAAACCCGAACTGCGCGCAGCGCTGGCCGAAAAGGGCCGCTGCGACCTGCCCGGCGTGCTGCTGGCAGCCGCCGAGTGCGCACCGCTGGCCAAGACCGGCGGCCTTGCGGATGTCGTCGGCACGCTGCCGAAAAGTTTGGCCGCGCTCGGCTTTGACGCGCGCATCATTACGCCGTACCACCGCGTGATCAAGGAAAAATACGCCCCCCAGGTCACGCACCTGACGGATTTTTATATTGACCTCGGCTGGCGGCATCAATACGTTGGCATCGAGCGGCTGCTGCTCGACGGCATCGTCATTTACCTCGTGGACAACGAATTCTATTTCGGTGACCGCATCTATCTCGGCGGCGAGGCCGAGGGCGAGCAGTACGCGTTTTTCGCCCGCGCGATTTTGGAGGCGCTGCCACGGCTGGACTTTGTGCCCGAGATCCTGCACTGCAACGACTGGCACACGGCTGTGCTGCCCATGCTGATGAAAACGCAGTACGCCGGCAGGATGCAGTCGCGCATACAGACGCTGCTGACGATCCACAACATTGCCTATCAGGGCAGGTTCTCTTTTGAATTTGTGCAGGATCTGCTTGGCATCGACGCGCGTTATTATACGCCGGAGTTCATGGAACTCAACGGCTGCGCGAACCTGCTCAAGGCCGGCTGCGTCTTTGCCGACCACATCAACACCGTCAGCCCGAGCTACGCCGGTGAGATCCGCACGGCGGCTTACGGCGAAGGACTCGAGGGCATTCTCAATGCCCGACAGCACCAGCTGTCCGGCATCCTCAACGGCATCGACACCGCCGTCTTCGACCCCACGCACGACGGTGGCATCGCTGCGCCCTACTCTGCCGGCGACCTGAGCGGCAAGGCCGCCTGCCACGCCGCACTGTGCCGGGAGCTTGGTCTTGAGATCGGCGCGCACACGCCCATCGTCGCCATGGTCACGCGCATGACGCCGCAAAAGGGCTTCGACCTTGTGCAGTGCGTGCTCGACGAGCTCATGGACACTGAGGACATGGCGTTTGTGCTCCTCGGCACCGGCAACGCCGAATACGAGGACTTCATGCGCAGCGCCGAGTGGCGGCACAAGGGCCGCCTGTGCGCGTATATTGGCTACGACGAAGCGCTGTCGCACCGCGTGTACGCGGGCAGCGACTTTCTGCTCATGCCGTCAAGCTTTGAGCCGTGTGGCCTGTCGCAGATGATCGCCATGCGCTACGGCACGCTGCCGATCGTGCGCGAGACCGGCGGTCTGCGCGACAGTGTGCAGCCGTATAACCGGTTCACCGGCGAGGGCACCGGTTTCTCCTTTGCGAACTTCAACGCCTACGAGCTGGCAGATACCATCCGCCGCGCACTTGCGCTCTACCACGACGACCATGATGCCTACTGCCGCGTACAGCGGCAGGCCATGACACAGGATTTCAGCTTCACGCGCTCGGCAGAGGACTACGCGCATCTGTACCTGCTCCTGCTGCCGGAGGACACCGCGCCAAAGCACGACGCGGCCGATGCGGCCTTCCGCAGCCCGCTCGGCGCGATGGAGACCGGCGCATCCGTACGTCTCGCCTTCACGGATACGGAAGCGCTCGTGTTCGACGCCGCCGTGGAGATCTACGGCGATGCGTACAGCGACACGGTCACCATGACGCAGACGCCCGCCGGTTTTGAAGCCGCCGTGACCATGCCCGCCGCACCGCAGGCGCTGTACTACCGTTTCCGTCTCGCGTGCAATGACGGCGGCATCCGCTGGCTGTGTGCCGCACCGGACGGCCGGCACGCCCGACTGTGCGATGTGCCGGGTGACGGCTGGCGCCTGACGGTCTATCGCGCCGGATTCACGACACCGGCGTGGTTTCGCACCGGCGTGATGTATCAGATCTTCCCCGACCGCTTTGCGCGCGACAGCTCCGCCACTACGCAGCGCGGCATGGAGCACCACCGCCGCATGGGGCAGACGGTGCATTATCACGCCGATTGGGAGGAACCTGTTGAGTGGCAGGTCAACACGCCGGAAGGTGGCTATGCCCCCGTCGATTTCTATGGCGGTACCCTGCGCGGCATCGCCGACCGGCTGCACTACCTGCAAAAACTGGGCGTGACCGTGCTGTATCTCAACCCGATCTTCGAAAGCGCCTCCAACCACCGGTACGACACCGGTGATTACCGGAAGGTCGACCCGATCCTTGGCACAAGCAAGGACTTCCAAAAGCTCTGTGCGGCCGCGGCGGACTGCGGCATCCGCATCGTGCTCGACGGCGTGTTTGCCCACACGGGTGCCGACAGCCGCTACTTCAACCGCTTCCGGCACTACCCCGGCTGCGGTGCCTACAACAGCAGGAGCTCTGTCTATGCGCGCTGGTATACCTTCGCGCACTATCCGGATGACTACAAATGCTGGTGGGATTTCCCGGACCTGCCCGCGATCAACGCCGCGAACCCCGACTGGCGCAAATACATGATCACCGGCGAGCACAGCATCCTCAAGACCTGGCTGCAAAACGGTGCGTCCGGCTGGCGGCTGGACGTCGCCGACGAGTTGCCGGACGATGTGCTGCGCGATATGCGCACCGCCGCCAAGGCAGCCGATCCCGACAGCGTGCTCCTCGGTGAGGTCTGGGAGGACGCCGTGACGAAGGTCAGCTACGGTGCGCGGCGGCAGTACGCGCTCGGCGACGCGCTCGACAGCGTCATGAACTATCCCCTGCGCGACGGTCTGATCACCTTTCTGACCGGGCGCAGCACGGCACACGCGCTGGCAGACCTGCTCCTGAGCCAGCGGCTGAACTATCCGCAGCCGCTGTACTACGCGCTCATGAATCTGACGGCAAGCCACGACGTAGCGCGCACGCGCTCCGCGCTGGCGCTGGACTTTGACCCCCGCAGCCGCACACGCACGGAGCTCGCTGCCCTTGAGATCACGGACGCCATGGCCGCGCGCGGAGCGCAGCTGCAACATCTGGCAGCAGCCGTGCAGTTTTGGCTGCCGGGCATCCCGTCGATCTACTACGGCGATGAAGCCGGTATGCAGGGGCTGTGCGACCCGTTCAACCGTGCACCGCTGCAGATGTGCGACACGCAGATGCTGCAGTGGTATGCGCAGCTGACAACCCTGCGCCACGCGCACCCGGCGCTCACGCGCGGCGAGGTCGCCGTGTTCGCCCCGGCGGTCGATGTGCTGTGCGTTCTGCGCGTCATCACGGACAGCCGTGACGCCTTTGGCGAGGAGGCGGAGGACGAAGCGCTGCTGCTGCTCGTCAACCGCGCGGCGCATCCGGTGCACTGCCACGTGGAGCTCACCCGCCCCGGCTCCGGCCTGCGCGAAGAGACGAGGCTGGCATTCGTCCGCAGCGACTATGACTGTGCTGTCGACTGCTTCGACAACACCCACATTGCCATACATGACGGCGCAGGTGCATTGGATCTGCCGCCCTGTGCCGCGAAAATCTACAGATTGGAGAACCGACATGGAACTGAAACTGGATCGTAACAAAACCTATGGTCTGGCGCTCGAAGGCGGCGGCGCAAAGGGCGCTTACCAGATCGGCGCGTGGAAAGCCCTGCGCGAAGCCGGCATCCGCTTTTCCGCCGTGTCCGGCACATCCGTCGGCGCGCTCAACGGTGCCATGATCGTCATGGACGACCTGGAAAAAGCCGAAAACGTCTGGAACAACATTCACTTTTCCCAGGTCATGGATGTGGACGACGAGGAAATGCGCCGGCTCATGAACCGCGACATCCCGCTCTCCGAGCTCAAGAGCACACTGCGCAGCGTGGCTGACATTGTGCGCAACCGCGGCTTTGACGTAACGCCGCTGCGCAACTGGGTCGCCGAGGTCGTGGACGCAGACAAAATTTGTCACTCGGACACAGACTTTTTCATCGTCACCTACTCCCTGTCCGACCATCAGGAGCTGGAACTCAAAGCCTCCGACCTCGATAAGGACGAACTGTGCGATATGCTGCTCGCGAGCGCGTACCTGCCGGCGTTCCGGCTCGAAAAGCTCGGCGGAAAATACTATGCCGATGGCGGCGTGCAGGACGTGGTTCCTATCCACGCGCTGGTGGAAAACGGCTGCAAAGACATCATCGCCCTGCGCATTTTCGGCTTCGGCATTGAAAAGCGCTTCCGCATCCCGGACGACGTGCACGTGACGACGATCGGACCGACGGTCGATCTCGGCAACATTCTGAACTTCGACGCCGAACAGAGCCGCCAGAATATGCGCCTTGGCTACTTTGACGCCCAGCGTGTGCTCTACGGTCTCTACGGCAGCACATATTATATTGATCGCACCATGTCTGAGGACACAGCGCGCCAGCAGCTGCTGGAATACCTCGGACCGGGCGAAGGCACACTGCGCACGTTCCACGAAAAGACGCTGCCGCAGATCGCCAAGGCGCTCAAGTGCGAGGGCGATTACTACGATCTGCTCATTGCCGTGCTCGAGCATGACGCGCAGGAGCTCGGCATCGAGTCGGCGCGCATCATGACGGACATCGAATTGCTCGAAACGATCCTCGCGCAGCCGGAGCCTCCGGAGGCGATCCTGCCTGCGCAGGAGCCCGATGTCTCAACGGAACCGGAAGCTGGTGAAAGCGCGCAAACCGCACCACCCAAAGCCGCCGAAGAAGTCGCCGCGAAAGCCGCCGAGCTGTCACAGGACATCGAAAAGCACATCAACCGGCTCCTCGGCAAGATGCGTCCGCGCCGCAACCGCCCCGGAACGACAGAAAACGCCGAATCGGACACCGCCACAGAGGAAGCAGAGAAATAAATGAGCCAATACTTTCCGGCGCAGCACACAGCGGCAGGAGCCGCACCCCCCTACAACTGAATACCGCCGCGCCGCAGAACTTACGCAGCGCGGGGACAGCCGCCTTTACCAGAGGGCGGTTTTTTTATGCGGCGGCATACGCTGACCGCCTTTTGTCCGCTTGCCGGACAGCCGCAGACGCGGCAGAAAGGATTTATTTATGGCATTTTTCAATAGCGCAGTAGACGTTTTGCAGACCCTTGTTGTAGCACTTGGAGCCGGGCTTGGTATCTGGGGCGTTATCAATCTCATGGAGGGCTACGGCAACGACAATCCGGGCGCGAATGCTCATGTACGGTAAAGAAGCAAGCAACCGAAAACAATAGATAGACCGCCAGCACTACACTATTCCGAACCAAAGACCAAAAGATAAGCATTTTGAGAAAATCTAAACTTTTGGATTTTCCTACAATGCCGACTACGGCGGAATCCCTCCCACTCCTTATATATTTCTTTCTGTATACATTGAATTTGTATTTAGTAAAATGCAGACAACACCACGGATCGGCTTTTGGCTGGACAATTCCAACCAAACACCGCAGCAGACAGTAGAAACCATTCTGAACGTTAGGAAGCCGGTATGATTGTTACATATAAGGGGAAGAAAAATTTCTTTTAGTGTAGGTTTGTCAAACATATTGGACAGAGAACTCTGCAGGGGAGAGCCAGTGGAGGGGCCTCATAGGTAAGCTGTTGGAGCGACGGTTGTGGACCGCAAGCTGCTTTGCGAAATCGTTCAGAGAATAGAAGGCGTGGCAG
>DBFWVW010000100.1:0-16630 GCA_048217285.1 Oscillospiraceae bacterium
CCGCAATTCTATCCAAATTACGGCGGACTGATGGCGGAGAGTAAGGGATTCGAACCCCTGTGGCGTTGCCGCCTAACGGTTTTCAAGACCGCCCCGTTATGACCACTTCGGTAACTCTCCCAATATACAGATAGAGAAACAAGACGCCGAAAATCGGCGTCTTGTCTTTGGCGGAGAAGGAGGGATTTGAACCCTCGCGCCGCTTATCACAGCCTACTCCCTTAGCAGGGGAGCCCCTTCGGCCACTTGGGTACTTCTCCAAGCCGAATTCCATTTTCAATATGGACGCGCGGCCAGCGCGCTGCATTATAGTAGCATATTCGGCAGCGGATGTCAACTTGTTTTTTTGGTTGACACCGTGCGAAAAATGCGTTATAAGTGTGCCAGAACAAAGGAGAGACGTTTATGCACTACACATCTGTACTTTTTGATCTCGACGGCACTCTGCTCGACACGCTCGGCGACCTGACCGCCGCCATGAACCGCACGCTCGCGCGCCACGGTCTGCCGGAACGCACGCGGCAGCAGATGCGCGCCGCGCTCGGCAATGGGGCCCGGCGGCTGATGGAGCTGTCCGTCCCGGCGGGCACGGACAGTGCGTTGTTCGAGACGCTGCTGGCGGAATACAACGCCGACTACGCCGCCCACTGCCGCATGGAGACCGCCCCCTACCCCGGCATTGCCGAACTGCTGCACGATTTGCATACGCAGGGACGCAAGCTGGCCATCGTGTCCAACAAGCCGGACGAAGCCGTGCGTGCGCTGCGGGCAGATTTCTTTTCTGACACGGTTCTGGTCGCCGTCGGCGAAACGGCCGCCATCCGGCGCAAGCCGGCGCCGGATATGCTGTTGGCTGCCATGGCACAGCTCGGCGCCGATCCCGCCGGGACGGTCTTTGTCGGTGATTCGGAGGTCGATATTGCCACGGCGCACGCGGCGAATCTGCCGTGCATCAGTGTACTGTGGGGCTTTCGCGACCGGGATGTGCTCGAGCGCGCCGGAGCGCAGCAGTTCGCCGCCGATATTGCACAGCTCCAAGCGCTTCTGGGCTAAAAAAATCCGCTGGATGGTTCCAGCGGATTTTTCATGCCGTCCTGCGGCGCAAAAACTTCAGCTTCGTTTCCGAGATGACGATAGCGATGAGGATCAACGCAAAGCCAACGACCACACGCGGCTCCAGATGCTCCTGATAGAACGCAACGGAAAACAGCGTACCGAACACGCTCTCAAGTGTGAGCAGCAGCGCTGCCGTTGTGGGCGGCGTATACTTCTGCCCAAACGTCTGAAGCAGGAAGCACAAGCCGGTACACATGACGCACAGGTAGCCAAGACGCAGCCACACATCCACAGAAATCTCTTCCGGCGCTGGCGCAGAAAACGGCGCCGTGATCCAACTGAGCGCAGCCGCCACGGCAAACTGCACAAATGAGAGCAGCACTGGGCTGCGCCCCTTAGCCGCGCTGGCGGTGGCGATGATATGCAACGCGTAGAACACGCCGCTGAGAATCGTCAGCCCCTCGCCGCGGCCGACGCGCAAATCGCTCTGCAGGGACACAAGCCCCATACCGCACAGGCAGAAAAGCGCCGCCGCGAGATGGTACCGGTCCGGCCGCCGCTTGCAGACCAGCCACCAGAAAAACGGCACAAACACGCAATACGTCGCCGCGAGAAAGGCATTCTTCCCCGGCGTGGTGTGCACAAGGCCATACGTCTGCACGGTATAGGCCAGGTACAGGCACACACCCATGCACGCCCCGCCGCCAAGATAGCCGCGGTCGAGCCGGCGCAGGCTCCGGATACCGATAAGTGCCGTGAGCACGGCCGCACCGGAAAAGCGGATGGCCAACAACCACAGTGTGGGCACGGCAGTAAGCGCGTCCTTCATGATCGTGAACGAGCTGCCCCACAGGAGCGTTGTCGCGATCAGGGCGAGACGGCCAAGGCGGGTATCGGAGTGGCTTGCGCCGGGGTCAGGCATAGAAATCAGGGTTCCTTTTTCATGAATTGTCCGGCCGCACGCATCATCAAGCGCTTGGTACCGGCGGTCTCAAATTCCACCTCAAGCAGCGCATCGCCGCCCATTGGCTGAATTTTCGTGACGACGCCGGAACCGAACGCGCGGTGCGTGACCCGGTCACCGACAGCGAAGGCCGGTGCAGCCTTGCCCGCCGGCTTTGCCACAGGCGGCGCGGGGCGCACCGGCGGCTTGCGCCGCGGCTCCGGCGCGGAGACCGTATAGGCACGCGGCGCGCTCTGACGCGGCGGGTACTGTTGCTGATCGCGGCTGGGCTCGGAATAACCGTAGCCGCGCGGGACGTTCAGCTTCTGAATATCCTCCTCCGGGATCTCCTCGACGAAGCGGGAGACGCGGTTGGCCGTCGTGCGGCCGAAGAGCATACGCTGGCGGGCACACGTAAGGATCAGGTGCTCGCGCGCGCGGGTGAGCGCGACATAGCAAAGGCGGCGCTCCTCCTCCATCTCGTCCGGCTCACCGATGCTGCGCAGGCCGGGGAAGATGCCCTCCTCGCAGCCCACGATGAACACCGTCGGAAACTCCAGGCCCTTGGCCGCGTGCATGGTCATGAGCGTGACGCAATCCATGGACTGGTCATAGTTATCGAGGTCAGTGTAGAGCGCGACTTCGTCGAGGAAGCCTGCGAGCGTGGGGTTATCGGCCTCCTTGGCGAAGGCAATGATGTTTGACTTGAGCTCCTGCACGTTCTCGATGCGGGCAGCGTCCTCGGCCGTGTTTTTTTCCTCCAGCGCACGGACATAGCCGCTGCGCTCCACGACAAGATCATAGAGTTCGTCCGGCGGCATGGTTTTTGCCGCTTCCTGCAGTTCCTCGATCAGGATAGCGAACTGACGCAGACGCATCTGGCTGCGCTGCAGCTCAGGATAGGCATCCGCATGGCGGATGACGTCAAAAAGGCTCGTCTGCTGCTCGTGGGCAAGCTGCGCAGCCGCCTCGACCGTGCGCGCACCGATACCGCGGGCCGGGGTGTTGATGATGCGCGTCAGGCGCAGATCATCCCCCGGCGTCTGGATGACGCACAGGTAGGCCAGCATATCCTTGACCTCCGCGCGGTCGAAAAAGCGCGTGCCGCCGATGATGCGGTACGGAATGCCGTTGCGCTTAAAGGCGTATTCCAGCTGGTTGCTCTGCGCGTTCATGCGGTAGAGCACGGCGTGGTCACGGAAGTTCATACCGTGACCGAAATCGTCCATGATCTTTGTGGCGACATAGCGCGCCTCGTCGTTCTCGTTCGTGGCGCAGTAGAGCGTGAGCGGATCGCCGGCTTCGGCCTTCGTCCAGAGCGTTTTGCCCTTGCGGCCGGTGTTGTTGGCAATGACATGGTTGGCCGCGTCGAGGATGCGGCCGGTGCTGCGGTAGTTCTGCTCAAGACGGATCGTGCGCGCATTCTTGTACTGCTTTTCGAAATTGAGGATATTCTCGATCGTCGCGCCGCGGAACTTGTAGATGCTCTGATCATCGTCGCCGACGACACAGATATTGCCCCAGCCGTCGGCCAGCAGGGCCGCGAGCTGGTACTGGAGATTGTTCGTGTCCTGATACTCGTCGATGAGCACATAGCGGAAGCGCCGCTGCCAGTGCTCGCGCACGTCCTCGTGCTCGTCGAGCAGGCGGACGGTGTTGTAGATCAGGTCGTCAAAATCCATCGCCCCGGCGGAAAACAGGCGCTGCCTGTAGGTCTGGTACACCTCACCGATGCGGATGCTGCGCGGATTGTGCGTCGCCTGCGCACGCGCGAGATACTGCTCGGGCGTGATGCCGGAGTCCTTGGCGCGGCTGATCTCCGTGAGCACGGCGCGGTACGGGAACGCCTTCTCGTCGAGATTCATCTCCTTGAGAATGCGCTTGACGACCGCCTGACTGTCCGACGTGTCATAGATCGTGAAGCTGTTGGGATAGCCGAGCTTATCCGCATCGCGCCGCAAGATACGCACGCACGCGGAATGAAACGTCGAGGCCCAGATATCCGCCGCGGCCTCGGGCCCGAGCATACGCTCGATGCGGTCCTTAAGCTCATCGGCCGCCTTATTCGTGAACGTGATGGCGATGATGCGCCACGGTTCGACCGGCTCGACCGCCGCCACCCACTGCGCGCGCCGGCGTTCCTCCGGCGTCAGGTCCGTGCGCTCGAGCAGCGCAAGATCCGCCTCCGTCGCCGTTTCCGGCACCTCGTCGGTATCGGAAGCGCGGCCGTACTGGATAAGATTCGCGATCCGGTGGATGAGCACCGTCGTTTTACCGCTGCCGGCACCGGCCAGCAGCAGCAGTGGGCCTTCCGTAGCCAGAACCGCTTTTCTCTGCATATCGTTCAGGTTCGCAAAGTCCGCCTCAATGAAGCGTCTGCGCGCCTGCACATAGCGTTGTTCAAAAGTCGTCGTTGTATTCATAGCGTCTGATTTTAACACATTTTCCCCCAGGATACAAGGCCCGCGCGTCCTTGCGCAGATATTGACAATCACAGGATTCAGAAGTAAAATGAAGAAAATTTCGATGCTCGAGGTGCATCTTTTGGTCTCCGGCGGCTACAGCGCCGTCATCGATCCGTTTCAGGACACCAGCGTCGGCACGGCCTATCCCCACGTGCGGCTGACGGCGGACGCCGTCTATATCGGCCACGAGGACCGCGACCGCAACTTCCGTGATGGTGTTACGCTGCGAAGCACCGGCAAGCCGAACCCGTTTTCCGTCACGGAGCTGGAGACATACCACGATATCATGCGCGGCCGCCTGCGCGGCATGAATACCGTGCGCATTTTCACCGCCGAGGGTATGCGCGTGGCGCACTTGGGCGATCTGGGCGCGAAGCCCACGCCAGAGCAGATGCAGCAGCTGCAGGGGCTCGACGCGATGATGATCCCCGTCGGCGGCATCTACACGATCGAGCCGGACACTGCCTACTACCTCTGCGAACAGCTGCAGCTGCGCGTCATCATCCCGATGCACTTTCAGGCGCCCGGCCACAGCAATCACCGTCTGCGCGCACCGGAAGAGTTCACCGGCATCTTTGAGAGCAACGGCGCCAACGTCCGACGCTACAAGACCAACCGCATGACGCTCACGCCGGACACGCCGGCGCAGGTCGTCATCTTCCGCCGCCCGGAATAAAAACACGCAAAAGCCGCCGCTTCCGATCAGGAAGCGGCGGCTGCTTTCTCCGCAATTATTTCAGAATATCCTTCAGCTCGTGCATACCATGGTTTGTGGTGACGACGACCACGCGGTCGCCGAGCTCGATGGCATCGTTGCCGGACGGGACGCGGCACTTGCCGCGGCGGATGATCGAGGCAACGAGCACGGAGTCTTTGAGCTTGAGTGCCTTGAGCGGCACATCGAGAAACTGGCTCTCGGCGCGCACGATGAATTCCAGCGCCTCGGCCTGCCCGTCGGCCACCATGCGCAGCGTCTCCACGCCGCTGCTGTGCGCGGAGTTCTGCATCCAGCGGACATACTCCACGATGCGGCCGGCCGTCACATCCGCCGGCTGGATGATCGTCGTCAGACCATACGATTCCGCGAGCTCAATGAAGTTGTCCTCATCCACCTTCGTGACGATCTTCGGCACCTGCTCATGATAGGCAAAGGAGGAAATGATGAGGTTTGTTTCATCCGACTCCGTGAGCGTGACGAGCGCGTCCGCCTCCGGCAGGCCCTCCTCGCGCAGGACGTCCGGCTTCGTTCCGTCCGCGCAGATGATGGTCGCCTCCGGCAGGAGCGTTTTCATCACGCGGCAGCGGGCCGGATCGCGCTCGATGATCGTCGAGTGGATATGCATTCTCGCCAGCTCCAGCGCCAGCCGCTCGGCAATGCGGCCGCCGCCAACGATGATAACGCTCTCAGCCTCATGGCGGAACTCGCCGATCTTGCGAAACAGCTCATGCAGCTCGTGCGGCGCGCCGACCACGGTGACATAGTCGCCGGCAGCAAGCACGAAATCGCCGTTCGGAATCGTGACGCTGCCCTCGCGCTCCACGGCGCAGATGAGAATGCCATCGCTGTAACGGCCGCGGAAATCATTCAGGCGCAGGCCGTCGAGCTTGCTGCCCGTGCGCAGCTTAAACTCCACGAGCTCCACAAGGCCGTTGGCAAACGGCTCGACCTTCGTGGCGGCCGGGAAGCGCAGGGTGCGCGAGATCTCCTTGGCGGAAGTGCGCTCGGGGTTGATGGACAGACTCAGCCCCAGCTCGTCCTGCAGCAGCACCACATCCTGATAATACTCCTCATCGCGCACGCGCGCGATCGTATGCGTGGCGCCGAGCTTGCGCCCGACCATGCAGCTGATGAGGTTCGTTTCATCCGAGGTCGTAGCGGCGATGAGCAGGTCGGCATCCGCAACGTTGGCAATGCGGAGCTGATCCACATTCGCGCGGCCCTCGACCACGATCACATCCAGCGTGGAGGAGATATAGGCAGCGCGCTCCGGGTCGCTCTCGACAACGGTGATGTCATGCCCTTCTGTCAGGAGCTGCTCCGCAATGGCATAGCCCACGCGGCCAGCGCCCACGATCACAATTTTCATATTGCAAACTCTCCGTTTATCATGTTTGGGGCCCTTATCCGGGCAGTCAAATATTATAGCAGACATTCACCCATGTTTCAACAACAGACGCAGGGAAATTCCCGAGAATCGTTTGTGAATAAATAGTTAAAATTCTGCAAAACCGGCGCGCTGCCGCTTGACGGATGTCGGCGCGGCGCTTATCATTATGTCCTAATGCTATTATAATTTGTATCCAAGGCTGCGCCGCCGCGCGGCATCCATATAAAGGAGCATCCCATCCATGCTGGAACTGAAAAACATCACCAAAGTTTACGAAGCCGGCACAACGCAGGTCGAAGCGCTCAAAGGTATCAACATTGCCTTCCGTGAGAGCGAGTTCGTCGCGATTCTGGGCCAGTCCGGCTGCGGCAAGACCACGCTGCTGAACATCATCGGCGGTCTGGACCGCTATACCTCCGGCGACCTCATCATCAACGGCCGCTCCACCAAGGAGTACGACGACCGCGACTGGGACACATACCGCAACCACTCCATCGGCTTTGTCTTTCAGAGCTACAACCTCATCCCGCACCAGAGCGTGCTGGCCAACGTCGAGCTCGCGCTGACGCTCTCCGGCGTCTCCGGTGAGGAGCGGCGCGCGCGCGCCGTCGAGGCGCTGGAAAAGGTCGGGCTTGGCGGCCAGCTTGACAAGGCGCCAAACCAGATGTCCGGCGGTCAAATGCAGCGCGTGGCCATCGCGCGCGCAATCGTCAACAATCCCGACATCCTGCTCGCCGACGAGCCGACCGGCGCGCTCGACAGTGAAACGAGCGTGCAGATCATGAATCTGCTGCAGGAGATCGCAAAAGATAAGCTCATCATCATGGTCACGCACAACCCGGAGCTGGCGTCAAAATACGCCACGCGCACCGTGCGCCTGCTCGACGGCATGATCGTCGGCGACGACAATCCCTGCACCGAATCCGAGACGTCCGCGCCCGTGACCACCAAGGTCAAGGAGCACACGTCCATGAGCTTCGCAACGGCCATGAGCCTGTCGCTGCACAACCTCATGACAAAAAAGGCCCGGACCCTGCTCACGGCGTTCGCCGGCTCGATCGGTATCATCGGCATCGCGCTCATTCTCTCGCTCTCGCACGGCTTCCAGTCGTACATCGACACCGTCCAGGAGCAGACGCTCTCGTCCTACCCGCTGACGATCGAGGCAAACCCCGTGGATATGTCGGGAATGCTTTCGGCCATGTCGGGCGCGAAAGATGACGACAAAGACGCGCACGACCTCGACAAGGTCTACGCCAACACGGTCATGTACAGTATGCTCAACTCCATGGTCAGCAGCGCAACCGGCCAGTCGAACAACCTGCCGGAATTCAAGAAATACCTCGAAAACCCCGACAACAAGATCCACGACTACATCAGCGGCATCCAGTACACGTATGACATGGGCTTCGCCGTCTACACCGAAGATCCCAACGGCACCGTCATCAAGGCCGATACGACCGAGCTGCTGCAAAATGTCATGAAGTCCATGTACGGCGGCGACTACTCGTCCTACTTTGATTCGATGAGCGGCTTCTACTCCGGCTTCAACGTCTGGCAGGAGCTGCTGTCCGGTGAGGACGGCGAGCTTGTGAGTACCTCGACGCAAACCCAGTACGACGTGATCTACGGCAGCTGGCCGCAAAATTACAACGAGGTCGTGCTCGTTGTGGATAAGAACAACGAGATCTCCGATCTGACGCTCTACGCGCTCGGGCTCGAGAGCATGGACGACATCAGCAACGCCATGATGCAGTCCATGAGCAAAAAGCAGATCGACACGACGCAAAACAGCTGGAGCTATGAAGATCTGTGCGGACGAAGCTTCAAGCTCATCCTCCCGTCGGAGTGCTATGTGGCCAGCGGCTCCGGTTACACGGACATCAGCCAGACGGCCGATGGTCTGCGCCAGCTCTACAACAACGATTCCGTCGGCGTACAGCTCAAGATCGTCGGCATCGTGCGCCCGGCCAAGGGCAGCGTGACCGGCAGCACCTACGGTTCCATCGGCTACACCTCCGCCCTGACGGATTACGCCATCGATCAGGCCGACAGCACCGAGATCATCCAAAAGCAGCTCGAGAATCCGGACGTGGACGTGTTCACCGGCTCCGCGTTCCCGAACGCAGCGACCGCCACGACCGACCAAAAAGTCGCCGCCGCGCAGGCCTATCTCAACAAACTGAGTGTGGACGACCGCGCGACCGTCTACCGCAAGTGCATGACAACGCCGGATGATGCCACGCTCGACGCCGCGCTCACGCAGACGATGGCGACCTTCACCCGCGACGACGCCAAAGAAATGGCCGACAACGGCATCTTTGAAGCCAGCGGCAAGACCGCACAGCAGATGAAAGAAATGATCGACGTCATGGACGACGAGACGTTCATACGCTTCTTCCGGCCGTATATGCGCGCGATTCTCTCCATGCAGATGCAGCAGGAGACCGTCAAGGCCTACAGCGGCATGACGTCGCAGGAGATCGTCTCCGCCATCAACGCCAAGGGCATCAGCCGCAGCCAGTACGCGGATGTATATGACACCTACGTCGCCTCATCGGCCAGCGGCTCGACCTACAGCAGCAACCTGAAAAAACTTGGCTACGTCGATAAGGGCTCCCCGAGCGCCATCAACATCTACGCCTCGAGCTTTGAGAACAAGGATCAGATCTCCGCGTGCATCGATGACTACAACGCTGGCGCCGCAGAGGACGACCAGATCAGCTACACCGACTATGTTGGCCTGCTCATGAGCAGCATCACAACGATCATCAATGCCATCAGCTACGTGCTCATCAGCTTCGTGGCCATCTCGCTCGTCGTGTCGTCGATTATGATCGGCATCATCACCTATATCTCCGTGCTCGAGCGCACGAAAGAGATCGGCATCCTGCGCTCCATCGGCGCGAGCAAGCAGGACATCTCGCGCGTGTTCAACGCCGAAACGCTCATTGAGGGCTTCACTGCCGGCGTAATGGGCATCCTATGTACGCTGATCTTACTGATCCCGATCAACCTCATCGTGCACCATCTGACCGGTCTGCCGACTCTGAGCGCCATTTTGCCGATGCTCGGCGCCATTTTGCTGATTCTCATCAGCATGGCGCTGACGTTCATCGCGGGCCTCATCCCGTCCGGCATGGCTGCCAAAAAAGACCCGGTCGTCGCCCTGCGGACCGAGTAAGACCAAAACGCATATTTCCACCACCTCCGTGCAAACTAGGTTCAGCCTACATTTGCACGGAGGTTTTGCAATATGAAGCAGAAAATTCTTGCGGCTGTGTGCGCGCTGGCGCTCTGCGCGGCGCTCGTCCCGGCGAGCTTTGCCGAACAGGACACAGCCGGTACCGCACCCGTGGCCGAAAATCTGGAGCTGACCACATTCCGCAACACATCCATTGGCGGCACGCTGAGCGCCAACGCGCCCGATGGCAGCCCACTCACCTTCCGTATCACGACCGAGCCCATCAAGGGCACGGTAACGCTCACCGACAGCGGCACATTCGTCTACACGCCCACTGACGGCAAGCGCGGGCGCGACTACTTCGGCTTCCGCGCCGCCGACAGCAGCGGCAACGAATCGCAGGAGGCGACCGTCCTCATTTCCATCAAGAAGCAGAAGCCGGACGTCACCTACAGCGACATGGCCGGCCGCCCGGAGGAATACGCCGCCGTCATGCTCGCCGAGCAGGGGCTGTGCGTTGGCCGGCAGGTTGGCGGGCAGTATCTCTTCGACCCCGACAGCACAATGCCGCGTGATGAGTTTCTCGCCATGTGCACGCAGCTGACCGGCACGGAGACACTGCAGGGCGTGCTCTCGACCGGCTTCGGAGACGACGAGCAGATCCCGGCGTGGGCCAAGACCTACGTCGCGACCGCGGTCATGAACGGGAACATCGACGGCTGCTCTGACGGCACGGCAATCGTGTTCGACGCGCAACGCGGCATCACTGCGGCCGAGGCCGCCGTCATGCTCAGCAGCTTTCTCGAACCCTCCCCCGCCGCCGCGCTCGAGAGCGCCTATATTCCCGATTGGGCGTGCGCCGCTGTGTCGAGCCTGACGTCCTGCGGCGTGTATCCGGACGGCAGCGACTGCGCGGCCCCCATTACGCGCGCCGAGGCGGCACAGATGCTGCTGGGCGCATATGAGCTGCTGCAAAAGCGATAAAAAACGGACCGTTTCCAAGTTTGGAAACGGTCCTTGTCTTTATGCGTCTTTCAAAATCGCGCCCAGCTCCGCCGGGGCAAGCTCCGGGAACGGACGCACGGGCGCGGGATTTGCTTCGTGCGCACCGATGCACTTTTCCATCCAGACCATGGAATACCACGTGCCGAATTTATAGCCGCAGCGCGGAAACTCCCCGACGAGCCGGTAGCCGAGGTGCGCATGAAACTGCGCGCTGTTTTTCGTCAGGTGCGCATCG
Organism: Oscillospiraceae bacterium; assembly: GCA_048217285.1. GTDB lineage: Bacteria > Bacillota > Clostridia > Oscillospirales > Oscillospiraceae > CAG-103. The sequence continues at coordinate 10,997 of DBFWVW010000100.1, forward strand.
TCCGCCCCGTCCGGATAACCGATACAGGCATAGAGGTTTTGAATGTGCTGTGCGCGCAGCACCGCCTCAAGCGCGGCATACAGCCGCCTGCCGGTTCCCTGATGCCGCTGATCCTCGCGCAGGTAAATACTCATCTCCGCCGCCCAGTCATAGGCGACTCGGGTGCCGAACGGCCCGGCATAGGCATAGCCAATGAGCTCACCGCCGCGCTCCGCGACCAGATACGGATACCGCCGGAGCATGGCGCGCATACGCACGGCAAATTCCTCAACATCGGGTACAGTATACTCGAACGTAATGGCCGTCTTTTCCACATACGGCGCATAGATCGCGCGCAGTGCGGGCGCGTCGCTCAGGTGCGCAGTGCGGATGTGCAGTTCGTCTTTCTCCATTGCGTCTCACTTTCCGCTGTCACCGTAGTTTGCAAGCACGCGCGCGGACGGATCGTCTACATCGCAGCCGGCCCATGACTTGTTCGGCATCCAGAAATCGACGATCATGTGTGCCTGACCGGGGTAATACTGCTCGAACAATTCGCGGTAGAGCAGGGATTCCTTGGTGAACGGCTGCGCAAAGTCGTACTTCCGGCGCAGGGTCTCGAATTCCTCGTCCGTGTACTTGTCCTCTGCGTAGGCCTTGAGATCATCGACCATGGAGTGACCAACCGCGTCACTGAAGGCCGCCTTTTCGCGCATAAGGATGTCGTGCGGCAGCCAATCGCCCTCAAAGGCGTGGCGCAGCAGATACTTGCCCTTGCCGTAGACGTTGCACTTCTTGGCCGGGTCGATGGACATGACATACTGCACAAAGTCCAGATCGCCGAACGGCACGCGGGCCTCGAGACTGTTGACGGAGATGCAGCGGTCGGCACGCAGAACATCGTACATATGCAGCTCACGGATGCGCTTGGCGGATTCCTCCTGGAACGCCTCCGGGCTGGGCGCAAAATCGGTGTACTTATAGCCGAAGAGCTCATCGGAAATTTCGCCCGTGAGCAGCACGCGCAGATCGGTCTGCTCGTGGATGGCCTTGCAGACGAGGTACATACCGATGCTCGCACGGATGGTCGTGATGTCGTACGTGCCGAGCAGCGCCACGACCTCCGGGAGCGCCCGGATCACGTCCTCCGGCGTGATGATGACCTCGGTGTGGTCAGCGTACAGATACTCCGCCACCTCGCGGGCGTACTTGAGGTCGATCGCGTCGGCGCGCATACCGATGGCGAACGTGCGGATGGGCTTTTTGAGCAGCTTTGCCGAGATGGCGCACACGAGGCTGCTGTCCAGACCGCCCGAGAGCAGGAAGCCGAGCGGCGCGTCGGCATCGAGGCGTTTTTCCACGCCGGCAATGAGTTTCTCGCGGATGTGGGTGCAGACGGTCTCGAGATCGTCCTCGCAGACAGCGTCAACGTGCGTCATGTCGCGGTAGCAGGTAAACTTGCCGTCGGCATAATAGTGTCCGGGAGGAAACGGAATCACATCGTGCACAAGACCGACAAGGTTTTTCGCCTCGCTGGCAAAGACGATCGCGCCCTCAGCGTCATAGCCGTAGTACAGCGGGCGGATACCGATGGGGTCGCGCGCCGCGACGAGACCGCCGCGCTTGGCGTCGTAGATGACCATGGCAAACTCCGCATCGAGCCCGCGGAACATATCCAGCCCCTCGCGCTCGTAGAGCGGAAGCAGGATCTCGCAATCGGATTCACTCTCGAACGTCTCGCCCTCGGCGATGAGCCGCTCACGAATGGGACGGAAGCCGTAGATCTCGCCGTTGCACACGAGCGCACTGCCGTTGCGCGTAAACGGCTGCATCCCCTCCGGATGCAGGCCCATGATGGCCAGGCGGTGGAAACCGAGCGTCGCCGCGCCGATGTGCAGCATACGCGTATCGTCCGGGCCGCGGGAAATGGTCTTGTCAAAGCCGGCGCGCAGATCCTGCGCGCTGATGGACGAGCCGAGATAACCGATGATGGAACACATAATTTTTTCCTCCTGAATGAATCAAAAATACGCAGCTACTGTCCGGCAATAGGACGAGTAGCTGCGTATCGTGGTGCCACCTATTTTACTTCTCACGGGTTCAAACAAACCGCACCGGGATAACGTCCGGCTTTGACGGCGCACCTACTGAGGCTCTCGCCCGTTCAGATTGCAGCTCGGGAGTGTTCTTCACACAGGCTCTGTTATGCGGCTCGCACCGTCCCGCACTCGCTGGGAATGATCGCCCGTGCTACTTTTCTCCGTCAACGCTTTTGACAGAAGTATGGAATTGAAAGAAGAGAAAAAAGAAAGAGAAAACGATGTTAACGCACGCTGAACAGCAGATCACCGTAGGACGGGACCGGCCACTTGTCGGACGGCGTCATGGTCTCGAGCTGGTCAATCGTGATACGCAGCTCCGCCATGGCGGAGAAAACCTTGTCACGGTAGTAGTTCGCCAGTGCCTGACTGCCCTCAACCGTCTTGGCGCCCATGAGCGCCTCATCCAGGCTGCGGACCTTGCGGTAGGCGTCGCCCAGCAGCGCAGACATTTCGGGGATGATGCTCTCTTCATACGAGCAGTCCGCCGTAACGGACACGGCGTGGATCGCCGTGGCGGTCTCGGACAGCTCGCGCAGATAGCTGCTGACAGCAGGCATGATGTCGCGCCGCGCCATCTCGAGCATCGTCAGCGCCTCGATGTTGAGGATCTTGCTGTAGTTTTCGAGGTGGATCTCATAGCGGGCCTCCATCTCGGTGCGGGTATAGACATGGTGCTTGGTAAAGAGCGCCACATTCTTATCAGCGAGGTAATACGGCAGCGCTTCCGGCGTCGTGCGCAGGTTCAGCAGACCGCGGCGCTCGGCTTCCGCCAGCCAGGCATCGTCATAGCCGTTGCCGTTGAAGAGGATGCGCTTGTGCTTGATGAGCACGCTGCGGATGAGCGCCTGCAGGTCAGCCTCAAAGTCCTTGCTGCCCTCGAGGGCGTCGGCAAACTGCGCAAGGCTCTCGGCGACCGCCGTGTTGAGCACAACATTGATGCCGGAAATGGAGGCCGAAGATCCGGGCATACGGAACTCGAACTTGTTGCCGGTGAACGCAAACGGAGAGGTGCGGTTGCGGTCGGTCGTATCCTTGGGGAAACGCGGCAGCGCGTGCACGCCGATCTTCAGCAGTTCCTTTTCCTGGCCGGCATAGGACGTCTCGTTGACGATAGCGTCGAGGATGTTCTCGATCTCGTCGCCGACGTACATCGACACGACGGCCGGAGGCGCTTCATTCGCGCCGAGACGGTGGTCGTTCGCGGCCGACGCTACGCTGATACGCAGCATATCCTGATAATCATCCACCGCCTGGATCACCGCGCACAGGAAGAGCAAAAACTGTGCGTTCTCGGCCGGCGTCTCACCGGGCTCGAGCAGGTTCATGCCGGTGTTGGTGGTCAGGGACCAGTTGTTGTGCTTGCCGGAACCGTTGACGCCGGCAAACGGCTTTTCGTGCAGCAGGCAAACCATGCCATGGCGCGAGGCCACCTTCTGCATGATCTCCATCGTCAGCTGGTTCTGGTCGGCGGCAATGTTGCCGGTCGTGAACACCGGCGCAAGCTCGTGCTGCGCGGGCGCCACTTCGTTGTGCTCCGTCTTGGCGTAAACACCGAGCTTCCAGAGCTCCTCGTCCAGATCCTTCATGAACGCCGCAACGCGCGGCTTGATGCTGCCGAAATAATGATCGTCCAGCTCCTGGCCTTTCGGCGGCTTGGCACCGAAGAGCGTGCGGCCGGTGTAGATCAGATCCTTGCGCTTGTCATATACGGACTTGTCGACCAGGAAGTACTCCTGCTCGGGGCCGACCGTCGTGCGTACGGCGGTCACATCCTCGTTTCCGAACAGATGGATCACACGCAGGGCCTGACGGTTGAGCGCCTCGGTGCTGCGCAGCAGCGGCGTCTTTTTATCGAGCGCCTCGCCGCCGTACGAGCAGAACGCCGTCGGGATGTAGAGCACACTGTCCTTAATAAAAGCATAGGACGTCGGATCCCAGGCGGTGTAGCCGCGCGCCTCAAACGTTGCGCGCAGGCCGCCGGACGGGAAGCTGGACGCATCCGGCTCGCCGCGGACGAGCTCCTTGCCGGAGAACTCCATGATCACCTGACCGCCGCCGCAGGGAGAAATGAAGCTGTCGTGCTTCTCGGCGGTGATGCCGGTCATCGGCTGGAACCAGTGCGTGAAGTGCGTGGCGCCCTTTTCGATCGCCCAGTCTTTCATGGCATTGGCCACGATGCGCGCGGCATCGTCATCCAGACGCTTGCCCTTCTCCATCGTCGCATGCAGCTGCCGGTAAGTCTCCTTCGGCAGACGCTCACGCATGACTGCATCGTTAAATACCATGGATCCAAAAATATCAGAGATCTTTTCCATCTCGCATGGTCCCCTTTCTGTATTTCAAATCAGTGTCAACAACAAAAAAACGGCACTGGTGTCCGGAGATCTTGAGCTCTCCACGACGCCATTGCCGTTTCAATGTAGCAAAATATACGCCTGTTGCGGAAAAATGTCAAGCGGGACGGGCGCAATTTCTTTCGGCGGATTTCACAGAATTTTCGGCGAATTTGCCCGTTTTTTTATCCTTGACACGCGCAAATGCCGTGGTGTATTATATACATGGATTTTGATTGGCAAAAATCTGCGTGCTGTATTTGCAGTCGCAAGCATAAGCATAAATTCATATGGTAACTTTTCGAGAACGCTGACGTTTCACGATGACCCGGGGGAAAGTGCCCCTTATCGGCATCGGAAGCGTCTTTTTTGTTTTCCGCACAAACTTCTGACTTGAGGTGACTGCTATGAACACGTCGCTGCATACCGTGCGCGCCCTGCTGGTCTCCGGCTCCGAGGCGCAGACCCAGCGCATCAGCGCCCTGCTCACGCGGGCGCGCATCGTACCGTTCGATCATGCCGGCAGCGCGCGCCAAGCCCTGGAGCAATTCGACGCCGGTGGAATTGACGGCGTGCTCATTGCCGAACCGGTTGCCGGCAGCTCCGGCCAGGAGCTGGCATTGCAGCTCAAAAAGCGGCATTGCATGGCCATGCTGCTGCTGGCCGCGCCGGAACACGCGGACGCGGCCGCCGCCCTGCTTGAGCAGTCCGGCGTTCTGGTGCTGCCGAGCGACGCGCCGGAGTCGCTCATCGTGCAGACGATCCGGCTGCTGGCCGCCGTGCGCATCCAGCTCGAGCAGATGCAGCAAAAAACGGAAAAACTGGAGGCGAAGGTCGCCGACATCCGCATCATCAACCGCGCGAAGCTCCTGCTCGTGCAGCATCTGCAGATGACGGAAATGGAGGCGCACAAGTATATCGAGAAGCAGGCAATGGACACCAGTATGCGCCGGCGGACCATTGCGGAAAATATCATTCGTACCTATGAAGATTGAGGAGTGTGGATCATGACCAAGTACATTTTTGTGACCGGCGGCGTTGTCTCCGGCCTCGGCAAGGGCATTACGGCAGCTTCGCTCGGCCGTCTGCTCAAGGCTCGCGGCCTGAAGGTCGCAGCGCAAAAGCTCGACCCATATATCAATGTCGACCCCGGCACCATGAGTCCGTATCAGCACGGCGAGGTATACGTCACCGAGGACGGCGCGGAGACCGATCTCGAC
>DBFWVW010000101.1:0-5090 GCA_048217285.1 Oscillospiraceae bacterium
CTATATTATTGATAGATTGTTCATAATTATTTTCGCGGCCGTTTCGGCGCGGGAAAAACGGCTGCTTCGCGGGCGGTATCCGCACTGCTCCCCGTTGCGAAAGCGGTGCGGCTTTGCTATAATGAAGCCAAATCACGCGCAAAGGAGTACCGCTTATGCAATGGATTGAAGTGTCCGTCCCCACCCGCAGCGACGAGATCGACGACGTCTGCGCGCAGCTGGCCGAGCTGGGCGCCGGCGGCATGGTCGTGGAAGACGAGACGGATTTTCAGCAGTTTCTGGAGCAGAATCATCAATATTGGGACTATGTGGACGACGCGCTGGAGGCGCAGTTTCGCGGCGTGTCGCGCATCAAGTTCTACCTCGCCGACGATGATGACGGCCGCGCGCAGCTGGAAACTATCCGCGCCGGCATCGGCCGCGAGCTGACGACCGCGACCGTGCGCGACAGCGACTGGGAAAACAACTGGCGGCAGTACTATCAGCCGATTGAGGTCGGCGAGAAGCTCGTCGTCGTGCCCGAGTGGCTCGACGCACCGGCGGACGGCCGTCTGCCCCTGCGGCTCGACCCGGGCCTCATCTTCGGCACCGGCAGCCACGCCACGACGCGTATGTGCCTCGCCGCGCTAGAGCACTGCGCGGGCACGGGCAAGACCGCGCTCGATCTCGGCTGCGGCAGCGGTATCCTCGGCATCGGCGCGCTGCTGCTCGGCTGCGCGCACGTCACCGGCTGCGACATTGATCCCAAGGCCCCGGAGGTGGCGGCAGGCAACGCCGCGCTCAACGGCTTCGGGGAGGACAAGTTCTGCGTCTGCGCAGGCGACATTCTTGCCGACGCGGGGCTGCGCCGCCGCCTCGGCACGGGGTACGACATCGTGCTGGCAAACATCGTGGCCGACGTCATCATCCCGCTGGCCGCGCTGGCCCCGGCGTTTCTCGCCCCGGGCGGCACGTTCGTGTGCTCGGGCATCATCGACGGGCGCGAGGACGAGGTCGCCGCCGCGCTCACGCGCGCGGGCTTCACCATCACGGCGCACGACACGCTCGAGGAGTGGCACTGCTTCACGGCCACGCTTGCGTGACAGCACGCAGCCTGAGCCTGCCTCGGATAACATCCGGCAGCGCTGGAGGAAGCCGAGACATTTCCACCGCATCCACTGGGCTGCCGGTCGAGCATGGGCAGGAACGAACTTGCCAGAGTGCGTGACGTCAGAAAACACCTCATCCGGCGGGCAAAGCCCGCCACCTTCTCCTCAAGGAGAAGGCTTGGGGGTGCGCAGCTTGTCTCGGGCTCCCCCGCTGCTCAGGCACACAACCCAGCCGCACCACTTCACCACAACATAGAACAAACCCCAGACGGCAAGCCGCCTGGGGTTCGTTCAATAGAGAGGAGAATATGAGGAGGGAGAAACTAGCAAATTAAGAGATGTCGTTCGTATCGACGAGTCGGACATCGACATCGAACGTTTTGCCGTCGCGGTAGATGGTCAGCGTGACGGTATCGCCCACCTTCAGCCCGTCCTTGACGGCGCTGACATCATAGGTGGTGGTCACGGCCTGACCGTTGACGGCCAGCAGCATATCGCCAGACTGGATGCCCTGTTTTTCGGCGTCCGAGCCCTCGGCGACGGCGCTGATATACAGCCCCTCGGGCAGATCATAGTATTCGGAAGCGGCGGAGGACACAGCGCCCACGGTGATGCCGATGCTCACGCGGCCGGAAACGCGGCCGTCTGCAAGCAGCGCATGGACGATCGGGCGGATGGACGCGGTCGGGATCGCAAAGCCGATGCCCTCCACGCCGGTGGACAGCGCCTTCATGTTCGTGATGCCAATCACCTGCCCATACATATTGATGAGCGGGCCGCCGGAGTTGCCTTCGTTGATGGCGGCATTGGTCTGCAGGAGCGTCATACTGTGCCCGTTATAGACCATGTCGCGGTTGATGGCGGAGATGATGCCGTTGGTCATGGTCCAGCGCAGCTGTTCGCCGAGCGGGTTGCCGATGGACACGACGTCGTCGCCGACCTGCAGGGAGCTGGAGTCGCCGAATTCGGCGGGCGTAAGGCCCTGCGCCTCGATCTTGAGCACGGCGATGTCGCTCACGGCGTCCGCGCCGACGAGCTTGCCGGCGTACTCGGTGCCGTCCGATGTCGTCACGGTGACGGCCTTGGCGCCGTCGAGCACGTGCGTGTTCGTGACGATATAGCCGTCGGCAGTGAGCACGACGCCGGTGCCGGTGCTGTATTCGCTGCGGCTGATGTCGGCATGGATGCCGACGACGGACGGCAGGCACTTGGCATACACGCTCTGCAGCGAGAGCGCGCTGCCCCCGGCGGGCTGGAGCGTCATGGTCACGGTGGGATCCGTCGGCGCTGCCGGCAGCTCATTCTTACCGGTGACGGTGGTGTCATCGTCCGTGTCCTCGCGGGGGAGCGTCACGCTGCCGTGCTGACCCGGCTCACCGTCGGTGGATATGGCCTCGCGGCCGCGGCCGGCAAACACATAGCAGGAAGCGATGATGAGTACGAGCACGCCGAGAATGATCATCGTGATCTTCAGCCCCTGATGGGACTTCTTCTTCGGCGCGGCGGCCTGCGACGGGCTCCAGTAGGAGTCGTAGCAGCCGGTGCCTGCGGTTTCGGTGCGGGGCGCGGCGTAGCCGGCCTCATACCAGTCGGACTCCGGTTTGCGGACGTTGTCGTACATTTGGTGTCCCTCCCAAGGAACGATTTGATGATAGCACGTGATTTTGTGCTGCTTATGAATGGAAAACAAACATTTTATGAATTCCGAGAACAAATCATGAACTCTTGCGCCCGCCCCTGCGGCCGGTGCTCTCGGGCTTGGCGGTGGGCTTGGGCGCAGGCTTTGCGAGCGTGAGCGTGAACACGAACTCCGTCACGCCGTCGCGGCTCGTGACGGCGATGTCCTCGCCGTGCGCGTCGAGGATGCTCTTGACCAGATACAGACCGAGTCCCACGCCGTCGCGGTCGAGACTGCGGCTGCGGTCGGACTTGTGGAAGCGGTCGAAGATGAACGGCAGGTCGTCGGGCGGGATGGTCTCGCCGTGGTCGCGCACGGAGACATAGGCCTTGCCCTCCGATTTCCAAAGCGAGACGCACAGCGTGCTGCCGGGCTCGGCGAACTTGACGGCATTGTCCATCAGGTTATAGAGCACACGCGTAATGGCGTCCGGGTCGGCGAGCACCTGCATGGAGTCCTCGGGCAGCTGGAGGTCAACGTCGAGCTGCTTATCGTCGGCGCGGGCCTCAAAGCTGAGCATGGTGCTGACGATCTTCTCCGAGATGTCAAACTCGCGCCGGCGGGTCAGGTCCTCGCCCGTGCTCTCAAGGCGCGACATATCCAGCATACTGCGCACAAGACGTGAGAGCCTGCGTGTCTCGTCGGCGATGGTGGCAAGGTACTTGTCCTCCTGATCCTTGGGGATCGTGCCGTCGAGAATGCCGTCGGCAAAGCCGGCGATGGTGGTCATGGGGGTCTTGAGCTCGTGCGAGACGTTGGCGATGAAAGCGTTGCGGCGCTGCTCGCTCGTCTCGAGAGAATCGGCCATGGTATTGAAAGCTGAGATCAGCGCGCCGACCTCGTCGGTGCGCCCGTCGTCCGTGACGCGGGCGGAGAAATCGCCGTGGGCGAACTTCTTGGCCGCGACGGCCATCTCATCGAGCGGCTGGGCCATGCGCTTGCTCGTCACGAGCGAGAGCAGCAGCGCGATCATCATCACGGCGGCGGACGCGGCGAGAAACACCCACACGAACGTGCGCCAGCCGTCGATGATCGTGGCGCTGTTGGTTGCCACAAACACATAGCCGATCACGCGCGCGGCCGTGCCGATGGTGATCGGCTGCGCGACGACATAGTGGGCAGAGCTGTAGAAGCCGCCGAGATTCGTGATGAGATTGAGCTTTCCGCCGCTGCGCAGCTGCACCAGCGATGCGGTTCCGATCGTGCGGCCGAGGTGCTCGCAGGCGATGTTCCGGCACGAGCAGGAGACGATCATCCCGTCGGTGTCCGTGATGAAGATGTGGTTACCGGTAGATTGTGCAAGTGTGCTGATGACCATACGCAGGTCCCAGCTCGAAAGCTCACCGTCGCGCACGAGCGCCTGCGCGGCGTGGCTGACCTCCTCGGCGTTGGAGACCATGTTGTCGCGGTATTCGCTGATGACATAGCTGCGGCCGAGAAACACGAACGCCGTGCCGAGGATAAGGAAGCTGAACATGACCATGACGGCGGTCGCGGCGAAGTTTTTGAAATAAATACTCTTCACTTACGTCTCATCCGCTTCAAACTTATAGCCCACGCCCCAGACGGTCTTGAGCGCCCACTTGTCGGACACGCCCTCAAGCTTTTCGCGCAGGCGCTTGATGTGCACGTCGACGGTGCGGCTGTCGCCGAAGTAGTCAAAGCCCCATACCTCGTCGAGCAGCTGGTTGCGGGTGTAGACGCGGTTGGGCGTGGCCGCGAGGTGGTACAGCAGCTCCATCTCCTTGGGCGGCGTGTCGACCTTTTTGCCGTCCACGATCAGCTCATAGGAGTCGAGATTGATGACGAGCTTGTCGAACGTAAGCTTCTTGCTCTGGGGCTTGCCGTCGTCGCCGGTGCGGCGCAGCACGGCGTGCACGCGCGCGAGCAGCTCCTTGACCTCAAAGGGCTTGACGATGTAGTCATCCGCGCCCATCTCCAGGCCGGAGACCTTGTCCTCGGTCTCGCCCTTGGCGGTGAGCATGATGATGGGCATTTTCATGGTCTTGCGCAGCTCGCGGCAGACCTGCCAGCCGTCCATAACGGGCAGCATGATATCGAGCAGCACGAGATCGGGCTGGATCTCCCTGGCCATCTCGACGGCCTTGCCGCCGTCGGCCGCGTGGGACACCTCGAACCCGTCCTTCTGCAGGTACAGGCGCAGCAGCTCTGCAATGTTGATATCGTCCTCCACGACGAGCACTTTCTGGCTCATGCGATGTTGCCTCCTTTGCCGGCGCAGGGCGCGCCGGGTATCAATTTTACAATTTGTCTTTATTATAAAACAACCGGCACGGCATTTTCATGTCCAATCTGTAAAATCC
>DBFWVW010000102.1:0-8180 GCA_048217285.1 Oscillospiraceae bacterium
AAATTAAGATTGCTTATCTCATGATAAATTAAGCAAAATTATGTCGAAATGATGAATAATCGCCGCCGGAAATAGATGAATTGCTGATATTGCGGCGTTTTTGCGATTCCTGATTGACAATTTTCAAGAAAAGCGCAAAATATAAGTAACGATTGACAAGATTTTGTCTCAGGTTTATTAAGCTTATCTTATTAAGCGAAACGGTGTTACAGAAACATAACGTCAGGAGGAATCTATCATGGCAAACAAGATCAATGTTTTGGAATGCGGTCCGCGCGACGGTTGGCAGAACCTCAAGCAGATGCTGACCTTTGAGCAGAAGCTCGACCTGATCGACAGACTGTTCGAGGCCGGTGTGACGCAGATGGAGGTCACGTCCTTCGTCAGCCCGAAGGCGATCCCGCAGATGGCGGACGCGGCGGAGCTGGCCAAGGCCTGCATCGAGAAGTATCCGAACGCGGTGCTGTATGCGCTCGCGCCGAACTTCCGCGGTGTGGAAAATGCCTTCAACGCCGGCATCCGCAACGTGTCTTACGTCATCTCGGTCAGCGAGAGCCACAACAAGGCCAACATCCGCAGAACGCATGAGGAGTCTCTGGAAGAGCTGCAGAAGATCATGGACACCTATCCGCAGATGAACATCTGCGTGGCGCTGGCAACGTCGTTCGGCTGCCCGTTCGAGGGCATCCCGCCGATCCAGAAGGTGGTCGACTTCACCAAGCGCGTCTATGACATGGGCATCCGCTCCATCTGCCTGGCCGACACGATCGGCATCGCCGATCCGCGTCAGGTGCGCGAGACGATCCATGCCGTGACCGAGGCCATGCCCGACTGCGAGTTCCAGATCCACATCCACGACACCCGCGGCATGGGTGTTGCCAACACGCTCGCCGCCATCGAGTGCGGCATCCAGACGGTGCAGTCCACGCTCGGCGGTCTCGGCGGCTGCCCGTTCGCACCGGGCGCTTCCGGCAACACCGCCACGGAGGATCTCGTGTATATGCTCGAGCGCATGGGCTATGACACCGGCATCGACTTCGAAAAGCTGCTGGCTGCCGCGAAGTACCAGAAGAGCTTCGTCGACGGCATCTACAGCGGCCATCAGCAGAACATCAACACCAAGACCCCGCCCTGCTGCTAAGAGCGGCGCGCATCCACAAATCTGAACCAAATTAGAGAGGGAATCATTTATGGAAACTGCATTTGATATTATCTCGTTGGTGCTGTTCATCGTCGTGATCCTGCTGGCTTTCTTCCGCAAGGTCAACGTCGGTGTCGTGGCACTCACCATCGGCATCATCATGGTGCGCATCTTCGGCCTGAGCGATAAGGACCTGATCGGCGGCATCAGCACATCCATGTTCACAACGCTCGTTGGCATCACGCTGCTGTTCGCGGCCATCACGCAGACCGGCGCGCTGGATCTGCTGGCCAGAAAGATCATTGCGCTGGCCGGAAACAAAATGTGGGTTCTGCCCATCATGGTCTACATCGCCGGCTTCGTCATCGCCGGTGTCGGCCCCGGCGCAGTCCCTGCGCTGGCAATCATCCCCGCACTTGCGGCCGTCATTGCCGTTGAGGTCGGCTTCAACCCCCTGATGCTCGTCCTGATCGGTGAGCAGGGCCTGATGGCCGGACGTATGACGCCCATCACGCCTGAGGCTGCCATCATCACCGGCGCCGCAGCTGAGGCCAACATCACAAACGTCATGCCCACCATTCTGGTCTGCCAGACGCTCGTGACGATCGTGTCCTCGCTCGTGTTCTGGTTCCTCTTCAAGGGCCACAAGGTCAAAAAGCCGCTCAATCCGATCGAGCGCACCACGCTCGAGAAGTTCAACGTCAAGCAGATCATCGCCCTGCTGAGCATCGTGCTCATGCTCGTGCTGCTGATCTTCGTCAAGGTCAACATCGGTCTCGCGGCCTTCGGTGTGGCCGGCCTGCTGTTCCTGTTCGGCATTGCCGATGACGGCAAGGCGCTCAAGGCTCTGCCCTGGGGCACCATCGTGATGGTTCTCGTGGTCGGCTCCCTGCTCAACATCGTCAATAAGATGGGTGGCATCGAACTGCTCAGCAACGGTCTGGCAAAGATCATGACCAAGGGCACTGCAACTCCGTTCATGTGCATCTCCGCTGCGCTGCTGAGCCTTGTCAGCTCCGCGCTCGGCGTGGTGTACCCGACGATGATGCCGATGTGCGCAGACATCGCGGCACAGGTTGGCGGTGTGAACCCGGTCGCACTGATGGCGGCTGTCGGCGCCGGCGGCTCTCTGGCCGGCATCTCCCCGCTGTCCACCGGCGGCGCGCTGGCCATGGCGGCCCTTGCGACTGCGCTGCCCAACCGCACCAAGGAGGACGAGAACAAGACGTTCGTGGATCTGTTCCTCTATGCCGGCCTTGCGATCGTGATCCTGGTCGTGCTCAGCTCGACCATCTACGTCCCGCTGGCAAACCTGCTGCACGGCTGATGCCCGAAAACGCCTGACCGCAATCTGATTATCTGATAAAGGAGATATTTCCATGGGAAAAGCATTGAGTAATATTACCGTTCTGGACCTGACCCGCGTTCTGGCCGGTCCGTACTGCACGATGATGCTGGCCGACTACGGCGCAAACGTCATCAAGATCGAGATGCCGGGCAAGGGCGACGATACCCGCGCCATGGGCCCGAAGAAGAACGACTACAGCATGTACTATGCCTACGTCAACCGCGGCAAGAAGGGCATCACCCTGAACCTGAAGTCTGAGGAGGGCAAAAAGCTCTTCCTCGAGATGGTCAAGAAGGCTGACGTCGTCGTCGAGAACTACCGCCCCGGCGTCATGGACAAGCTGGGCGTCGGCTATGACGTGCTCAAGGAGGTCAACGACCAGCTCATCTACGCCGCCGTCTCCGGCTTTGGCTGCTACGGTCCGAAGCACCAGCGCCCCGGCTATGACATCATCGCGCAGGCCACCTCCGGCCTCATGAGCATCACCGGCGAGGCCGGCGGTCAGCCGCTGCGTGTCGGCAATGCCATGGGCGACGTGCTCGGCGGCATGAACCTCACCATCGGCATCCTCATGGCGCTCAACGCCCGCACCGTGACCGGCCGCGGTCAGCGTGTGGACGTCGCGCTCGTGGACTCCGTCGTCTCCAGCCTCGAGGTCGGCTGGCAGCGCTTCTTCGCCTCCGGCAAGCAGCCGGAGCTGATCGGCAACCGCTATGCCTCCGCCTTCCCGTATGACTCCTTCCAGGCCAGCGACGGACGCTTCGTCATCGGCTGCGGCAACGACAAGCTCTTCACGCTCCTGTGCACCAAGGCGCTCGACCGCCCTGACCTGCTCGAGGATCCGCGCTTTGACACCAACATCCACCGCTGCGAGAACTACGCTGCGCTCAAGCCCGAGATCGAGCAGTGGAGCTCCCAGCACACCATCGCCGATTGCGTGGCCATCATCGATGCGGCCGGCGTCCCGGTTGCGCCGATCAATATGCTCTCCGACGTCGTCAACGATGAGCACATCGCCAACGCCCGCGAGATGTTCGTGCACCTGCAGCACCCGGTCATCGGCGACATGATCGTCCCCGGCAACCCGGTCAAGCTCATGGATACCAAGCCGGAGATCACCAAGTGCGCGCCCGACCTCGGTCAGGACAACAAGGCGATCTACGAGGATATGCTCGGCCTGTCCGATGCAGACCTTGCCAAGCTGAAAGAAGAAAAAGTGATCTGAGTTTTTCGCTTTCGTTTTCTCCCACCACAACTCCCTTCAAACATCCCATCAAATCCTTTTTCTTTTCTCTTTACAAAAAGCTCCCATGGCAGTTGCCATGGGAGCTTTTCTGATTGTGGACGCCGGGAGTGCTCATGCGCTGATGCGCCGGTACAGCCGCGCGCGCAGCAGCGTCGCCAGGGCGAGCTTGATCGCGTCCGGCAGCAAAAACGGCAGCACACACTTTGCCAGCACCACGCCGAGCGTGATCGCGCCCGTGCGGGTGTAGACGATGAGGAACCACGCCGTGCCAAATGCGTAGCACACGAGCAGCCCCACGGCTGCCGACAGCACGAACACCCACTGTCCCTGTCCCCAGCGCGCCTGTGCAAGGGCGATGATGAGCGCCAGCAGGATGAAGCCGACGAGATATCCGCCGGTCGTGCCGATCAGGGCGGCGAAGCCGCCGCGAAAGCCCGCGAACACCGGCGCACCCACCGCGCCCAGCAGCAGATACACCAGCACGCTCACCGTGCCGCGCTTGCCGCCGAGCAGCCCGCACACGGCGAAGATCGCAAAGGTCTGCAGCGTGAACGGCACGTCTGCCGGGATGCTGATCCATGCGCACACGGCGATGAGCGCCGCGCCGATCGCGCAAAAGCAAAGGTCTTTTGTGGAAAATTTCATGGTTACGCCTCCGATTGTAAAGTAAAACGAGAATAAACTTGACAATCGGACGATAGCACATACGCGCTCGATTGTCAACTAAAAATGAAATCATCTTTACAATATGCGCGCGGTGCGCTAAACTATTGCTGGAATGAAACTGTAAGGAGTGTGATCGGATGCTGCGGGATGATGTTTTGCTCCTGCTCACGGAGGCGGAGGGCTATGTATCCGGCGAGGAGATGCGCGAAAAGCTGGGCGTGACGCGCGCGGCGGTCAGTCAGGCGGTGCGCGCGCTGCGCGCGGCCGGTTATGACATTGATGCCGTCACAAACCGGGGCTACTGTCTGCGTGCGCGGCCGGATACGCTCACGGCCGGAGATGTGCTCGCTTACCTGCCGGAGGCGCGGCGGTCGACGGTGCGGTGCTTTGCGGAGATCGACTCCACGAACAGCTACCTGAAGGCCGAGGCCATGCGCGGTGCGCCGGACGGCCTGTGCGCCATTGCCGACCGGCAGACGGCCGGGCGCGGCCGTTCCGGCCGGCCGTTTCGTTCGGACGCGGGGCAGGGGGTCTACTTGTCCATGCTCCTGCGACCGTCCTGCGCGCCCACAGCGGCCATGACCATGACGGCGCACGTTGCGGTGGCCATTTGCCGCGCGCTTGAGGCGTGCGGCGTACAGCCGGGCATCAAGTGGACGAACGACCTGGTCCTTGGCACGAAAAAGCTCTGCGGCATCCTCACGGAGCTGACCGTTGAGGCCGAGACCGGCACGGTCGATTCCATCGTGGCCGGCATCGGCGTGAACGTCCGTCAGCGGCCGGAGGACTTCCCGCCGGAGCTGCGCGCCATCGCGGGCTCGGTCCGGTCTGAGACCGGGCTGGAGATCTCCCGCGCACGGTTGGCGGGCGAAATGGTGCGCGCGCTTGACCAAATGTATCTCGACTGGCAGTGCGATCCGCGCGCGTATCTCGATGATTACCGTGCGCGCTGCATCACGGTCGGCCGGCCGGTGCGTGTTGTACGCGGTGAGGATTCCCGCACCGGCTTTGCCGAGGCGGTGGACGATGATTTTGCGCTTGTCGTCCGCTGGCCGGACGGCACACGTGAGACGATTACCGGTGGCGACGTGTCCGTGCGCGGCCTGTTCGGCTATCTGGACTGAGCGGCCCCGTTGTGTCTGCGCGGGGCTGCGTGCCGGCTGCTTGGTGGACTGAACGGAGCAAAAAGCATCTGCGGCATCCCCTAGGATGCCGCAGATGCTTTTTACAGGGCCTCAGTACGCGCTGATGGGCAGGGAATCGTCGTCCTGCCCCTTCTCCACGGAGCGGATGACAATGTCGTAGCCGACGCTTTCGTTGACCTGCACGTGCACGGTCTCACCCGCGCGGTGGCCCATGACGGCCTTGCCGACAGGGGACTCCTTGCTGATAAGGCCCTCGAGCGCGTTTTGCCGCAGCGTCGTCACGAGACGGATCGTCTGCTCCTCGTCGTCGTCCGGAATATAGATGACCACCTTGTCGAACAGACCCACCACGTCGCCGGACGAGTGGTCGGAGATGACCTTCGCCGTGTCCACCATCCGCTGCAGATAGCGGATGCGGCTGTCGTTGCGGTTTTTCTCGCGCTTGGCGGCCTTGTACTCAAAGTTTTCACTCAAGTCGCCGAAACCGCGCGCCACCTTGACCTCCTCGATCAGCTTCGGGCGCAGCTCCCACGTGCGGTAGTCGATCTCGTCTTTCATTTTCTGAATGTCGATTTCCGTCAGTTCGTCATACATGAAAAACACCTCGATTTCTCAGGTATCCATCTTATCACATTCCGGGCGGGAAGAAAAGGCCTTGCGGTCGTTTTCCATGAGCTGCCGGCGAAAGATTGCGCGGAACGCGCCACGCGTGGCAGGCCCTGCGGCAAAGATCTGCCACAGCAGCGCCCATGGCAGGTTGCGGTAGAGTGTGGCAAGAAAGCGCGCGAAAAATTCGGCGTCGATGCCTGTGAACAGCGCCGTCGCGATCAGGCTCATCGACGGGCACATGACCATGACCGTGCAGCCGGATACGGCCAGCGTCACGAGCAGCGGGTTGTCGCGCCCCGGGCGGACGAATTTGTGCGCGATGTGCTGCCCCGCGCGGCTGCCGTAGAGTGTGGATACGATCAAGACGATCGCGCCCATGAACGCAGTCTCCTTCAGCGCGGGCAGAAACACGGCGTTGGACATTGCGCCGAGCTTGTGCGCAACGTTTGCGACCTCCATCCCCAGCGCCATGAAATACGACATCAGCAGTCCGAAGACCGCACCCTGTGTTTTTGTCTGCGGCATCGTGCAGACCTCCTTTTTTGATGTACGGCGGCGAAGCGCCGGACAAACAAAAAAGCGCACAGCGTCCGGTGTCCGGATGCTGCACGCTTTGCGTTCCTGTTGTGTCAGTGCTACACGAGCCAAGTTCTTTTTAGCAGATTCCGGCCGAAAAGTCAAGCGCCGGCACATGAATTTCTGCCGTCCGGGCATACTATCCGGTATCGAAAGGAGTGGTTCGGATGGATCTGCTGCAAGTGGCGGTCACAGCCGTGGGCGCGTTTGTGGCGCTGTTTCTGCTCTCAAAGCTGATGGGCCACCGTCAGATCTCGGAGCTGAGCGTCTTTGACTACGTCAACGGCATCACCATCGGCTCCATCGCCGCCGAAATGGCCACGGAGCTGGAAAAACCGCTGCGTCCCCTCGTGGCCATGGTGGTCTGGGCGCTGCTGGTGTGGCTGCTCGAGGCGCTGACGAGCAAATGCCCGCGCCTGCGCAAATATATCAGCGGCGCGCCGTCGATCATCTTTGACAACGGCAAGCTCTACCGCCGCAACATGAAAAAGGCCCGTCTCGACCTGAGTGAATTCCTCATCCAGTGCCGCCAGCAGGGCTTTTTTGACCTCGGCGCCATTCAGACGGCGGTCTATGAGCCGGACGGCCGCCTGACCATCCTGCCCGTGGCGGCGCGCCGTCCGGCCACGCCGGAGGATATGGGCATCACGCCGGAAAAGGAGCAGATCTTCACCGAGCTGATCCTGGACGGGCGTGTCCTCGGTGAGAACCTGCACCGCATGGGCGTGGACGAGACGTGGCTGCTCAAACAACTGCGCCGGCAGGGCTATCACAGCGCGCGCGAGGTGTTCCTCGCTGTGGCCGACGCCAATAAGCAGGTGGCCGTCTATCCTGTCAGCACTTGACAAAGTCGAAAGAATGCGCTATCATTACTTCAAATTATTTAACTTTTTTGAAAGTGAGAGGCGATCCATCATGCAGCATACGGAGCTTGTGCGCACGGGAAAGTTTTTGCTCTTCTCGTGCTCGGCCGGGCTGATCGAGCTTGGCAGCTTTGCGCTCTTCAATGAGGTGCTTCACTGGCCGTATTGGGGTGCGTACCTGACGGCGCTTTTGCTGTCGGTGCTGTGGAACTTCACGTGCAACCGGCGCTACACCTTCCGTTCGACGGAAAAGCTGGCGCGGGCGATGACGCTCGTACTGTTGTATTACTGCGCGTTCACGCCGCTGTCCACGCTGCTCGAGCACCGGCTCGCGGACGTGCAGGGGTGGAACGAGTACCTTGTGACGTTTTTGAACATGGTGCTGAATTTTGTGACGGAGTTTCTCTATCAGCGCTTTGTTGTCTACCGCCGGTCGCTCGACACGAACAAATTTGCGCACTGAAACGCCAAAACGCTCCCGCTGTGCGGGAGCGTTTTCGTCAGGCGTCGGTTTTCGTGTCCGGCAGCGTGAACCCCGGAAAATATTTCTCTGCGAAGGCCACCTGTTGCACCTGAAACGTCTGTC
>DBFWVW010000103.1:0-3110 GCA_048217285.1 Oscillospiraceae bacterium
TGATGACGCTGCCGACGACAAGACCGATGAGGATCGACAGCAGGGACGCGAGGATCTTCTTGGTCATGTCCTGTTCATAGAGGGTGTGGAGTGTGCGCTGCGTCATGCCGATTCACCGTCCTTCCCGCTGCGCTTGGCGCCGGACATATACAGGCCGAGCTCCTGCACGGTCGTCTGCTTCGGGTCGAGCTCGCCGACGATCTGTCCTTCGTACATGACGAGGATGCGGTCGGACAGGCTCATGACCTCGTCGAGCTCGAGCGACACGAGCAGCACGGCCTTCCCCGCGTCACGCTGGGCGACGAGCTGCTTGTGGATGTATTCGATCGCGCCGACGTCGAGACCGCGCGTCGGCTGCACGGCAATGATGAGCGGTTTGTCGCGGTCGACCTCGCGGGCGATGATGGCCTTCTGCTGGTTGCCGCCGGACATACTGCGCGCGATCGTGACGGCACCCTGCCCGCTGCGGACATCGAACTGCTCAATGAGCCGGTCTGCATATTCGCGCACGGCGTCGCGGCGGATGAAGCCGCCCTTCTGGAACTGCGGCTCCTTGTAGCGCTGGAGCACCATGTTCTGCTCGAGCGTGAAGTCGAGCACGAGGCCGTGCTTGTGCCGGTCCTCGGGGATGTGGCTCATGTTTTTGCCGCGGCGGCGGATGGACGCGTGCGTGATCGTCTCGCCGCAGAGGGTGACGGAGCCACCGGTGATCTTATCGAGGCCGGTCAGGCCGTGGATAAGCTCCGTCTGGCCGTTTCCGTCGATACCGGCGATGCAGACGATCTCGCCCGCACGCACGGAAAACGACACATGGTCAACAGCGTTGCGCTTGTGCAGGTGGGACAGCACGCACAGATCCTCCACGTGCAGGATCTCTTCGCCGGGCTTGGCCGGTGTCTTGTCAATGACGAGCTGCACGGGACGGCCGACCATCATGTTCGACAGCTCCTGCTTGTTCGTGTCGCAGGTGTTGACGGTGCCGATGCATCTGCCCTTGCGCAGGACGGTGACGCGGTCGGCCACGGCCATGATCTCATTGAGCTTGTGGGAGATGAACAGGATGGACTTGCCCTCGCGCGCGAACTCCTTCATCGTGGCCATGAGCTCGTCGATCTCCTGCGGGGTGAGCACGGCAGTCGGCTCATCGAAGATGAGGATCTCATTGTCACGGTAGAGCATCTTGAGGATCTCGACGCGCTGCTGCATACCGACGGTGATGTCCTCGACCTTGGCGTCAAGGTCGACCTTCAGGCCGTACTTTTCCGAGAGCTCCTCGACCTTTTTGCGCGCTTCCTTGCGCTGGATGAAGCCGAGCTTCGTCGTCTCGGCACCGAGGATGATGTTGTCGAGCACGGTGAACACATCAATGAGCTTAAAGTGCTGGTGCACCATGCCGATGCCGAGCGCGGTGGCATCGTTGGGGTTGTCGATCTTGACGGGCTCGCCGTTTTTGCGGATCTCGCCCGCCTCCGGCTGATACAGGCCGAAGAGCACGCTCATGAGCGTGGATTTGCCGGCGCCGTTTTCACCGAGCAGGGCGTGGATCTCGCCCTTTTTGAGCTGCAGGGTGATGTCGTCGTTGGCCTTGATGCCAGGGAACTCCTTGGTGATGTGAAGCATTTCGATCACATACGGAGGAGTGTTGTCCATACCGCCACCTACTTTCCTATTTCTGTTTCTGTGTTTGCATATCGGGAACCGCCGGGCGGGAAGCCGCGCTGCCCGGCGCGCGAAATGGTCTTGCTAATATTTCGATTATACCTGTTTGATCGCCTGATTTCAAGGCATTCCGCCCCAAATGTGTACAGAATGCAAACGAAAAAAGGAGAGAAAGCCGAAGCTTTCTCTCCCAAACAGGAATCGGGTCAAATTACTTGACGAGATTGAGGGTGACGTTCGCCGTGCTGTCGAGCTTGGTGAAGTCGTTGTCGATGGTGATCTCGCCCTTGACGATCTTGTCGAACATGGCCTTGTACTGATCAACGGTCCAGTTCTTGAGGCTCCAGGTGTCGGTCGGCAGACCAACAGCGCCCTCGGCCGCGCCCAGGGTGGTGAGCTTACCGCCGTAGTTGGCCCAATCGCTGCCATAAGCGGCGGTCAGAGCCTGCTGAGCAGCCGCGCCGATGCCCTTGAGGGCGGAGGTGATGACGGTGTCGGAGGTGTAGGACTGGTCGACGTCAACGCCGATGACAGCCGCGTCGTTCGCGGAAGCAGCAGCGGTGATGGAGTCGAAGATGGAGCCGCCGCAGGAGAAGATGACCTCGGTGCCGTTCTTGTACCAGCCGGAGGCCAGGGTCTGCAGCTCAGCGGAGGGCTGGAAGCTCTCGCCGTATTTCCAGGTGTAGTTCATCTCGACCTTGACGCCCTTTTCGGCTGCAGCAGCCTCAGCGCCCTGGACGTAGCCGTAGCCGTAACGGCAGCAGGCATCGTTCGTGCCGCCGCCGCCGCCGCAGAAGCCGAGCTTGGTGTAGCCTTCCATGACGGCAGCATAGCCGGCCAGATAGCCGCACTGCTCTTCACGGAAGCTGATGGCGGCCAGGTTGGTCAGGCCGTCCACAGGCGAACCGTCAATGAACACGAACTTGGTGTTGGTGAATTCCGTCGCGGCCTTCTGAAGGGCAGCGGCCTGCAGGAAGCCGGCAGCCACGACCACTTCCGCACCGTTGTCGACAGCGGCCTTCATGGCGTCATAACGATCGTCATCGGTAGCCTTGTCGCCGTTGGCGGGCTGATAGTACTTGTAGGACTTGCTGTTGGCGTTGGCATACAGCTTCACGCCGTCGTAAGTGCCCTGGTTGAAGGACTTATCCTTCAGGGAGCCCACGTCGGTGACGAACGCGATCTGATACTTGCCATCGCTGGACGTCATTTCGTCCGGGATGTCGTCTGCCTTGACAGCGGCTTTGTTACCGCCATCCTTCGTGTCCGTGCCCTGGTTGTCCTTGGGACCGCCGCAGGCGCACAGCGCAAAGACCATGACGAGCGCGAGGAGCAGAGCAACAAGCTTCTTCATGTTCATGCTATTTTTCCTCCATAACAATTTTTTACCCGACATTCAGGTAATTTTTTGTTGTGTTTTCACAACCGTCCTCAGTATACCACGTGTGGGA
>DBFWVW010000104.1:0-5156 GCA_048217285.1 Oscillospiraceae bacterium
CCCGGGCGACCGGCTGCCGACGGAGAGCGAGCTGGCCGAGCAATACGGCCTGCGCAAGACGAACGTGCATCTCGGTCTGCAGGAGCTGGATCGGCTTGGCTTTTTGCGGGTCGTGCCCCGGCACGCGACCTATGTTGCGCCCTACTGGGAGCAGGCGAATCTGGAGACGCTGGCCGCCATCGTGACGCACGGCGGCAAGCCGAAGCCGGAGCTGGTGGACGCATTTCTGGAGCTGCGCGAAATGGTCGCGCTCGGCTGGTTCCGCTGGATGAGCGGCCGCCCGAAGGCGGAGCAGATGGAGCGGCTGTACGGTCTGCTGGATCAGATGGATGCGGTGGCCAATGCGCCGGACGGTGACAAGGAGGCGTTTCTGGAGCTGGTCAACCGGTTTCTGGTTTGTATGTTCGCCGAGTCGGACAACATGATCTTTCGCGTCCTGCTGCGCTCGTCGCGCGAGCTTGCGCACGTGACCTATTACATGGTGGCGCATACGCTGGATATGCGCGAACTGTGCATGACGTATCGCACGGTGCTTGACGGGCTGACCGGCGGACACGCATCGGAGGCGATCGACGACTGGTGCCGCTGGAGCGACAAGGTCACGGTGAAGTACCGTGAGGCTCTGGAGCAGCTCGAAAGTGAATGACGGATGCTTTGCCCCGGCGGGACGGACGGTCCCGCCGGGGCAAGCCGTCCTTTGTGAACTTTTCGCGCCGCGGTTGCGTCCGGTGCGCAGGTGTGTTAAAATCAGGGAAACAAGACCGGAAGGGAGCGAGCCCATGAAGCTGACATTTATCCGCGCCAACCACGAGGTGACCGGCAGCTGCACGCTGCTCGAGATTGGCGGGCATTACGGCCTGATCGACTGCGGCATGGAGCAGGGGCGGGACCTGTTCGAGAACATTGCCATCCCCGTCCCGGCGGCACAGATCGAGTTTGTGCTCGTCACGCACGCGCACATGGATCACACCGGTCATCTGCCGCTGCTGTATAAGCAGGGCTTTCGCGGCACGGTTTACGCCACGGAGGCGACGTGCGACCTGTGCGGCATCCTGCTGCGCGACGCGGCGCACATCCAGATGTCCGAGGCCGAGTGGAAAGGGCGCAAGGCCGCCCGCGCCGGCCAGCCGGCGCCGGAGCCGCTGTATACGCTCGAGGACGCCGAGGGTGTGCTGCGGCGGATGCGCCCGTGCGGTTACGGTGCGCGCATCCAGGTCGGCGAGAACATCATCATCCGCTTCACGGATGTCGGCCACCTGCTTGGCAGCGCGTGCATTGAGGCGTGGCTCACCGAGGGCGGCACGGAAAAGAAGATCGTCTTTTCCGGCGACATCGGCAACACGGACCAGCCCATCCTCCGCGATCCGCAGACTGTCTCGGGCGCGGACTACGTGCTCATCGAATCGACCTATGGCGACCGCAGCCACGGCCCGCGCGTGGATTATCTGACCGCACTGGCCGATTGTATCCAGCGCACGCTCGACCGCGGCGGCAACGTGGTCATTCCGTCGTTCGCCGTTGGCCGCACACAGGAGCTGCTGTATTTCATCCGCCAGATCAAGGACGCCGGCATGGTGCACAGGCACCCGCACTTTCCCGTCTATGTCGACAGCCCGCTCGCCAACGAGGCCACGCGTGTCTTCCTGCAGACGGACACGAGCTTTCTCGACGACGAGGCCTGCGCGCTCATCCGCAGCGGCGTCAACCCGTTGTATTTTGACGACCTGCACACCGCCGTCACGAAGGAGGACTCCGTCGCGCTCAACAACGACAAGACGCCGAAGGTCATCCTTTCCTCGAGCGGTATGTGCGATGCCGGCCGCATCCGGCACCATTTGAAATACAATCTCTGGCGGCCGGAGTGCACGGTGCTGTTCGTGGGCTATCAGGCGGTCGGCACGCTCGGCCGCAAGCTGCACGACGGCGCCGAGAGCGTAAAGATCTTCGGCGACGAGATCGCCGTGCACGCGGAGATCACCGTCCTGCCCGGCGTGAGCGGCCACGCGGATAAGCAGGGGCTGCTGGGCTGGATCAACGCCATGGAGCACAAGCCTGCGCACGTGTTCGTCAACCACGGCGACGATGATGCCTGCACGGCGTTCGCCGCCTGCCTGCGGGATGAGTACGGCTATGACGCGGACGCGCCCTACAGCGGCAGTGTGTTTGACCTTGCCGCAGGTGTATATACGTACGTTGCCCAGCCGCGGCCCGTCCGCCGGGACGAGGCGCGCCAGGCCGCCGCGGCTGGAAAGCGCCGCGAGAGCCCGGCCTACGAACGGCTGAAGCGCGCGCTCGGCGAGCTCACGGCGCTTGTGCGCAGCTGCGCCGGCTGCCCGAACAAGACTCTGAGCGCCTTTGCCGAGGAGATCGAGCGGCTCACCGCCCGCTGGCGGGATCGCCTTGCCCCGTGAGTGCGCAATATGGATAGCGACCGCCCTGCCGGATGTCCGGCGGGGCGGTTTTCCGTATTCAGATCTTGCCGCGTGCCCGGCCGACCAGATACATACCGACCGTGCCGACACCCAGCAGAGCGATGTTCACGATCGGCACAACGTTTGCCTGCAGCACGTCGGTGTCGAAGGCGTTCTGCGCCAGAAACAGCGCCCCCGCTCCGGCCGCCGCCGCACACAAGAGCGTGAGCACAGGCGGGCTTTTCTGCGCGAACAGCCGCCCGTCGCGCGAGCACGCCGCGCGCAGACAGTTGACTGCCAGCGTCAGCAGCGTCGATACGAGCGCAAAGTCCGGCAGCACCCAC
The DNA here is from genome assembly GCA_048217285.1 of Oscillospiraceae bacterium. Classification (GTDB taxonomy): domain Bacteria; phylum Bacillota; class Clostridia; order Oscillospirales; family Oscillospiraceae; genus CAG-103. Next base: position 2,756 of record DBFWVW010000104.1, read on the forward strand.
AGCCCGATCACGAGCGCGCCGAAGCGCTCGACCGCGTGAAACAGACTGACGTTGCGCAGCATGGTGAAAAACGGGTGGTTGAGCTTTGCCGTCAGCTCCGCGCCGAGATTGCCGATCGTAAACGCGCTCAGCAGCGTCACAAGCACGCAGATACGCACGCACCACCACAGGGACGCGCGCGTGCGCCCCGGTGCCTGCGGCGTGCGCCCGCCGGTGAAGGCGGCGAAAAACAGCACCGCTGCCCCGATGCCGAACACCGTCAGCCCGCTGCGCGCGATGCCCGGCACATCCTGCGCCGTCACGGGCAGCAGATTTTTCACGTCCAGCCCCGGCACTGCGAACACCAGCACCAGCGCCAATACGAGCATCAGCAGCGGCAGAAAGATCTCCGAGGCGCGAAAGAGCGCTTTTGTACGCCCGAGCGCGCCGCAGACCGCCATGATCAGGATCGTCACCACGAACGGCCACGGTTGGCTCAGCGGAAACACCGCCTCGATGAAGCGCTCGGCGCCGATGCGCAGCGCAAACGCGCTGTAGAGCAGAAACCACAGCGCATAGACGCCCAGCAGGATGCGCCCCGCAACCGGCCCAAGCGCGCGCAGCGTGATCTCGCCGATGCCCTCGCCCGGCCGCCCGCGATGCAGAATGCCCTCGAGCATCCATGCAAACAGCAGCAGCGGCACCAGCGCCGCCAGCGCACACAGCCAGCCGCCGCAGCCGGCCTCCGCGGTCGTTTTGCGCGGCACGAGATGCAGCAGCGGCGAGAGCAGCACCATCGTGCACAGCGCGTAATACTGCCGCCGCGTGAGTTGAAGTCCCGTCATGTTCCGCCTCCCGATATGTCGATGCCGTCGCGCAGGTCAAATGTCCGGCCCACGTCGGCCGTGACCGTCACGCGCACCGGCACGGTCTGCCAGACCGCCGGCCAGTCGTCGCGGATGGCGGCCCATTTTCGCCCGCCGCCGATGGCGAGCTGCTGCCCCACGCCGAGAAAGTCCGCGCCCAGCGTCTGTGACACGGCGATCACATCTTCTGCCCAGCCGGTCACCAGCGCGGCAAGCGCCGCGTTGAGCTCCTCCTGATAGGCCCGCGCCGTGACCCGGCGCGGAACACGCAGCTCGGCGATGCCCGCACGCAGCTTCAGCGTGACGTCCACGCGCGCGAGCGCGCCGTCATCGTCCCAGACCGGACGAAAGCCCGCCTTGCACGTGTCGAGCGTGAGCATGACGGCACTGCCGTCGCCGTCGGTGACGGCAAGGTTGCCGTGCCCGGCCGCGCCGAGGAGCATACTGGCTCCGCGCGCCGTCTCCGGCTCGATGCTGCCGGCGTAGCTCCCGTTGCGGAAAATTGCGTACCCCGCCGGGGCGAGCGCCAGCTTGCCGCCTTCCTCCTCCGGCGTGCGCACACATTCCACGGCGCCCACTGCGGCGCAGCCGCTGCCGGCGAGGGCGCGGGCGACGTCCGTGCAGGAGAAGGCGTGGCTCGCGCCGTCGAGCGCGATGTCCTTTTCCAGCGCGGCGAGCGCCTCGGTGACATCGGTCTTGTCGTCGCCCGTCTCCATGACCGCCTGCTGCGCCGTGCCGCCGCGCACGATGAACAGCGGCGTGCTCAGGCGCATATCCGGGTCGCGCGCGATGAAGTCCAGCAGCGGCGCGAGCCCGCCGGCGGCCGCCGCCTTCTCGCCGAGCAGCAGATAACTCGTCTGCGCATAGAACAGTTCCGCGCTCGGCGTGCGGTCCTGCAGCTGGTCGAGCGCCGCGAGCATCGACACACCGGCCTGCGTCATGCGCTTCGGCGCCTCGTCCTCGCCCGCCTTTCCGGTCGCCGCGCTCAGACACACACCCTCCGGCACGAGATCCACACCGATCGTCTGGATCAGCTCCAGATCCTCGACCGGGCGATAATTGCTCGAAATGGCACCGGTGCTGCACCCGCTGCACAGCATACCCGCTGCCAGCAGCAGCGCCAGCGCCCGTCTGCGCCGCATGAAGCATCCCTCCTTATATTATAATGGTATGCCTTATTTCTGCCGCCGGCGGTTGGGGGCGCCATATTCCGGCGGACGGAATTTTTCGTCCGGCTGCGGCCGGCGCAGCAGCGTGCGGAAGATCGTCGGCCGTTCGCTGTCTACGAACGGAGCCATATACGCCACGCCGTCGCTGTCGATCGCGCACAGGTACCAGATGATGAGCCCCAGCATGGCCAGAATGCCGAACAGCCCCGCCAGCGCCGCTGCCAGCACCAGCCCCAGCCGCAGCAGGCGCACGGCGTTGCTCAGTTCCTGGTTCGGCAGCGTGTAGCCCGCGATGCCTGCGAGCGCCACGACGATGATCGCCACCGGGCTGACCACCTTCGCGTCCACGGCCGACTGTCCCACGAGCAGCGCCCCGATGATGGACAC
>DBFWVW010000105.1:0-22016 GCA_048217285.1 Oscillospiraceae bacterium
TGCTGTAGGACGATGATGAAGATGACGTAAATCAGGCACTTCATCGGCGAGACGAGCAAAATGATCAACGCCGTCGGCACCGCGCCAATAAACGGGCCGAACACGGGGATGATATTCGTAACGGCAACGATCACGCTCACAAGCACGACATACGGCATGCGCATGATCGCGCAGCAGATATAGCAGATGACACCGATGATGGCGGAGTCGATCACCTTGCCGCTGATAAAGCCCATGAACGCCGTGTCCGTGAAGCGAATGGCCTTGAGGATGCGCTTGGACGCCCTGACGGAAAACATACTATAGAGCACTTTCTTCGACTTGGCCAGAAACAGCTCCATATTCGACAGCACATAGCAGGCGACAACAAAGCCGATCAGGACATCGAGGATTGCGCGCAGGACAGCGTAAATACCAGTCGTCACGCTCGCGACCAACTTACCCATGGACGGGAGCAGCGCAGTTTTCGCCCAGTCGAGCAGACTATCCGACACGTTGCCGGTCGCGGAGAGAAGCGCTTCCTCCACTTCGGGATAATTCTCAAAAAACTTATTGATCCAGCCGGTAATCGTGGCATAGTAATCCTGCGAGTTGAGCACGATGCTCTCAACGCTGGTATAGATCTGCGGGATGATGAGCCAGATGAGGGCGGCAATGATGAGCAGGGCGACCAAGATCGACAGTGCAACGGACAAGCCGCGTGCAAGCGAGGCGCGCACCGGCTTTTTCGGCCGGATCTTTTTGAGCAGCGGCTCAATGAGCTTGCGCTGAAACACCTTCGTCAGCGGCCAGAGCAGATAGGCGATCACCAGCCCCCAGATAATCGGGCTGAGAATGCCAAGCAGTGAGTTGATCGCATCGCCGATCGACTTGCCATGCTGCAGCAGCATGAAAAACAGAATCGAGCACGCGATCACGCCGAATGCCGTGATGCCCCAGCCGAGGTATTTGTTTTTTGGATCAAATCGCTTCATAAACCGTTTCTCCCATCGCGCCCGACGGCGCCCACCAGTGTCTGCAATCAGTCGGATTTATTTTACTATCATGTGACCGCACCGTCAAGCCGGTAATACCGGGCTTTTCGCACATTTGCGACACGGTGCACCGTATCTTGACACGCTCTGAGCGATTTGGTGTGCAAAAGCATGTGCAAATTGTGGGAACTCCGACTGCTTTTCCACGCCCTGCCGGCATAGGGTAATAAGGAGAAATCAACGGAAGGGACTGAGCATATGAAACGATGGATCTGTCTGCTGCTGGCAGCACTGCTGCTGCTTACACCCGCAATGGCACTCGAGCAGCCAACGGACGAAGAGCTGAAGATATCCGCACCGTCGGCAATTTTGATGGAGCGCTCGACCGGTACAGTGCTATATGAGAAAAACGCCGACGAGCACCTATCCCCCGCCAGCGTAACGAAGATCATGACGCTGCTGCTCATTATGGAGCAGCTCGACAGTGGGCAGCTTGCAACGAGTGACATCGTGACCGCCAGCGCCCACGCCAGCTCCATGGGCGGCAGCCAGATCTGGCTCAAGGAGGGCGAGCAGATGAGCGTTGACGAGATGCTCAAGTGCATCGCCGTCAACTCCGCCAACGACTGCGCCGTCGCCATGGCCGAGCACATCTCCGGTTCCGAGGAGGCATTCACGAAGCACATGAACGACCGCGCGAAAGAACTGGGCATGGAAAACACGCAGTTTCTCAACTGCACAGGCCTGACCGATGACCCCGGCCACTACACGACGGCGCGCGATATCGCGTGTATGTCCCGCGCGCTGCTGGCCCATCCGCGCATCCGCGAATACACCACCATTTGGATGGATACCGTGCGTGACGGCCGCTTCGGTCTTGCCAACACCAACAAGCTCATCCACGCCTACCCCGGCGCGACCGGCCTGAAAACCGGTTATACCCAACAGGCCATGCACTGCCTGTCGGCAAGCGCCGAGCGCGAGGGCGTGGAGTATATCGCCGTGGTACTGCACGCCGAGAGCTCCAAGGCGCGATTTGCCGATGCAGCAACGCTGCTCAACTTTGCCTTTGCCAACTACTCGCTCTATTCCATCGCAGCCAATGTGGTCATTCCGCCCGTGCGCGTACGATTTGCCGAAACAGACAGCGTACAGCCGGTGCTCTCCGGTGCGGATGCCATCGTCGTGCGCAAGGGGACGGCCGCACCGCAGGCAGACATCTCGCTTGACGAGGAACTGTGCGCGCCGCTGGAACCGGGAGCACAAGTCGGAACCGTGACCGTAACCGACAGCAGCGGCGACACGCTGGTTCTGCCGCTGGTCGTCCCGGATGGCGCTGCACGCATCTCGACGGCGCACCTCTGGCTGCAGCTGCTGCGCACACTGTAAGACTACAGATTTTTGGTTGCGAAATCCAGATTATCGTGTATACTGGTGATATCCTTTAAGAGAGAGGGTATCGCAATGATAAAAGTGGATCTCTCCGGCGCAGCCGGATTTTTTGACCCCGCAGGGCCGGACTACGCAGCAGCTGCACAGGCGCACCGCACGCTGCTTGAGCACACGGGCGCCGGTGCGGATTTCACTGGCTGGCTTGATCTGCCGGGGCGCATTCAAAATGGAGAGCTCAAGCAGATCCTCACCGCCGCATCCCGCATCCGCGGCCGGGCGCAGGCGCTGGTCGTTGTAGGCATCGGCGGTTCGTATCTCGGTGCAAAAGGCGCCGTAGAGCTGCTGCGGCCGCATCCGCAGCCCGGTGACCCGAAAATTTTGTTTGCCGGCAACTCCCTGTCGCCGGATGCGCTGATGCATCTGCTCGAAGAACTGGGCGATCTGGATTTTGACCTGAACGTGGTCTCCAAATCCGGCACAACGCTTGAGCCTGCGCTTGCGTTCCGGATGTTCCGCGGCCTGCTGGAGGCAAAATACGGCCCGGAAAAGGCCAAAAAGCACATCTTTGCCACGACGGACGCACACCGCGGTGTACTCAAGCACATGGCCGATGAAGAGGGCTGGGAAACATTTGTCGTCCCGGACGACGTCGGCGGGCGTTACAGCGTGTTGTCCGCCGTTGGACTGCTGCCGATGGCCGCCGCCGGAATCGACGTGCAGGCCGTAATCAGCGAGGCCATCGAGGCCTTTACCGCCATGAACGTGCAGTCGCCCGAAAACCCCGCCTGGCAATATGCCGCCGCGCGCCAGCACCTGTATCAGCTCGGCAAGACGACCGAGATTCTCGCCTGCTACGAACCGTCGTTCCGCTTCATGGCCGAGTGGTGGAAGCAGCTCTACGGCGAGAGCGAGGGCAAAAACGGCATCGGCATCTTCCCTGCCTCCGTCGAATACAACGCCGACCTGCACTCCATGGGCCAGTATATTCAGGACGGTCCGCGCACGCTCATGGAAACTGTTGTCACGTTCGAGCAGCCGCAAAATGAATTCACCGTCCCCTTTGCAATGGGCGACCCCGACCGGCTCAACTATCTCGCCGGGCGCAAGCTCAGCGACATCAGCCGCATGGCGCAAGAGGCCGTCAAGGCCGCGCACATCTCCGGCGGCGTGCCGAACCTTGAGGTGCGCGTGCCGAAGCGGGATGAGGCCGGCTTTGCTTGGCTGGTCTGCTTCTTTGAGCTGGCATGTGCCATTTCGGGCTATATGTCCGGCGTCAACCCGTTCGATCAGCCAGGTGTTGAGGCGTATAAGAAGAATATGTTCTCCCTGCTCGGAAAACCGGAGGGCAACTGAGAAAAGTTATCGTTGCAGTCGGCGCGAAAACGTGCTAATCTAGGCGTAGGGTATCACCCTGACTTTCAAAAGGAGTGTGATTGACATATGGTCCAACTGATCATGGGTCTCAAAGGTTCCGGCAAAACGAAGCGTTTGGTGGAAATGGTCGCCACGGCCGTTCGCGAGGAATCCGGTTCTGTCGTGTGCATTGAAAAGGATAAAAAACTTACGTATGACATTCCCTATCAGGCTCGCCTGATCTACGCCTGCGACTACGCATATGCGCTGGGCTCTTATGATTTCTTCAAGGGCTTCCTCAGCGGCCTGCATGCCGGCAACTACGACATCACCCATGTGTTCGTTGACAACTTTACGAAAATGCTCACTGAGGTCTCTGAGCCGCAGATTGCAGAATTCCTGGCATGGCTGAACGCTTTCTCCGAGCGTGAGAACATCCAGTTCACCCTGTCCCTGAGCATGGACCCCGCAACGACCGGCAGCGAGATTACAAAATATATGATTTAACGCACGAAAAAACCGCCGCTCCGAACATCCGGAGCGGCGGTTTTTTGCGCACATCATTCGGCGAGCTCGCGGTACATCGCCGCAGCGTCGTCCTTTTTTGCGTTCTCTGTGACGGCGAGCACTTCCACTTTCACGGTGCGCTGGCCGAAGGCGATCTCGATCACATCACCAACCTTGACGTCATACGACGCCTTGGCCGTCCGGCCGTTGACTGTGATGCGCTGTCCGTCACAAGCATCGTTTGCCACGGTGCGGCGCTTGATAAGCCGCGAAACTTTCAGATATTTGTCCAGCCGCATAGGCATCCTCCTGAAAAACGCTCCGGGCCCGACCCGGAGCGTTTGCATCGTTCTTATTTGGAAACAGCGTCCTTGAGCACTTTGCCAGCCTTGAAGACGGGCACGCGCGTCGCCGGAATCTCGATCTCTTCCTTGGTCTTGGGGTTGCGGCCGATACGGGAGCCACGCTCCTTGATGTCGAACACACCAAAACCGACGAGCTGCACCTTTTCGCCGACCTCGAGGTTCGCGGTGATGGTGTCAAACGTCGCGTTAACGGCCTTCTCACTGTCCTTCTTGGACAGGCCGGTCTTTTCGGCAACTGTTGCAATCAGTTCTGCCTTATTCATGATGGTAATCCTCCTACTTCATGTTAGTGTTGGCGTATGCCATGATATAGAATTCTGCACAGGTCTCTCACTGCCGTGCAGATTTCTTTCCTTCGTTGTCCGCGCAGACAGCCTCCTTGGCCTGCTGCCAGAGCGGCTGCATCTGCGCGAGTGTGCGCTGCGCAAGCGGCACACCGCTGTCCGCCGCTGCTGTCTCCATGGAGGCAAACCGGCGGATAAATTTTTCGCACGCGGCATGGGCCGCCTGCTCGGGATCGACGCCTGCAAAGCGCGCCACCTTCACGACGGCAAATAGCAGGTCGCCCAGCTCCTCGGTCACGGCGTCTTTGTTGCCGGAGGCCACGGCCTCGCGCAATTCCTGCGTCTCCTCGGTGACCTTGGAAAGCGCTGCATTTGCATCCGGCCACTCGAAGCCGGTCTTGGCCGCCTTGGCCTGAATCTTTTCACAGCGCCAGAGCGCCGGCAGGCTGCGCGCGACACTGTCCATCGCCTCGGCGGTGGTCGTCTGCGCGCGCTCGCGCTGCTTGATGGTGTCCCAATCCGGTGCGTCCGGGTCATCGCGCCGGAACACGTGCGGGTGGCGGTAGACGAGCTTCTTGCAGGCTGCATCCGCGACATCATCAATATCGAAATGCCCTGCCTCACGCTCAATATCCGTGTGGAACAGTACCTGCATGAGTACGTCGCCCAATTCTTCCTTCAGGTGTGCCGTGTCACCGGCGTCAATGGCCTCGCAGGCCTCATACGTCTCCTCCAGGAAGTTGCGGCGAATGCTCTCGTGCGTCTGCACCTGATCCCATGGGCAGCCGTTTTCCGAGCGCAGGAATGTAATGAGCGCAACAAAGTCGCGCAAGTCATAGCTTTCTTTGCAGAGAAAATCTAACACAATTTCGCTCCTTCTGCAACCCTTTTTTGAAAAAACCATTGAAAATTCAGGATTTTTCGGTGTTATGTCATCTGATATGCAAAACTTTTGCAAGCTTTTCTCCCTTCGGAATGAGCTGCAGATCCGCCAGCGTGATGGCGTGCGTTTTCACAACCGCGATCAGATACGTCACGACCGCGCAGGCCATCGACACAAGCATGGCCAAAGCCGTGCGCTTCCAGCTCAGGTCGCCGCCCATGGCAGCAGACAGGCACGCATACACGCCCCAGGCGACGGCTGCCATGAGCAGCGTGCTCAGCAGCGGGCGCGCGAGACAGCGGCCGATATGCAGCCGCTCATGCAGCGTCCGGCACAGGAAGATATAGTTGACAATACAGATGACCACATAGCACACAAGCGTGCCGATCGGCGCGCCGGTGATGTTCACCTCCGGCACCGCGATCAAAAACCAGTTGACCGCGACCTTGGCCGCACCGCCGGCCAACATCGACCAGACGGGGCACAATTCATGCCCGGTCGCCTGCAGGACTGCCGTTGTAATCAGCGAAATGCACACAAACACGGACGCGATGCCCAGCAACAGCAGCAGCGTGGGGCCGGCCGCGTTACTGCGCGGATAGAGGACATTTACGATCGGATCCGACAGCACGGCGAGTCCGATGCCCATCGGCATGGCGATTGCCGCCGAGATACGCAGTGCGGACTCAGCAACGACGTGCCCCTGGTCATACTTTTTCTGCACGACCATGGCCGCAATGGCCGGGACGATGCTGATCGTCATCGGCGTCACGAAAGCGGCCGGGAGATTATACAGTGTCTGCACCTTGCCATAGACACCGTAGAGCACGTTGGCATATGCCTCGGAATAGCCGAGCGCCGTCTGCAGGCGGTACATGATGAGCTTTGTATCGATGAGGTTAATGATGCTCAGGACACTGGAACCAAGCGCGATCGGAATGCTGATGCGCAGCAGCGTGCCAAGGATGCGCCCGGCAGAATCCGGCACATCCGGGTCCGCGACCGGTTTGTCCGGGTAATGCCGGTGCTTATAGATCGCGATGTAGATGAGCGCGAACGCACCGCCGGCCGTGACGCCGAAGATGGCGCCCGCCGATGCGACCGGCAGACTCTTTCCCGCGCGTGTAAAACTCCACGCCAGCACAAGGCCGACGGCGACTTTTCCCACGACCTCCAGGATCTGTGAGACGGTCGTCGGCTTCATGTTGCTCATGCCCTGCGCATAGCCGCGATAGGTGCTCGTCAGATACACCAGCACGAGCGCCGGAGACAGCGCCCAGATGCTCTGCGCTGCGCGGACATTGTTGAGCATTCCAGCCAGCTCCGTCGGGAACAGGAACATGACCAGACCGAGCACAAGGCCAAAGATTGCAAACGTCAGCCACGCGACACGAAAGATCTTGCGCGCCTGCATGGGCCGGCCAAGCGTGTCCGCCTCGCTGATCATACGCGAGAGCGCAACCGGCATACCCGCCGTGGCCATGGTGAGGAAAACATTATAAATATTGTAGGCGACGGAAAAATATCCATACCCCTCGTCGCCGAGAATATTGCCGAGCGGGATCTTATAGATCGCGCCGAGGATCTTGATGACCACAACGCCGGCCGCCATGATGGCCGCGCCGTGGAGATAGTTCTGCTTGCTGCTTTCCTGCAAAGCGCACTCCCTCCCCGCTGAAATTTCACGTGCCGGTATACTTTACACTACCGGACAGAAAAAATCAAGGGAATGCAGTGCATTCCCTTGATTTGCAATTGTTTTTTCCGATCAGGCCTTGCGGACGGAGGCGATATGACGCGTCAGGTCGAGCATCTTATTCGAGAAGCCCCACTCGTTGTCATACCAGGCCATGAGCTTGACGAAGTGATCGTTGAGGGCGAGACCGGCCTTGGCATCGAAAATGCTGGTGTGCGGATCGGTGATGAAGTCGGAGGAAACGACCTCGTCATCCACGTACTCGACGACACCGGCCATCGGGCCCTCCGCAGCGGCCTTGACGGCAGCGCAGATCTCATCATACGTCGCAGCCTTCTCGAGACGGCAGGTCAGGTCGACGATGGACACGTCCGCACTCGGGATGCGCATGGAGGTACCGGTCAGCTTGCCCTGCAGGGCCGGAATGACCTTTCCAACAGCCTTGGCTGCGCCGGTGCTGGTCGGAATGATGTTGCCGTGCACGCCGCGGGACAGACGCCAGTTCTTCTTGGAGAAGCCGTCGACGACCTGCTGCGTGGCCGTATCGGCATGGACCGTGGTCATGAGGCCCTCGACGATGCCGAAGTTATCGTTGATGATCTTGGCCAACGGAGCCAGGCAGTTCGTGGTGCAGGAAGCGTTGGACACGATCTTGATGTCCGGCGTATAGGAATCCAGATTGACGCCGCAGACGAACATCGGCGTATCGTCCTTGGACGGGCCGGAAAGAACGACGACCTGCGCGCCGGCGTCCAGATGATCCTGCGCCTTTTCCTTGGTCAGGAACGCGCCGGTGCACTCGAGCACGTACTCCACACCCAGCTTGCCCCAGGGCAGGAGCTTTGCATCACGGTTGTTGAGCAGCGCAACACGCTTGCCGTTGACGATCAGGGCCGGGTTCTCGCTGTCCTCGTAATCGACCGTGCCGTTGAAGCGGCCATGCACGGAATCGTACTTCACGGTATACGCCAACTGCTCCGGCGTCTTATCCGGCGCGTTGACGGCGACAACATCAATATCGTCGGCGCAGATGGCAGCGCGGAACACCAGACGACCGATACGGCCGAAGCCATTGATACCAATTTTAATCATGCTCTATTCCTCCTGTTATATCTGCTGCGCACAGCACGCAGCACAATTTCTTACGTCTACATTCTATAACAATTCCGCCAAAAGCGCAACCACATTCTTACCGGCGCGGCAAGCGGCGCTGGCTATTTGTAACAAGTATTCTCATTTATTCGTGTTAAATCTTGTATCTATTGACGAGTTCTGCTATACTGTTTTTTAATACATCTTAGGGGGGATTGGAAAATGAGCAATACACTGATCATCGACTCGCTCAACACGTTGTTTTCAATGAGCAACACCGCTGTGCTCGGCGCACAGGAGCAATTCGTCGCGTTTATGAACCCGGCGGCACAAGAGCTTTTTCGCGGCGACCGTACCAACCACAAGCTCTCCGAGCTGCTGCCGGCGCATATCACGGAGGCTACGGCCACAGAATTCGTCACATCCGCAACGATAGAAAAGCGCCATGTCATCATCTCCGTTACCTCATTCGGTGCGTTTCGGCTGTTTTCGCTCGTACCACAGGACGAAAACGTCCTGCGTGCCGGCGCGCAGTTTGCGCCGTTTCTGGCGTCGCTCAACGCTTTTCGCGCGCTCGCGACGTATTTCTCGGACTACGCCATGCAGCTCAGCGACGTACGCTTCCGTCGCAATGCCGCCGAACTGACACAGTTTTACTACCGGCTTCTGCGTTTCGCGCTCAACGCCTCCACCGCCTCCGGCCTGAGCGACGGCACGCTCGCCTTCATGCCGCAGCTGTGCGACCTGGGTAAAGAGTGCCGGACACTGCTGGACAACATCCAGCCGATCACCGACGCAAACGGGATCGTGCTCGACATCAGCATTCCAGACGAGCCAATCAACTGTGCGCTCGACACAGCGCTCATCCAGCGGATGCTGCTCAACATCATTGCCAACTGCACGGAGCGCTGCAAACACGGTGACCGCATCCGCTTCACCCTCGCGCAGGAGGGCGACCACGCCAATATCACCATCTGTGACGACGGCGTGCGCATCCCACCAGCAAAGCTTGGAACCATCTTTATCCCACTGCGTGTGACCGGTGTGGACTTTTCCGACCTGAGCAGCAACAGTTTCGGCCTGACGGTCGCACTCGGCATCGCAGAAAAGCACAACGGCACCATCCTGCTTGAGAGCAATGAATGGGGCGGAACCACATTCCATGTCGTACTCAGCACGGTTCTGCCAGAGACGAATCTATTCCGCGCGCCGAAAGTGCCATATGCCCATGCACAGGAAGACCCCATTCTGGTCTACCTGTCCGATCAAATGCCGGAACAGAGATAACGATATATCAAACGGCGTGCCGCCCAAGATTGCGTGGCACGCCGTCTTTTATTTTGCCGTCAGATAACGCGCCTGCAGTATCTCCCGCTCGGCTGCGCCGACGCCGAGCGCCTGCGTCAGGAAAGCATCCACACTGCCGTACTGCTCCGTGATCACATCGCGCGCCGCCGTCAGGAACGCCGCGTCTGCGCGGTCAAACGTACGGATGACTTCCCGCTCCGGCTCGCTCAGGTCATAGTCCGCGACTGCCGTCAGCAGGCAATCGGTCGTGGCGGCCATGCGATCATTGGTAATCAGATAGTTTTCCACAATAACCGGCCAATCCACGCCCAGCGCCGTCAGCAGCAGCATCGTGCCGACGCCGACACGATCCTTCCCTGCCGTACAGTGATAGAGCAGCGCACCATCCATCTGCGCGAGCAGGAGCGTGAAAAACTGCCGGTAATGCGCGATGGAGAATTCCTGCGTGACGAGACTGCGATACAGCTCGCACATGAACGCCCGCTCCCGGCCGGCCATCGCCTTCGCGTGCGCAACGACAGCCGCATAGGGGTCGTTATGCTCCTCCCGCGTCAAACCGGCCGCCGCCTGCTCCACGATCGGGCAATGGACATACTGCACACCCGGGAGGACTCGGTCCGGCTTTTGTTCCCGCTCCAGGTCTGTGCGAAAGTCCACGACCGTGCGCAGCGGATAGGCCGCGAGTGTCTGCGCGTCGCGCTCTGTGATACCGGCAAGCTCGCCGCTGCGCAGCAGCAAACCCGGCCGGATCGCGCGTCCATCCATGGTAGGCAGGCCGCCGAGGTCGCGCGCGTTCGGCGCGCCGAACAGCAGCCAGCGCTCAGATACCAAAGAGTTGCTTTCCATTTTGCAGTGTCACCTCCGCGACTTCTTCTGTGGTCATGCCCTTGATCTCCGCGATGCGCGCAGCGATATAGGGCAGATTGCGCGAATCGTTGCGCTTGCCACGGTTCGGCACCGGAGCCAGATAGGGCGAATCTGTTTCGAGCAGCATCCGATCCGCCGGGCACGCAGCGATCACGTCCAGCGCCTTAACGGCATTCTTATATGTGATCGGGCCGTCAAAACCGAGGTACCAGCCGCGGCGCAGCAGCTCGCGCGCCATCTCCACGCTGCCGGAAAAGCAGTGGAACACGCCGCGCAGCCCCGGATAGTCACACACGATGCGCAGACTGTCACCGTGTGCCTCCCGGTCATGAATAATGACCGGCAGGTCCAGCTCCAGCGCCAGCTCCAGCTGCGCGCGCAGCATGGTTTTCTGCGTCGCCTTCGTAGAGGCATCCCAGTAATAGTCCAGACCGATCTCACCGATGGCGCAGACCTTTGGCTGCGCTGCAAGCGCGCGGATCCGGTCAAGACTGTCGTCCGTCCAGGCGGCAGCCTCTTCCGGGTGCCAGCCGACGGCGGCATAAACGAAATCATATGTCTGCGCGATGGCGACGGCGCGCTCGGACGTCACGGCACAGTCGCCAGGGTCAACAATGAGCGAGACGCCGCTCTCATGCACAGCGTGCAGCACCGCATCGCGGTCATCCTTGAACTTTCCGCTGTCGTAGTGCGCGTGCGTATCAAAATACTGCGTCATTCGGTGTGATAGGTCGCAGCCGGGCGGCGCTTGTGCTCACTGCGGCTATGATAACGGTCGATGATGGCCTTGTCGTGCTCGCTGGCCTCGCCGGTGAGAATGTACCTGTCAATGGCGGCATAAGTCACGCCCATCTCCTGCTCGTCCGTCTGGCCCTCGAAGAGACCGGCAGACGGTGCTTTGCGGATGATGTTCTCCGGCGCGTGCAGCCAGGTCAGGAACTCGTAAATTTCCGTCACGGTCAGGTCGGCAATGGGGTTGAAGTCATACGCGCCGTCGCCCCACTTCGTGAAATAGCCCATGTACGCCTCGCTGCGGTTGCCGGTGCCGGCGACGAGGCGCCCCTCGGCCGCGCCGATGGTATAGAGCGTGAGCATACGCAGGCGCGGGGCGATGTTCGACGTCGCCATCTGGTTGAGCGTCGTGACGACGGAGACCGTCTGCATGACGAGCTCCTTTTCCGCCGTAAGGTCGACCGTGCGCGTCTCGATATTGAACTGCTCGGCCACGGCCAGACCGTCGGTCATGTCCTCGCCGAAGTTGCGCTTGGAGGCACACGGCATCATGATACCGACCGTATTATCGCACGCAGCCTTGCAGAGGATGCCGACGAGCGCGCTGTCCTTTCCGCCGCTGTTGCCGTAAATGATGCCCTTGGCGCCGCTGCCGACCAGCAGGTCGCGGATAAAGGCGACGCGGTTTTCAAATTCTTTTGCGTAATCTCGCATGATTTCCACTCCGTTTCTTTTGTTACTCCCGGATCATGTCCAGGAATTCTGTTTCCGTAATAATGGGTGTGCCGAGTGAGAGCGCCTTCTGATACTTCGAGCCGGTGTTTTCCCCGGCTAGGAGATAGGACGTCTTTTTCGATACGGACGAACTGGTCTTGCCGCCGAAACGCTCAATGATGGCACTGGCCTCGTCGCGGCTGAAGTGCTCGAGCGCGCCGGTGAGCACGAAGGTCTTACCGGAAAAACGGCGGTCCACGACCTGCTCCTTGGAATCGAAGCTGACGCCCGCATCGCGCAGCAGTCGGATCTGATGCTGCGACTGCGGATTCTCAAACCACGCGCGCAGATACGCCGCCGTCGTCGGCCCGACGTCCGGGATCGCCATCAGCTCTTCTTCCGTTGCCGCCATGAGCTTGTCAAGCGTTCCAAAATGCATGGCCAGCACTTTCGCCGCCTTCTGCCCCACCTGCCGGATGCCGAATGCACACAGCAGACGTGCCATGCCGGCGCCCTTACTTTTTTCAATGGCGGCCATGAGGTTCTCGGCCGACTTTTTTCCCATATGATCCAGCGCCGCGACCGACTGCGGCTCGAGCGCGTAAAGCTCCGCCGGGGAGCGCACGAGCCCCGCCTCGATCAGTGACTGGCAAAGTGAGATGCCGAGGCCGTCGATGTCCATCGCTTCGCGGGAGGCAAAGTGCGCAATGTTGCGCAGCCGCTGCGCCGGACACTCCGCGCCCGTGCAGCGCAGAGCCGCACCGTCCGGATCACGCACGACGGGTGCGCCGCACTCCGGACAGGTATCCGGCATATGAAACGGCACCGTCCCCTCCGGCCGCTTGCTGCGCACGACGGAGAGAATCTCGGGGATGATCTCCCCCGCTTTCTGCACAAGCACCGTGTCGCCGATGCGCAAGTCAAGGTTGTCGATAAAATCCTGATTGTGCAGCGTAGCATTCGTGACGGTCGTGCCGGCAAGACGCACCGGCTCGATGACCGCCTTTGGTGTGAGCACACCCGTGCGGCCGACCTGCACGACGATGTCGCGCACGCGGCTCTCCTTCTTCTCCGGCGGGTACTTATACGCCACCGCCCAGCGCGGGAACTTTGCCGTGCTGCCGAGATACTGCCGCTGCGCAAGGTCGTTGATCTTGATGACCGCACCGTCAATATCGAACGGAAACGACTCGCGGTTGTCGCCGATCCAGTCGATGCGCGCGCAGCAATCGGTAAGCGTGGCGCAGCGCTGATACGGCACGACCGGAAAGCCGAGAGATGCCAGATAGTCCAGCGTTTCCGTATGCGTGGCAAACGTGCGGTCACTGTCAAACTGAAGATTAAAGATGATGATATCGAGCTTGCGCGCCGCCGCGACCTTCGGGTCCTGCTGGCGCACAGAACCTGCCGCTGCGTTGCGGGGATTGGCCAGCAGCGGCTGCTCGAGCAGCTCCCGCTCGGCGTTGAGCGCCGCGAACACGTCGTGCGACATATAGACCTCGCCGCGCACAATGAGCTTTGCGGGTGCATTGTCAAGCGTCATCGGCAGATTGCGCAGGGTGCGGAGATTTTCCGTCACATCCTCGCCGGTGATGCCGTCACCGCGCGTGGAGCCGCGGACAAACACACCGTTTTCATACTCGAGCGACATAGACAGGCCGTCGATTTTCGGCTCTACCGAATAATCATGTATCTGCGTGAGCGCGCTGTCCATGCGCGTGCCGAACGCGCGCAGCTCGTCGAACGAAAACACGTCCTGCAGGCTCTCGAGGGGCACCTGATGGCGCACCTGTGCAAAGGTGTTGAGCGCGTAGCCGCCGACGTGCTGCGTCGGTGAATCCGGTGAGGCATACTCTGGATGCGCTGCCTCCAGCTCTTCCAGTCTGCGCATGAGCGCGTCGTATTCAAAGTCGCTGATCTCTGGCGCGTCCTTCACATAATAAAGGAAATTTGCGTGTTCCAGCTGGCGGCGCAGCGCCAGGATCTCTTCGCGTACATCCATGTTCTTTACTCCACTTCCACATACGTCTGGGGCACCTTGCCGACGATGACCGTCTCGGCCAGCAGAACATTCGTGCCCACGGTTTCGGTCTGGTGCTCCCAGGGCACCAGAATGTCGAGGTCCATCTTCACGTTCAGATATAGTTGATATTTACTCTGGTTAATGGCGGCCGACATAAGCTCATTGTGATAGCTCACATCCGACGTTGTCAGCACAAGGATGCGCACCGGCAGCGGCAGCTTGAGCCCGGGCAGGAAATTCACACCAAAAAGCGTTTCCAGCGGGATGTCCAGCTCGACCTGCCCGTCGTCGCCGTCCATCATGTGCTCAAGTACGAGCGAGGATACCTGCCCCACGTGCGCGGTATCAATGCTCACGGCTGTGATCGTCCCATCTCCGTCCGTGCGATAGGTGTAATAGTCGCCCTGCACCTGCGCCGTCGCCGCCGTGACGGCGGCATTGATCTTCAGCTGCATAAGATCGCAGGCAGAATTGACGGCCAGCTGTGTGATCAGGTGCAGCACCGACACTGTAAAATACGCCGCACCACCCAGCAGAATGAGCACCATCAGCAGCACCGCAAGTCTCCGGTTCAGCCGCGGCAGGCACCGGCGGGCAGCCGGTCTCCAGCGGCGAGATGCACAAATCATAGCAGATCCCCCCTGCCATGCTATGCAGCGGCAGGGCGATTCATACGCTTATTGCAGAGATTCCACAATGGCGCGGAAGGTGTTGCCGCGCTCTTCAAAGTTTTTGAAGAAATCAAACGACGAGCACGCCGGAGACAACGTCACGATATCGCCCGGCTGTGCAAGGTGATATGCCGTCTCGACTGCCGTGCGAAAGTCCGGTGCCTCGACGAGCGGCAGCTTTTCCGGGTCATAGAATTGGGATGCACGGATGGCCGCGGCAATGCGCTGCGCCGTCTCTCCGACGACGACTGCCGCCTTTGCGTGCATGCAGACTTCGTCGCCCAGCGTGTCGAACGGGATGTGCTTGTCGTGCCCGCCGAGGATGATGACCGGCGGCTTCGGCAATGCATGCAGGCCCGCGATTGTGCGCGTGGGGCTCGAGGCAATGGAGTCGTTGATGAATGTGATGCCGTTAAGCTCACGAATGCGCTCCATGCGGTGCGGCACACCGGAGAATGTGTGCGCGACCTGAACGCACGCCTCACGCCCGACCAGGCCATCAGTCGCCGCGAAGGCCGCCATATAGTTTTCCACATTGTGCGCACCGGGAATGCGGATCTCGTCGGCGGCGAGGATTTTCTCCGCCTTACCGTCGCGCGCACGGTAAATGACGCCGCCAGAGCAGTAGACGCCGTTTTCCACCGGGCCGAGGCTGCTGAAATAGCGCACATGCCCCGGCGCCTCGGCCGCGAAACGCGGGGTATGGGCGTCCTTCGCGTTCAGAATCAGGCAGCCATTCGGCCGCTGTCCGCGGTAAATGCTGCACTTGGCCGACACATAGTCTTCAAAATCCGGATGCACATCCAGGTGGTTCGGCGAAATGTTTGTGATGATGGCCACATCCGGCGCACAGTGCATACTGTGCAACTGGAAGCTGCTGAGCTCCAGCACGGCAAAATCCTCCGGTCGGATGTCTGGAATGCGGTCAAAGAGCGGCGTGCCGATATTGCCGCCGAGATGCACGGTATAGCCCTGCGCGCGCAGTAGCTCAGCCGTGATGGTCGAGGTCGTGGTCTTGCCATCGCTGCCGGTGATGGCAAGGATGCGGCAGGGGCAGAGATTGCAGAACGCCTCCATCTCGGAGGTGAGGATTGCACCGTTTTTTGCCGCTGCGCGCAGCTGCGGCACAATCGGCAGCACGCCCGGTGTGCGGAAGATGACGTCAAAATCCAGATGTTCCAGATAGTCCGCGCCGAGGATGAACTTCGCGCCCTGCGACTCGGCTTCATCCCCTGCCGCACCGAGCTGAGCACGCTCACGCCGGTCACACACCGTCACGTCGCAGCCGTTTTGTAGCAGCACGCGTACCAGCGGCTGATTGCTCACGCCAAAGCCGATCACGCCGATGCGCTGATCGCGCAGATAGTCCATATAGTCTGAAAAGGTCATGCAGACACTCCTTTTATACTGAAGGATCATATGAGGTGATTATACCGCTCATTTCTGCTGATTACAAGAAAATAAATCCCCGTCGGACTTGACGCCGTGCGGCAGGATGTGTAAAATAGTCGGGCGAGCGGGCCGGACAGCCGCGGGCACGAGCCGAAAGGCTGTGCGTGAGGAAAGTCCGGGCTCCACAGGGCAAGGATAACGGGTAACACCCGCCAGGGGCGACCCTCGGACAAGTGCAACAGAAACAAACCGCCCGAGCAATCGGGTAAGGGTGGAAAAGTGAGGTAAGAGCTCACTCGCCGGCTGGAGACAGTGCGGCGCTGTAAACTCTATCCGGAGCAACACCGCGGAGGGACATATGGCCGGCCCGGCCGTCCCATGGAGGTGGCTGGAACGCACCGGCAACGGTGCGTCTAGATAGATGGCTGTCGATTACAGAACCCGGCTTACAGGCCCGCTCGCTCAGCCTGTCAGAAAGACCCACATTGGTCTTTTTGGCGGGCTTTCGCTATCTTGATTTCTTTCGGTGCAGGTGCTTCGCCCTCTCGCGCGCCCCTGCTGCGCTATTTATGACACAGCATACAGCAATGGTTTTGCTGCGTAACGGATCCCCCGTCATCCGACGGGGGATCGCTGCATATTACGCATTTTGGTCCGAACGGTCTGACCGATTCCAGACATTTTCCGACATAATTGTGTATCGACATCAGCCGCCGTCTGTTTCAGGATGTTTACGACGTGCTGGGCCATAACCTGCGCTATTTCCTGTGCGGCGGCGCGGCGCTCGATCCGGAGCTCATCCGGTTTTTCAAATATCTCGGCATCACGGTCCTGCAAGGCTACGGCATTACGGAGTGCAGCCCCATCGTGGCGGCGAACCTGCCGGGCGCCAACCGCATCGGCTCGATTGGCCGCACCTTCCCCTGCTGCGAGACAGCGATCATCGACGGTGAGATCTGCGTGCGCGGCGGCAGCGTCTCACCCGGCTATTACCATGACGAGGCCGCCACGGCTAAGAGTTTTCGCAACGGTTGGTTTCACACAGGTGATCTTGGCCGAGTGAACAAACGCGGATTCCTATACTTCCAAGGGCGCATGAAAAACCTGATCGTGCTCGCGAACGGCGAAAACGTCTCACCGGAAGAGCTGGAGACGCGGCTATACCAGATCGACGGCGTGCGCGATGCGATCGTATACAAAAAAACCAGCAGATCACAGCCGAGATCTACGCCGATCCCGCCGTGTTCCCGGACGCGGCAGCCCTGTGGCAAGCCGTCGGTGAGGTCAACCGGCATCTGCCGCCCTATAAGCAGATCGGCAACTTCATTTTCCGGGAAAACGAATTTGAAAAAACCGTGACGCAGAAGATCCGTCGCCGCGCAGCTACGGAGGCAGCATCATGAGAGAAAAAATTCTGGAGATCCTTGCAGAGACCGCAGGCGTTCCGGTATCGGACCTGCGCGATGACACACGGCTGATCGCCGACCTGGGCCTGACATCCTTTGACCTGGCGGACATCGTCGTGACGGCAGAAGAAGAATTCGGCATCGTCATTCCCGACAGCCGTTTCCCTGAGATACAGACCGTCGGTGACGTCATCCGCGTCCTTGAGGAGGTACAGGGCAATGACACTTGACCATCTGCCGGACCTTGACGCCTTTGCCGCTCCCTACAACCATGATTTTGTGTTCAAGGCCCACAATCCGGACAAGAAAACACACATCACCCGCTATCGCGGCACGGTCTGCCGGCCGTCTCAGCGCGGCTATCTGATTGCGGCGTGGCAAAAGAGCATCTACCACTTCGGCGGGCTCACGCGCGAGGTACCACTGTTTGTGACCGTGGCACTCGATGTCAACGGCAACGTGACCGATCTTACGCTGGACGAGCGCTGCTATGGCAGCCAGGGCAAACGCTGTGATTTTGGTTGTCTGCAGGGCTACATGCAAAAGCAGCTCACAGGAAAGCCATTTTCCTCGCTCACAGCCGTCTATCCGAATGCGACCGCCATCCGCTGCCTGCATCTGTTCGAGATCCTGGGCGGCGCAGCATCGTTCTGGAACCATCTGCAGGAGCAGGAGTGCACATCCGGTTATGAGCAGGAGCTGGTCACGATCCGACCGACCCCGGACGGTCTGACCGCCGTGGATGAACATGAGGTGCTCGGCGAGACCACGCGGATGCTCTTTGTACTGCACCACAACACCCCGCCGGTACTCAATGAGGAAAACCTGACCGCCGGGCTGAACGCAGATGCGGAGGTTTTTTATAACAGTCAAGTTGCCTTCCGCGAGACGCTGCAGGGCGATTCCTTCGAGACTGCCTATGCACAGCTCAATCGGCTGTTGAGCAAGTGCTATCACCTTGAGAAAAAGCGCTTCGGCTTCCGCGGACGCATCCGGTTTACCAACTGCCCGTCGCTGGTGGGGCTGTTTTGCTCACGTTCAGCCACGGCCAGCTGCACGGAGGTCTGTCCCGCGCGTTGAAGATCGAAAAGATCCTGCACTTCATTCAGACCGGCGAGGGCCGCACACCGTGCATCGGCTTCGGCGGCTGAAACCAGTATATACAAAAACGACGCCGGACAGGGTAGACCTGTCCGGCGTCGTGGTTTTGTTAGTGGTTTCGGGAAAGCAAAAATAGTTCCCGGAAAAGAAAAAATCCTGTAGCCATTGCGGTTACAGGATTTTTTCTGGAGCTGCTACCCGGATTCGGACCGGGGACCTCATCCTTACCAAGGATGCGCTCTACCGACTGAGCTATAGCAGCATACAAAGCCCGCGGAGCTTTCGCCCCGCGGGTGGCGACCGAGAAGGGACTTGAACCCTCGACCTCTAGCGTGACAGGCTAGCGTTCTAACCGACTGAACTACTCGGCCTCGTCGCCTCAGCGCTTGTTTAATATACCAGACGATTCGACTGCTGTCAAGTAATTTTTGAAAAAAATTTCGGCTTTTTCATTTTTCCGCTCCGGCCGGTTTTCCTACAAGGAAAAATGTCTCCCGAGCAGAAATTGCCCGGGAGACTGTGCAAGAAAATTACTTGGTGATCTGGAAAGCGCGCGTAATGGGCGCGGCCTGATAGTTGCCGCCCAGCGTCACAACCGTCACAACATAACGGCCGGGTTCCATCGGCGGTGTCGTGGTGCTGGAGTACAGCTTCCACTTTCTGGTGAAGCCGGAGTACAGGTAATGGACATTATCCTGCTTGGCAGCCGGCTCGCCGTTGTAGGTCAGCGTCACGCCGAAGTCAAAGTTCTTCGCATCCGCAGCGGAGATCTTTCCGCCGGTGATGGTCTGGTTCCACTCCAGCTTCACGCCGGAATAGTGCTTTTTCACGAGCAGCATACCCGTACCAACACCGGTCTCATAGTTCTTATTGTTCGTCACAGCCGTGACCACGTAAAGTCCGGCCTGATCCGGCGTGCCGAAGGCCACGCGGATATCGTCCAGCAGACTGGGCAGCTTGCTGAGTGCATCATTGAGCTTGACAAGCGTGTCAATGTCAATGCCGGCACTCTTGAGCGCATCTTTGATGAAAGGAGGCAGATCATCGCCCTTGCTGATGACATCGCTGAGGATCTTGCGCAGCGCGCCAACGGTGGTGCCGTTTTGCATCATCTCAGTAAGCGTCGGCTGACCCGCCAATTTCAGCGCTTCATCAACCATCTTCAGAACCGTGCTGTTCGTCAGCCGATCGGGCAGCTGGACAAACACACTGGTCGTCACGTCGCTGGTCACGCCGCCATAGATCGTGTAGATGTCGAACTTGTCAGCCGGATCGGTCGTGATGAAGCCCTCGCCCGGCTTCTCGTCAGCATAGATGCTCGTCGTGTGCACCTTGACGGAGACCTTCGCCTTGTTGACCGTGAGGGTGCCCTCAACGTCCTTGCAGGGGCGATAAGCTTCGTTGCCCTTGAAGGTCACGCGGACCTGCTGGTTCTCACCTGCGCCCATCTGGGGGTAGGTCAGACCGGAGACCTTACCGCCGCCGATCGGTGCCCAATCCTTGCCCAATTCACCGAGAGAACCAGTCTCTGCCTCCGCATAATAGCTGATGGTGAAGTCGTCCGGGCTCAGGGTGCTCTTTTCGGGCAGCGTGGAAGCGTCCCAATCGATGAGATTTTCAAAGATCGCCTGCTCCATGACGGAGGCATCCATGTTATAGGTGATGGACGCGCCGGACTTGAGCTCGATCGCGCTCGCAATACGGTTGTCGGTCACATCAACCTTGACTTCCTGCTTGTAGCTCTTGTAGTCGGTGTTGCCGCTCCAGGTGAAGCGGATGGTGTTTTGGCCGAGGTCAAACTTGGGAGTCAGCGTTTCGTTGCAGTCCAACGGCTTATAATTCTTGATCAAATCCGTGCCGGCGTTATATTCCACCGTCACATCGTTGATGGAGACGGCAGGATCGGCGCTCTCGAGCAGCGTCTCGCGCAGCGCCTGCGCGGTCGCCTCGTAGTTGATACTCTGATCCTTATTATACACCATCGCGACATCAGTCACGCCCTCTTTGAGCTGGAACGGAGCATCCGCACGGCCGGTGACAGCGACATCCGCCTCAATCGTGAAGGGGGCATAGTCTCTGCTGCCGGGATAGGAGATGCGCACTTTCTGCGTGCCCTCGGAAATAGCGGGATAAGTCAGAATACCAATCTTGCCGCCTTTCAGCGGGGCCCATGCCTTGCCTGCATCGCCGACAGAACCGCTCGTTGCAATTGCATAATACTCGATGGTCACATCATTCGCCGTCAGCGCCGGATCGATGCTCTCGATGACGGCATCAAAGACCTGCTGCTGAATGCTGCCATAGTTTGCCGTTCCGTCTTCGTTGCAGGCGAGCTTGAAGGTCGGATTCTCTTTCTGCGTCACCTGCACGCTCGGACGCTCGGTAATGGTGACCGTAGCTTCCGCAGAAGTGCTGAAGTATGTATCACTGCCGTTGAAGGTGACTTTGATCTTCTGCTCGCCGGTAGAAATGGCTGGATACACATTGACGAGCTCTTTTGTTTCGCCTTCCAGAACAGCCCAATCATGGGACCCGATCATTTTTGCAGTCGCGTAGTACTCGATGGTCGTGTTGTCCACCGTCAGCGCCGGCGTAGAATCCTCAACGACCTGTGCAAGGATGGCCGCGCGCAGCGCATCATAATCGACCTTTGCGTCATCCGTGTACGGCAGCGCAACACTGACACCGTCTTTGAGCGTGATGGACGAAGTCAGCTTCTCAGCCTTGGCGACAGTGACTTCATTCGTTACCGTACTATTGGCAAGCTTCAGGCGCACCAGATAGCTGCCGTCACTATTGTCCGCCAGCGCAGGATGACTATAAGTAATGGTAGAAAATATACCTTTTTTCGAAGTAGTAAATCCGGTGATAGCACCCCACGCAGTGTTGGTAGATAAACCGCTCTTGCCTTCGCACTTATACTGCCACTCTCCAGCAAGAATCTGTTCCTGCTGTGCAGCATCCATCTGGTCAAAACCATCGACCAGCGCTTCTGCCAGGATGCGGTTCACCTGCTCCACTTCTGCGCCGGCCGGGATAATGGCCGTGCCGTCATGCAGCTGGATACTGCCGTCATTACCTTCCGCGAACACGGCCGGCGAGAACGCGCCAGCTTGCGACAGCAGCAGGACCGCCAGCAGGCACGCCAGCAGCCGCTGCAGTTTCTTGCCTGTCATAATATTTCCTCCTTTGTCTTGCTTCCACATTATCGTGTTGGTCATGTACGCCCTATGTGAGCAAATTTATCATCCCACAC
>DBFWVW010000106.1:0-15628 GCA_048217285.1 Oscillospiraceae bacterium
GCTGAACTATATGCTCGACCACAACCGCCACCACGCCGACGAGCTGCACGACATCTGCCACGCGCTGGAGGATGAAGGCAAGACCGAGGCTGCCGCGGCTCTGGCCGAGGCACTGCATGCATTTGACCACGGCAACGACAAGCTTGAAAAAGCCCTCGAGCTTGCCAAACAGGCATAACGGGTAAAAAGGAGCGAACAACCATGTGTCTTTCTGATGCATATGAGATCAAGGACGGAAAACAGAACCTTGTCTGCTCGCGCGTGTGCAACGTATCTGCCGACGGCGAGAACGTCACGCTGACCGACCTGATGGGGATCCGCAAGATCGTCCCCGGTAAACTGAAGAAAGTGGACCTGATGAGCAATGTTATCCTCATCGAGCCCTGCTGAAACGGATCTGCCAGCCGGCGCCCGGACCTTTCGGGCGCCGGTTTTGCGTGTGTCAAAAAGCATTTTCGCTGGTGTACGGAACATCCGGACACCGGCTTTTTATGCGCAGAAATTTCAGGTTTTCCTTGCATTTTCCTATCCTTTCCTTTATAGTTTAGAGAATCTGCGGAAAAGGGACGTGAAGATATGGGGTTTTGGGAACTGGTCGTGCTGGCGGTCGGCCTGTCGATGGACGCGTTTGCCGTCTCCATCTGCAAGGGGCTGGCGCTGCAGCGCGTGTCATGGAAGGAATGCTGCATCGCCGGGCTGTGGTTCGGCGGTTTTCAGGCGCTCATGCCGCTGCTGGGCTACCTGCTCGGCACGCAGTTTGAACAGTTCGTCACCTCCGTCGATCACTGGATCGCGTTCGTACTGCTGGGCATCATCGGCGGCAATATGATCCGCGAGGCGTTGTCCAAGGATGAGGATCAGCTCGATGGCTCACTCGCGTTCAAGGCCATGCTTCTGCTGGCCATCGCAACGAGTATCGACGCGCTCGCCGTCGGCATCACGTTCGCGTGCCTGCCCGGTACGCGCATTGTGCCGGCCGTGGCGCTCATCGGCTTGATCACGTTCGTCTTTTCCGCGGCCGGCATCCGGCTCGGCAACGTGGTCGGCCTCCGCTACAAGAATAAGGCAGAGTTCGCCGGCGGCGTGATCCTCATCCTGCTCGGCACAAAGATCCTGCTCGAACACCTCGGCGTTTTGTAAAACAGAGATTTTTACGCCGCAAACCGGCTCGGTTTGCGGCGTTTTTGCGCATATTACGCTTTTGGAGACAAGTTTTCACACTCACACGAATATGTTGAATCAGCATCAAAAATCCTCCAATTCAGAGAAGTAGAAAACGGAAAATCTGCACAACATTTCCTTTCACATTTGTTGAAAAAGACAATTTTTTTGCTCCGGAAAAAGATTTGATCAGTTTCTCTTGCGATTTTGTGAAATTTAAGATATAGTTTAAGTCAAGCGTTCGGTATTAGACTGAAAATTGCTTAATTGAGTGGAGGAACGACATGAAA
The DNA here is from genome assembly GCA_048217285.1 of Oscillospiraceae bacterium. Classification (GTDB taxonomy): domain Bacteria; phylum Bacillota; class Clostridia; order Oscillospirales; family Oscillospiraceae; genus CAG-103. The sequence goes on from DBFWVW010000106.1 coordinate 1,452, forward strand.
AAAGTATTACTCACGATCATCAGCGTCTGCCTGATCGCTGCGAGTATCTTCGGCCTGTTCGCTGGAGTGACCAGCATCAGCGACATCATGAATGTCAAAGAGTACAAAGAAAAAGACGCAGAAGAGGGTCTGGAGTCCATCGATACACTCGATGCCGGCCTTGACCAGCTGCAGGAGAACGAGGGCACTTATCTTGCCGGTGTGGACACTTACACCGCCGGTCTGATCTCCTACTCCGAAGGCAAATCGACGCTCTCCGCGGGCTACGCTGCCTACTACGCCGGCAAGAAGCAGCTTGAGGAAGGCAAAGCTGCCTACGCCGCCGGTAAGAAGCAGATCGAGGACAACACGCAGGCTTACAATGAAGGCAAGGCCACCCTCGCCAAGATCGAGCCGCTCATGCCCTACGTCAACCAGTATGTGGAGTTCCGTGACGGCACCATCTCCAACCTCGCCGGTTTCTCGACCGCGCAGGCCTGGTTCGTCGCCGTCGTGCGTCCGATCGCGGCCAACATGGGTCTGGTCATTCCGGACAATGTCACCGACCTGCCGGCTTACGTGCAGAAGATGGTCGCAGACGGCAAGGCGCAGCTCAAGGAGTATGAGGACGGTCTGGTCCAGCTCGCCGAGGCGGAAAAGACCATCGCCGCCGGTGAAGCTCAGCTCGCCGCAGCCGAGAAGCAGCTCGCTCAGGGCGAAGTGGACCTCGCCAACGGCGGCAATCAGCTGGCCGACGGCAAGAAGCAACTCAGTGTATTTGAAGACGGCTGCGCCCAGGTCGCTGCCGGCTGCGAGCTTCTGCTCAGCCAGCCCGCTTACATGAACGACGAAGGCAACGGCGACAAGGTCATGTGCCCGAGCGTTGCCGACATCCTCAAAGAGCGCTACGGCGACAACTTCTCCATCTGGGAACTCGACGATAACGGTGAGATCCGCGTCGTCAACGGATGCCAGTACCTCAACCTTGAAAACTGCCGCGCCGTTGGTCAGGCCGGCCGTGACTACATCTCCGTCTATCAGACCGCTGCCGTCACGAAGGAAGTCATGGGCAGACTCGGCGTCGTCGCCACGATGCTCATCGCGTCCGTCCTCGGCCTTATCGCTGGCCTGTTCGGCATCCTGTCCGTGATCCGCATCAGCAAGGGCAAGATCGTGACTGCCTCCGTCTGCGGCATCATCTCCGCTGTCATCGCCGCTGCCGGCAACGTCATCGGTATGCTCACCGGCTACACCGGCTACACGTTCGCCTGCCGCTATGGCGAGGCCGGTGCCTACACCTATGAGTTCACAGGTCACACCCAGTTCGTTGCGATCGTCATTCTGGCCGTCGCCGCGATCCTGTTTGCGATCATCGCCTCTGTCGTCTCCGGCGCCTACAAGCGCTCCCAGAAGGCCGTCGCCGCTCAGGCTGCCGCCGCTGCCGCTCCCGTGGCCGCTCCGGTTGCTGAGCCGGTCGCCGCTCCTGCTGCGGATGACAATACCGCTGAATAAAGCACAACAGCAACAAAAAATCTCCGGAGTTTGACTCCGGAGATTTTTTTGCGCGTCCGCGCCAGGGCACCGGCGCGGACGCTTCTTTTCTTTCCAAAGGTGCGCTCACTGCCAGAGCTCTGCCGTGACGAACTGCCGCCCCTTGCGCGACACGCCGCCGACTTCCGTGACGCTGCCCTTGCCAGCGCCGCGCAGCGACAGCACATCGCCAGGCGCGACCGGCGCGTCCGGCCGCAGACACTCGGCATAATTCAGGTGCACCGCGCCAGCGCGGATCTGCGCCGCAGCGCTCGTGCGCGAAAGACGGAACATCCCGCTCACGACCGCATCCAGCCGTGCCGACTGCACCGTGAATGTCACCGGGCGCACCTTCCGCTCCGGCACCGGCACAGCCGTCAACTCCACGGCCGCCGCCTTCACGCCCGTGCGGCCCACCTGCTCCAGCTCCAGCAGCGCCGGGGCCACGCTCGGCAGGCAGAATACATATGCGCCATGCTCCTGCACAAGGATGTCACCAACCCATTCGCGCCGGATGCCAAGGCCGAGAATCGCACCGAGATAATCCCGGTGGCCGGGCGCGCCGAACGGCGCCGAAAAGTGCACGGCGCACAGATGCTCCGCGGGTTCGAAGTCCTCAGCCGTGAGATAAAACGGCAGGAAAAATGCGGCCCGCCGCTCACAGTTTTCCCCGCCGCCGTGCAGCATGAGCGTGCAGTCGCGGTGCCGGGCCCAATTCGTGAGCGCGTACTGTTCCGCCGGGGTCAGAAATGCCGTAGACGTGACCGTCGCCGTGCGCTCACAGCGCTCAGCCAGATCGGCCATGCGGCGCAGAAGATCTTCTTCCATTGCCCTCACCTCCCATTGATGTCGCGGATGGCGGCCTCGAGCTGCTGCGCCACCTGCGCCAGCTCCTGCCGGAACTCGCGCGCGCTCATGCGCAGCACGCCCGCTCGCAGCGCCGTGAGCTGGATGAGCGCGTCGGACGTGACGACACGCACCGACTCGTTCTTGCCGATCTCATCGGCGAGCTTTTCCATGTAGGCATCCGCCGTCTCGCCCTGGCGCGTAAAGACCACGTGCAGGCCGCTGCGGTCAAATTTCTCCCCCTGCCCGCCGGGGACACGGTAGCCGTCGAACACGACTACGACCTCGCGGCGCGTGAAGGCGGCATAGTTGCTCAGCGCATCCATGAGCCGCTCGCGCGCGGCATCAATGTGGCCGCTGTCGGCCAGCGCGCGCAGCTCGTCCCAGGCGAAAATGACATTATAGCCGTCCACGATCACGCGCTCGCGCCGGGGGTGGAACAGCTCGGCGTGCTCGGCCTCATCCGCGCCGGGCGCGGCGTTGCGCACGGGGGCGGCATACTGCGCGCGGCGGATGGGGCCAAACTCGCGCTGCAGGATCTGCTCCAGCTCCCGGTCGTCAAGATCAAAGCGGCGGCGGAACATCCGCGGCGCCGGCGGAGCCGCTTCCGCCTTGCCGAAGCCGGTGTCGAGGTGCATATAATCGCGCACGCGATCCCACGGGATGACCGTGCCCGCACCATGGGCGCAAAACACGCTGTCCGGCGTGTTGTCGAGGTCGCGTGTGGGGTCGTAGCCGAGCGCTGCAATGACCTCCTGCGCATTGTGGCAGGTATCATAGCCCGCGACGCTGCACGAGATGCGCCCGCGCCCGCGGGTGTAGGCTGCGACCTCGGCGGGGTAATCCCGCATCGTGGCCACCGGCGCGCGGCCGGTGAGCACAGCCATGTCGCCGTGTGTCTCAGGCGAAGAAAATGTGCCGGACATGAGGCGCACGTCGCTGATCGCGCGGCCGATCTGCTCGGCCGGGACCTCGATGCGAAAGGCATAGTACGGCTCAAGCAGGACACTCTCCGCCTGCATGAGCCCCTGCCGCACGGCACGCCACGTCGCCTGGCGGAAGTCGCCGCCTTCGGTGTGCTTGACGTGCGCGCGGCCGGCAAGCAGGGTGATCTTGACATCCGTCAGCGGTGCGCCGGTGAGCACGCCGCGGTGACACTTTTCGGCCAGATGCGTCAGGATCAGGCGCTGCCAGTTGCGATCGAGCACGTCCTCGCTGCAGGAAGTGTCAAACGTCAGGCCCGTGCCGCGCTCGGCGGGCTCGAGCAGGAGGTGCACCTCGGCATAGTGGCGCAGCGGCTCAAAATGACCCACGCCCTCGACCGGCGCCGCGATCGTCTCCTGATAGAGGATGCGGCCGGAATCGACCTGCACATCCACGTCGAACCGCTCGCGGATGAGGCTTTTGAGCACCTCGATCTGCACCGTGCCCATAAGCTGGGCGTGGATTTCGCGCAGTGCCTCGTCCCAGACGATGTGCAGCTGCGGATCTTCCTCCTCAAGCTCACGCAGGCGCGGAAAAAACGCGCGCGCATCCACGTCTGCCGGCAGACCGATGCGGTAGGTCAGCACCGGCTCGAGCGACGGCGGCATGGACGCCGCCGCGCTGCCAAGTCCCTGCCCGGGATACGTCTGTGTGAGGCCCTGCACGGCGCACACGCCGCCGGCCGGGACGGTCTCCGCCGGCTCAAATTTTTCGCCGGAGTAGAGCCGGATGGCGTTCACTTTCTCCTGCACGGGCGTGTCCGCGCCGCGGGGAAAATACGTCAGCGGTGCGCGCACGCGCAGCTGCCCGCCCGTGACCTTCAGGCACGTAAGGCGGTTTCCCTGCGCATCGCGCATGATCTTGAACACCCGCGCGCCGAATTCCGCCGGGTACACCGGCGGCGCTGCATAGCGCGTGAGCGCCGCAAGAAAGGCGTCCACCCCCGTGAGCTTCAGCCCCGAGCCGAACAGGCACGGAAAGAGCTTCCGGCCGTGGATGAGCGCGCGCACGGTTTCCTCCGGCAGCGCGCCGGTATCCAGATACTGTTCGAGCGCCGACTCATCGCACAGGGCGATCTGCTCCGGATCGGGGTCGGTGAAGTCCACGCACGCGCCGCTCAAATGCGCGCGCAGGTCAGCCATGAGCGCCGTGCGGTCCGCGCCCGGCAGGTCCATCTTCGTCACGAACACGAACACCGGCACCTGGTAACGCCGCAGCAGCTGCCAAAGCGTTTCCGTGTGCGCCTGCACGCCGTCCGTGCCGCTGATGACAAGCACAGCATAGTCGAGCACCTGCAGCGTGCGCTCCATTTCGGCGGAAAAGTCCACATGGCCCGGCGTGTCGAGCAGCGTGACCGCCGTGTCACCCAGCGTCAGGCGCGCCTGCCGCGAAAAGATCGTAATACCGCGCGCACGCTCGAGCGCATGCGTGTCCAGGTGCGCGTTTTTGTGATCCACGCGCCCGAGGTCGCGGATCGCGCCCGTCCGGTAGAGCAGCGCCTCGGACAGCGTCGTCTTCCCGGCGTCCACGTGCGCCAGAATTCCCAAAACCAGTTGCTTCATAAGCACCTCGTGATCATGCAAGAATGAAAACAGTATACCAAAAAACGCGGCCGCGGGGAAGCCCCCGTGACCGCGTTTGCCGTTTTGTTCACCAGATGTTGTCCGGGTACTTGCCCGCGGCGCGCAGTGCGCGCAGCGCCGCGACCACATCCGGCAGGTCGTCGTGATATGTCACGCCGTGCCAGGCGTCATCCGTGTGCAGCATGGTGACGTCCGCCGTGCCGGCGCGCAGCTGCGCATCCACGATCGACGGGACAAAATACTCACACTTGAGCGGATTGCGCGGCAGGTTCTCGTCCAGAAACGCCGGAAACCGGCGCTCGAGCTCGCGCAGGTACAGCGGCGAGAAGCCCCAGAAGTTCATGGACACCGTCGTATCGCCCGGCAGGTCGATGAAGTGCTCACCGTCCTCGGTATAGGCGGCGTCCGCACCGCGCTGCTCAATGTGTGTGCGCTCCGTGATGCTCTCGAGCATACCGCCGCGCTCCGTGCAGACGCCGCGCGACACGCTGCCGTTGGCCGTGACCGTGTTGCGCAGGCGGAAGCCCACCATGGCATACGACCGCTCGGGGCGCGGCACGGCGAGAAAATCATACAGGAGACGGTAGGCCTCAATACCGTAATAATCATCGGAGTTGATGACGGCGAACGGCCCGTCGATCTCGGGCGCGGCGCACAGCACAGCGTGCGCGGTGCCCCACGGTTTCGTGCGGCCGTCCGGTACGGCATAGCCCGCCGGCAGCGTGTTGAGCTTCTGGTAGGCATAGCGCACATCGAACGCCGCGGCCACAGCCGGGCCGACGCTCTCGCGAAATTCCTCGGCCGTCTCCTCTTTCACAACAAACACGACCTTGCGGAACCCCGCACGGTAAGCGTCAAAGAGCGAATAGTGCAGCAGAAAATGGCCGTACTCGTCCACGGGCGTCGTCTGCTTCGGTCCTCCGAAGCGGCTGCCCATGCCGGCGGCCATGATGACCAGACAGGGTTGGTTCATTCTTTCGGTCCTCCCTATTTCCAAACGGATCTGTGCCATTATAGGCCGCGGGTCACAATTTGTCAATTTACCGCGTGTTCATCTTGGCTCCCCGCGCAGAATATGGTATACTGTTCGCTATCTTGGCGGTTGCAGCGGGAGGAGATCATCATGCAGCAGAAAATCGGCACACTGCGGCTGGCGCTGACGTTTGCCGGGTGCTTTCTCGGCGCGGGGTATGTGTCCGGGCAGGAGCTGTGGCAGTATTTCGGCGCGTTCGGTGCTTGGGGGCTGGCCGGGCTCGTGCTCGCGGTCGCCCTGCTCGGCGGCACCGGAGTGCTGCTCCTGCGGCTGAGCGCGCGCACCGGCATCGAGGCAATGGACGCGCTGATCGTGCGCGCGGACATCCCGTGGCTGCGCACGGTCGTTGGTGTGCTGACAGCGGCGCTGCTGTTCGGCGTCGTGTGCATCATGGCCGCCGGAATCGGTGCGCTCGGCAATCAGATGCTCGGTCTGCCGGTGTGGCTGGGTGCGGCCGGTGCGTGTGTACTCATCGCGGCAGCGGCGTATTTCGGTCTCGGCGGCATGGTGTCGGTGTTCACAGTCGCCGTGCCGTGCATGATCGTGGCCGCGCTCGTCATTGCGGGCATCCGGCTGCACCGCACAGGGCTGGCCGCTGCGGCCTTCGCCGCCGGGGACACAAACCCCATGCTCGGCAACTGGGCCACGAGCGCCGTGAACTACGCGGCCTACAATTTCTTTGCCACCGTGGGCATTCTCGCCCCGCTGACGCACCATCTGAAGAAAAACAGCACTGCCGTCTGGGGCACTGTGCTCGGCTGCGTGCTGCTGCTGGCGGTCGCGCTCGGCGTGCTCGCCGCGCTGGCCTCGAGCCCGGAGAGCATCTCGGCACAGCTGCCCATGCTCGACCTCGCCTGCCGGCTGGGCGCGGCCGGCGTCGTATATGCCGTGCTGCTGTTTCTCGGTATGTTCAGCACGAGCGTGTCCTCGCTCGTGGCTGTGCTGACGTACGCCGGGCAGAAATCCGCGTGGCTGGCCGGCCACCGCGTGGCCATGCTGCTCGTGCTCACGGCCGCCGCTTTCGCCGGAAGCCTGTTCGGCTTCGGCGACCTGATTGGCACCGTCTACCCGGTCTACGGCTATCTGGGCATGGCCGCCATGCTGCTTGTAGCCGAGCATACCATGCATACACGGCGCGCGGGAAACAATTCTGCCGCAACAGGCAATTGACCCGCAGCGGCAGACCTGATACAATGAAGACAATGACAAATACCACGTTTCTTGGAATTTTCACAGGAGGAACCGCAATGAAACATCTCAAAAAGGCGTTCTGCCTACTGCTGGCAGCCGTGATGCTGCTGGCGCTGGGCGTGCCGGCCATGGCAGCGGGCGAGGTCCCGATCGACGCCGAGCACTTCCCGGATCAGGCACTGCGCACGTATGTGACCGATTTTTGCGACTCGAATAAGGACAATCAGCTCTCCGCGGCTGAGATCGACACAGTGCAATGCATCGACCTGCTGGAAGCGAATATCACGAAGGTCACCGACCTGACCGGTATCGAACACTTCACGAATCTGCACGAGCTGATCGCGTGCAACAACCCGGTCACAACGCTCGACCTCAGCGGCATGACCAAGCTGGAAAAGCTCGACGTGGCCGGCTGCAGCAAGCTGCAGAGCCTGAAACTCACCGGCTGCAGCGCGCTCACGCAGCTCGACGCCTCAAGCTGCGCGCTCACAACGCTCGACCTCACGGGCTGCACCGCAGTCAAGACAATCGCGTGCTCGTATAACGCCCTGACCACACTCGATGTGCCCGCTGCCGAAAACCTGACCACGCTGGAGTGCAGCGCCAACCGTCTGACGAAGCTCGACGTGAGCGGGCACAAGGCGCTCAAGGTGCTCACGTGCAGCCTCAACAGCCTGACGGCGCTCGACCTTACGGGCTGCACCGCGCTCGAGTCGCTCGACTGCAGTGACAACGCGCTCGCCGCGCTCGACCTGAGCGGCTGCACCACGCTCAACGCCACCGCACAGGGCGGCGGCAAGGCCGAAAATCCGATCCTCAGCCCGCAGTATCTGCCGGAGCAGACCGGCGCCGTCAAGGACGGGGAGCAGTGCACCGTGTACCTTGACGCCATCGTCGGCAAGGACAATCTCGGCAGCATTACACGCGTGCCGGACGCAAACTACGACAAGCAGACCGGCGCGGCCGTGTACACCAAAACGCCGGATTATTTCTCCTACAGCTTTGACACCGGGCGCAAGGGCCTGCCGGAAATGACCGTGTATTTTGAGATGCAGGGCCTGACCCGCGGCGTCGCGCTCGATGAAAAGACGTTCCCGGACGCGGCCTTCCGCAATCTGCTCGCCGAAACCGCCGACACCAACGGCGACGGCCAGCTCTCGACGCTCGAGCTGCGCCATGTGTCGGAGCTCAACTGCAGCAATCTCGGCATCGCCGACCTGACCGGCATCGAGCACTTCACGGAGCTCGTGGCGCTCAACTGCGAGAACAACCGGCTCACTGCGCTCGACGTGTCGAAAAACACGCACCTGAGCGAGATCTATTGCGGCGGCAACCAGCTCGCCACGCTGGATCTGACCGGCCTGCCCATCAAGGACGCCGAGACCGACACCGGCCATGTGCAGAAGCTGACCGGCAGCTATCAGCTCACCGGCACGGAAAACGGCGTGGGTCTGTTTGACCTCAGCCAGATTGTCGGCAAGGACCGCATCGGCAACATCACCGAGGTCAATGGCGGCACTTACGACAAGACGACCGGCATCGCGCGCTACAGCGCCGCCGTCGCAAAGCCGAGCTACACCTACAGCACCGGCAGCGACGCCGTGACGCTCACGGTCGAGTTCACGCTCGATATGAGCAAGCTGCCCAAGTCTGCGTTCACGGATGTGACGACCGGCGCGTGGTACTATGACGCCGTGCTCTACGCTTTCAACAACGCCCTCATGGTCGGCACGTCCGACACAACGTTCGGCCCCGACGTGTCCATGACGCGCGCCATGCTCGTCGCGGTGCTCTACCGTCTGGCCGACAGCCCGAGCGTGAGCGGCAAGACGCCGTTCACGGATGTCGAGGCAGATACGTGGTACACCAACGCGGTCCTCTGGGCCTACCAGAATGACATCGTCGCCGGCACGTCCGACACCACGTTTGAACCGAAGAGCAACATCACGCGCGAACAGATCGTGGCCATTTTCAGCCGCTACACTGCAAAGTTTGCGCCCGACAAGGCCGAGGCCACCACAGAGCTGACCGGCTTTGCCGACAGCGCGAGCGTGTCCGGCTGGGCCGTGGGCGACATGAAGTGGGCCGTCGCGCAGAAGATCATCAGCGGCCGCGAAGACGCAGGTAAGCTCTACCTGCAGCCGCAGGGCAATGCCAGCCGCGCCGAAGTGGCGACCATCCTCATGCAGTACTGCGCGCTATAACGCGCCCGGAAGCACAACCGGAGAAGGAGTTTTCACCATGTCGAAAACGAAGTTCATGGGCATTTTTCTCATCATCCTCGGCGTCATCAGCGTGGTCGTGGGCATTGTCCGCGGCGACATGACCAGCAGCGCAGCCATGTTCATCGGCTATCTGCTCCCGGCCGCACTCGGCGCCGTGATCCTGATCGTCGACCGTGTCGGCGGCGAGACCCCAAAGGAGACCGGCCCGTCCGATGCGGCGCTGGCCGACGAGAAAAGCAAAAAGAAGAAAAAGAAAAAATAAAGTGCACGACAGCCGCCACCCCACACGGGATGGCGGCTGTTTTTTGTGCAAAAAACCTGCCGGGCATTCCTGCCCGGCAGGCTGCATAGGGTTGCAGTATATGGTTCAGCAAACTTTCGGCTCCGGGAACTTGGAGTGGAAGCTGTTGGCCTCGACCCAGTCGATGGCGGCCTGGATGCCGTCCCAGCTGGCGGGCTCGCCGCGGCCGACGGTCGCCATGGTCAGGCAGGCCTGCTCGGCAGGCGTGAGCGTGGTCTTGGCAGCCTTCGCGTTCAGGCGCTTGGCAATGTCCTTGATCTTCACCTTCATGATCAGGCGATACGGCAGCGGCAGACGCTTCAGGTCAAAGCGGCCCTGCAGCGGGAACACCGCAACGTCGGCACCGAGACCGTTCTTCTTGCGGCAGACTTCCTCCGCATTGGCAGCCGGCGCACCCATGCCGACCGAAACCACGCCGACCACATCGTAGCGCTCCTTGGCCTTATCCAGACCAACGACCTTGCCTGCCAGCAGCCAGCCGATATAGACCACCTTGCGGCCGGTCGGGCAGATGTGCGACTGCTCCGTAAAGAACGGAACGTGCAGCGCCGCCGACATGCGGTGGGCGTACTCCTCACAGGAACCGGAGAGCGAAGAATAAACAATCGCGTCAATCATCGTGAAAAATCCCCTTTCAGTTTGTGGCGGAACCAACTGTGTCCCTTGTTTCCTTGTTTTATCATAGTCAAATCTTAAACAAAAGTCAAGATTCACTTTACAAAATTGGCATAGATATCCGGCGTTTGGGTAAAAAGGCGCACACAAATGCGTCATTTTTCTGCCCGGAGAGAAAATGCGGTCATTTTCCCTGTACGCGCCTCTTGCGGATTGCCGTCAGATTCAGTATAATGTATGTTGGTTTGATAACAAGATTTTCACCCTGATATGGAAGGCGGTGCAAATCGCACATGGAAGAACGATTCCGCAATCTGGACTATCAAAACTGGAAACCCGTGCGCACGCTCGGCAGCGACTCCTATGGGACGGTGTACGAGATCGCGCGCGATGACGGCTTCGGCATGGTGGATCACGCGGCACTGAAGGTGCTGTCGATCCCCGCCGCACCGGAGGACTTTGACGCCCTCGTCGCCGAGGGCCGTACACCCGAGGAAGTGACCGCGCTGCTCCACCGCCAGGTGGAGACGATCGCGCGGCAGCTCATGGCGGTCGACGCCATCAGCGATGAGCCGAACCTGCTGCGGTGCGAGGATCACGTCATCCGCGCGCACCCGGACGGCCGCGGCTGGGACATTTATGTGCGCACGGAGCTGCTGCCGTCCCTGCCGGACTATCTGCGCAACCACCCGCACGGCGAGGCGGACATCATCCGGCTCGGCGCCGGACTGTGCAGCGCACTGGAAAGCTGCCATCGTCGTGGTATTGTGCACGGCGACATCAAGCCGCGCAACGTCTTTGTCGGCGGCGGCAACTTTGACGAACAGGTCACGTATAAGCTCGGCGACTTCGGCATGGCGCAGTTTTCCGCCGTGGACAACACAAATGATTTCATGGCGCCCGAGGTGCTTTGCGGCGCGGAGGTCTCGCCCGCGAGCGACCTCTATTCCGTGGGCATGGTGCTCTACTGGGCGCTCAACGAGCGGCGCATCCCGTTCGTACCGCTGCCGCCGACGGCGGTAGAGGCATCGGATCTCGCGATCGCGCGCGAACAGCGTCTGCGCGGCGACCCGCTGCCCGAACCGCTGCACGGAAGTCAGGCACTGAAGAACATCGTCATGCGCGCCTGCGCCGATGACCCGGCCCAGCGCTACGCCTCCGTGGAGGAGTTCCGCGCAGCCCTGCTCGCCGTGGCGCGCCGCGCCGCAGCGGCCCAGCCGCAGCATACGCAGGCCGTCCGCCGGGAGGCGCCCGCCCCCAAGACCGTCGCCGCGGACACGTTCCCCGGCTCGAAGCCGAAGGCGCAGCGCAAGGCCGTGCCGGTCGAAACGGAAGACGCGGAAAAACCGCACAACGCGAAGAAAACCGTCGCAATCGTCCTCGGCTCGCTCGTCGTCGTGGCACTCATCGCGCTCATCCTTGTCATGTCGCTGCAGGGCGGCAAGTCCGGCGTCGGCTCGGTCACGCTCGACCACGAAAAGGCCGAGATCGCCCCGCAGGACACCATCACGCTCAAAGCGACCGTGCTCGACGCCAGCGGTCAGGAGCTGACGGATGAAACGCTCACCTGGTCGAGCAGCAACGCCGCCGTTGCCACCGTGAAAGACGGCGTCGTCACCGGCGTGACCGAGGGCAAGGCCAAGATCACCGTGCACGCTGGAAAACAGACGGCCGACTGCACCGTTACCGTCACGAACGACGCCATTGAGGTCAAGAGTCTCAAGCTCGATAAGGACAAGGCAGAGCTGCAGATCGGCGAGTCGCTCACGCTCACGGCGACCATGCAGCCTGCAAACGCCCCGGATGATCTTGTCTCCTGGGCCAGCAGCGACCCGAACATCGCCAGCGTGAAAAAAGGCATCGTCGTGGCGACGAGCTCCGGCTCCGTGACGATCACGGCCTCCGCCGGCAGCTGCACCGCCACGTGCCAGATCACGGTGCAGGCACCGTCGCGCGTGGACAGCGTCACGGCCGAGACCAGCTCGGCCACGCTCGACCTCGGCGGCTCGAAAACCGGCACCATCACGTTCCACATTCATGGGCAGAACCTGGACAGCCTGCAGGATTCCGTGAAGGTCTACGCAGCCGACGGCAGCGTTGTCTCGCTCGGACAGCCGGTGCGTACCGGCAACGGTACGGACGACACCTATAGCGTCACGGCCACGGCCGCCGCTGCCGGCTCTACGTCCGTGATCCTGCAGATCACCGGCGCCGATGGCACAACGCACTCCGCCGCCTGCACCGTTACCGTCAAGGAGAGCAAGACCATTCTGGATCTGATCCCCGGTATGAACGGATAAAACCCACCCAAAAACAGATACCCCGGATGCGCTGCATCCGGGGTATCTTTCTATTTTGCTATTTTTCGCCGCTGCGCTTTTGCAGATAGGCAAAGTAGTCGCTGCGGAACGTATCCTGCGAGACGTCCAGCCGCTCGCGCACCTGCTCACGCATGGCCAGTACAGCCGGGTTGGTCGAAGCGTCGTTGCCGGTGTCATAGGTCTTGCCGTCATACCACGCGTAGTTGCGGAAATAGACCACGCCGCCGTCCGGGCCAAACATATCGTTGCCGATATAGTAGCGCAGGTCAGCGTCCAGCGAGAACAGGTCCACGATCGTCGGCGCGATGTCCATCGTGCTGACGTATTTTTCGGAGACTTCCGGCGTGATGCCCTCCGTCCAGATCACGAACGGCACGTTCGAGAGCATATTGTGGTCGCTCGTTCCCTTGATGGCCTCAATCAGCTCCGTATCGGAGAAATACTTGCAGTAGTGATCCGTGAACAGCACGAGCACCGTGTCCTCGGCGTGGCCGTCGGCCTCCAGCTGCTTGCGCAGGCCGCCGATGAAGGCGTCCGTCTCCATGGCCTGCGCCACGGCGCGGGTGTACTCCTCTTTCTGCGCCTCGGTCGTGTACGGCACGGCGCTGTAGTCGATCACCTCACGGGCGTGCTCCAGGTGCGGATCAGAGATATTCTGCTGCTCCGTGGTGTACGGCCCGTGGCCGGAATACGTGATAATGAAGCTGAAAAACGGCTCGTCCGAGACGATCTGGTCATACCCGCGCAGGAGCTGCGAATCGAGCATATAGTCGTCCATACCGAGATCGCCGTAGTCGTTGTAGGATTCATAGCCGAAGTTCAGATGGATCTTCCCGCGGTTATAAATGCTCGGATTGGCCGAATGAAAGGACTCGGCACGATAGCCTGCGTCACGGAACAGGTTTGCCAGCGAATACGGCAGGGCGTGCTCCGTGTAATACGAGTTGCGCACATGATACTCCGGCGCGATGAGGCCGGTGTTCGCCGTAAACTCCGAGTTGAACGTGCCGGCCGAAAGGAACATCGGCGCGTAGTAATTCGGGAAATACAAACCCTCCTGCTCCAGCTGCCAGAGGTTCGGCATATACTCCGGCGTCACGAGCCAGTCGTCCATGGACTCCATCATGATGAAGATCAGGTTCTTGCCGGCGAACGCGCCGGTCATGGGCGTATCGGCCGCCTCCTTCGGGTGGGACGCATAGTAGTCGTCCAGCTCTGCGATGCGTTCGTCCGTCGCCGTGTCCTGCGGCCAGAGCGTCACGGCCGCGCCGCGCACCGTGTACTGGTACAGGCCGGAGAACATCAGACAACGGTTGGGATTGCTAAACTCCGTGTAGGCATCCTTGAATGTGTCGTGGCTCCCGGCGTCATTCCAGGTGAAATACTCGTTGTGGTCCTGATCATCACCGTGGTTCAGCTGCGTGCTGTGCACAATCAAAATGCCTGCGGCGCACACGACCACCAGCACGGCGGCTACGATCCGGCCGCCGCGGCCGGGGCGCTCCTTCGGCATGAAGATCACGGCACAGAGCATCAGCACCAGACACACGGCAAGGCTGATCCACTCCC
>DBFWVW010000107.1:0-10129 GCA_048217285.1 Oscillospiraceae bacterium
GGTCAACACCGGCAGCTGGGAGCTCACGCTCGTCAACGCGCAGCATTCCATCGGCGAGACCGTGCCCGACCTGGCCGAGCTCGAGGGCGGCCGGTATTTTGACGGCCGCGCCGTGGACGCGCTCAAGGAATTCATCGCCGCCGCGCGCGCCGAGGGGCTGAGCGTGTGCCTGTCGAGCGCATACCGCAGCTATAACGAGCAGACGTATCTGTTCAACCGCAAGGTCAGCCAGTGCGGCGGCGACGAGGCCGCGGCCGCCCGCATCGTCAACCGGCCCGGCACGAGCGAGCATCAGCTCGGCCTGTGCGCCGACATCACGGACAAGTTCTATGAGGTCAAGACGCAGGACCTTGAAAAGACCGCGCTCTACCAGTGGATGTACGCCCACTGCCAGGACTACGGGTTTATTCTCCGCTACCCCGCCGATAAGCAGGACATCACCGGCGTCATGTACGAGCCGTGGCACTTCCGCTACGTCGGGAAAGAGGCGGCGGCGTACATCATGGAAAACGGCCTTTGCCTCGAGGAGTTCCTCGATCTGTACAAATGAATCCTTCCGGGGCACTTCCTGCGGGAAATGCCCCGCATTTGTGCGTTTTGTTGCAAATTTATGGGTAAAATATGTGTAAATTGTTAGAAATTCCGCTTGTATTCTTGCATTTTTTCTGGTAAACTAAAAGCAACTGAAAAAGAAAGGAGCGTGGTAATGTTATGCGTACCAATCGAGTCCAGGATTTGGACGATCTGATCTTCTCGGACAGCAGCTGGCAGCCCAGCAGCAAGTGAGAAGCCATAGAGCCGGATGACGCCACGCCATGTGCGTGGATTTTTTATATTTAAAATGCGATCCCCGCCGGCCTCCGCGTGAAAAACGGTTGCAATTTTCGCGGCCGTGTGCTACGAATAGAGCAGAAACGAAACAGGAGGCTGATCTCTATGGCATTCATCCGCAAGCTCCCCGACACGCCCGAGTGCATCGAGCACCTCAAGGGCGGCGCCGGCCACCTCGAGCGCTACGCACTCCTCTCTCCGGAGGAGATGCTCGGCGCCGGTACGGTCTGCGCCCGCATGGTGCTGCAGCCCGGCTGCGAAGTCGGCGAGCACACCCACCACGGCAACTATGAAGTGTACTATTTTCTCTCCGGCCGCGGCACCTACCGCAGCAACGGCGAGACGACGACCGTGGACGCCGGCACCGTGACCTTCACGGGCGACGGCGAAAGTCATTTCCTGCGCAACGACGGCCCCGAGCCGCTGGAGTTTTTGGCCCTTGTGCTCAACCTCCCCGCGCAGGCATAAACGAAAAGCCTTCCCTTTGAGGGGAAGGCTTTTCTGATGTTGCGCGCCCCCAAGCCTTCCCCTCAAGGGGGAGGCATCGCCCCCGCGGGGCAAAGACCCCGAGAAAAGCCGGGCCGCTGCTTCGCAATGGGAAGCCTTTTTGACGCAAAGAAATCAGCGGGCATCCTCTGGATGCCCGCTGATCTTATGCAGAAATTTACTTGCTCCGGATGTACGCGTCGATGGCCGCAGCGGCCTTCTTGCCGGCGCCCATCGCCTTGATCACGGTAGCCGCGCCGGTGACGGCGTCGCCGCCGGCGAACACGCCGTCCTTCATGGTCGTCACGGTGTCGTCCTTGACGACGATGCCGCCGCGATCGCTGTACTCGAGGTCCGGCGTCGCCTTGCGCAGCAGCGGGTTGGGGGAGGTACCCAGCGCCATGATGACGGAATCGCAGGCCATTTCAAACTCGCTGCCCGGCACTTCGATCGGACGGCGGCGGCCCTTCTCGTCGGGCTCGCCGAGCTCCATGCGGATGCACTTGAGACCGCGGACCCAGCCGTTTTCGTCGGCCAGGATCTCGACCGGGTTGCACAGCAGGGAGAAGTTGATGCCCTCTTCCTTTGCGTGCTCGAACTCTTCCTTGCGGGCGGGGATCTCCTCCTCGCCGCGGCGGTACACGACCGTCACGTCCGCACCCAGACGCTTGGCGCAGCGCGCGGCGTCCATGGCGACGTTGCCGGCGCCGACGACGGCCGTCACGTGGATGGGCATGAGCGGGGTGTCGTAGCGCTCGTCGTAAGCGTGCATGAGGTTGATGCGGGTGAGGAACTCGTTGGCGGAGAACACGCCGCAGTAGCTCAGACCGGGGATATTCTGGAACTTCGGCAGACCGGCGCCGGAGCCGATGAACACGGCCTCGTACTTGTCGTCGCCGAGGAGCTGCTCGGCGTCCTTGCCGAGCAGCTCGTCGATGCTCATGCACTTGCCGATGGTCGCGTCGCACACGATGTTGACGCCCATGGCCACGAGCTTGTCGATCTCCTTTTGCACGATGGCCTTCGGCAGACGGAACTCGGGGATGCCGTAAGCCAGCACGCCGCCGGCCTTGTGGAAGTGCTCATAGACGGTCACGTCGTAGCCGAGCTTGGCCAGGTCGCTCGCGCAGGCGAGGCCGGACGGGCCGGAGCCGATGACCGCAACGCGGTGGCCGTTGGTGGCGATCTTCTCGGGCATCTCGTCGGCGTTCTCGCGGTTCCAGTCGGCGACAAAGCGCTCCAGACGGCCGATGCCGACGGGCTCGCCCTTGATGCCGCGCACGCACTTGCTCTCGCACTGCTTCTCCTGCGGGCAGACACGGCCGCAGATGGCGGGCAGGGAGCTGTCCTCCAGGATCTTGTGGTAAGCGCCCTTGAAGTCCTGCTCACGGACGCGGGCGATAAACTGCGGGATCTTGACATTGACCGGGCAACCCTGCATACAGGCGGGGCGCGGGCAATTCAGGCAGCGGTTGGCCTCATCGACCGCCATCTCGACGGTGTAGCCAAGTGCGACTTCTTCAAAATTCTTATTGCGGACGTTCGGATCCTGCTCCGGGATCGGATTCTTTTTGGGAGACATATTCGCCATGATTACTTCTCCTCCTTTTTCTGCGCGGCTTCCTCGGCGTCGGCCATGGCCTGCAGGTTGCAGTAGTGGTGGCGGCGCTCGAACACCTTCTGCTCCTGTGCCTCATAGATCTTGGAACGGGCGATCGCCTCGTCGAAATCGACGAGGTGACCGTCAAACTCCGGACCGTCGACGCAGGTGAACTTCATCTTGCCGTCCACGGTCAGGCGGCAGCCGCCGCACATACCGGAACCGTCGATCATGATGCAGTTCATATCGACCATCGTGGCCACGCCGTATTCCTTCGTGATCTGGCAGACGAACTTCATCATCGGCAGCGGGCCGATGCAGATGCAGTGGTCGTACTGCTGCCCCTCGGCCTTGGCCTTCTCGAGCAGCTCCTTGAGCTTGACGGTTGTGAAGCCCTTCTCGCCGTAGGTGCCGTCGTCGGTCATCATGTACAGATGATCGCAGCAGGCGCGCATCTCGTCCTCGAGCACGACGATGCCCTTGGTGCGGAAGCCTGCGATGATGTCGACATCGCAGCCGAGGCGGTGCGCCTCTTTGGCCTGCGGCCACGCGATGGCGCAGCCGGAGCCGCCGCCGACGACCACGACCTTGTGCATATTGTCGAACTCGGCGGGGTTGCCGAGCGGGCCGACAACGTCGGCCACATAGTCGCCGGCCTTCTTGCTGGCGAGCAGGGCCGTCGTGCTGCCGACGCGCTGCATGATGACCGACACGGTGCCGGCCTCACGATCATAGGAAGAGATCGTGATGGGCATACGCTCGCCGAACTCGTCGACGCGGAACATCAGGAACTGACCCGGCTGCGCCTTGCGGGCGACGAGCGGGGCCTCGAACGTGACGCGGAACATATTGTCAGATAATCTTTCGTTATTGACGATTTTGAACATGAAAATCACCTCAAGGCACTATTATAGCGGAATTGCATATTTTCCACAAGAGAGAAACGAAAAATCTAAATTTTAACATGGAAAACGGCGAAAAACTGTCAGAATGAACAAAAAACCGTCCGATTTTCTGAGCAAATGGGCGGACGCTTGCAAGAGGGATATGCAAAAACGCAGCGAATTGCACAAAACATCCCCCCTTCAGAAAAGGAAGAAAAAAACAAAGCCCGTGGTCACAGGGAAACCGCCCGCCCCGGTTGGGGCGGGCGGCGGATATGCGGCTCGGCGGCCTCTGGCGCGCTCAGCGCTCGGAACTGGTGGCGGCGCTGGTGCTGCCGGTCCACTGCCAGTTGGCGATCTCGGGCAGGTCGACGCCGTGCGCGGCAATGTACTGCCGGTGTTCGACGAGCTTGTCGCGCATCTGCTGCACGGCGTAGGCGCCGCGGTTGCCGAGCTGCGGCAGACGCTTGACGACGTCGATGACGAGGTGGAAGCGGTCGAGCTCATTGAGCACGCGCATATCAAACGGCGTTGTGATCGTGCCCTCCTCGACGTAGCCGCAGACGAACAGGTTCTGGTTGTGGCGGGTGTAGGTCAGCTCGTGGATCAGCTTCGGATAGCCGTGGAAGGCGAAGATGATGGGCTTATCCTTCGTGAAGATGAGGTCGTAATCCTCGTCCGTGAGGCCGTGCGGGTGGTCGGCGTGCGGCTGGAGCTTCATGAGATCGACCACGTTCACGACACGCACGCGCACCTCCGGCAGCTTTTCGCGCAGGATGGTCACGGCGGCGAGGGTCTCGAGCGTCGGCGTGTCGCCGCAGCAGGCCATGACAACGTCGGGCTCCGCGCCCTGGTCGCTGCTGGCCCACTCCCAGATGCTCACGCCCTGCGTGCAGTGGCGCACGGCCTGCTCCATGGTCAGCCACTGCGGCCGCGGATGCTTGGAGGCCACGATGACGTTGATATAGTTCCGGCTGCGGATGCAGTGGTCAAAGCAGCTCAGGAGGCAGTTTGCGTCCGGCGGCAGATAGATGCGCACGACGTCGGCCTTTTTGTTCGCCACGTGGTCGAGGAAGCCGGGATCCTGGTGCGTAAAGCCGTTGTGATCCTGCTGCCACACATTCGAGGCGAGCACGTAGTTGAGCGAGGCGATGTCCTGCCGCCAGGGCAGCTGGTTGCAGACCTTCAGCCACTTGGCGTGCTGCGCGACCATGGAGTCGACGATGCGGATAAAGGCCTCGTAGCTGTTGAAAAAGCCGTGGCGGCCGGTGAGCAGGTAGCCCTCGAGCCAGCCCTCGCACATATGCTCCGAGAGCATGGAGTCCATGACCCGGCCGTCCGGGTCGAGGAACTCGTCGTTGTCGGTCGCCTCGGCGACCCAGCGGCGGCCGGTGACCTCAAACACCGGGCTCAGGCGGTTGGAGGCCGTCTCGTCGGGGGCGAAGATGCGGAAATTGCGCGCGTCCATGTTCTCGCGCATGATGTCGCGCACGAACGCGCCGAGCACGGTCATGTCCTGCGCCTCGACGGCGCCGGGGGCCGGCACGGGCTGCTCATACGTGCGGAAGTCCGGCATGCGCAGCTCGCGCAGCAGCAGCCCGCCGTTGGCGTGGGGGTTTGCGCCCATGCGGCGCTGCCCCTTCGGCGCGAGCGCCTGCAGCTCGGGGATGAGCGTGCCGTTGTCGTCAAAGAGCTCCTCGGGGTGGTAGCTGCGCAGCCACTCCTCGAGCTGCACGAGGTGCTCGGGCTTGTCCATCGCGATCGGCACCTGGTGTGCGCGGAAGGAGCCCTCCACCTGCTTGCCGTCCACTTCCTTCGGGCCGGTCCAGCCCTTCGGTGCGCGGAACACGATCATCGGCCAGTAGGGACGCGTGGTGTCGTTCGCGGTGCGCGCGTGCTGCTGGATGGCACGGATCTCCTCGATGGCCCAGTCCATCGTCTCGGCCATTTTGGCGTGCATCTCGGCGGGGTCGTCGCCCTCGACGAAGCGCGGCTCCCAGCCGCAGCCGCGGAAGAACATCTCGAGCTCCTCGTGGCTGATGCGGGAAAAGAGCGTCGGATTTGCGATCTTGAAGCCGTTGAGGTGCAAAATCGGCAGCACCGCGCCGTCCGTGACGGGGTTGACGAATTTGTTGCCGTGCCACGCGGTGGCGAGCGGGCCGGTCTCGGCCTCGCCGTCGCCGACGACGCAGGCGGCGATCAGGTCGGGGTTGTCCATCACGGCGCCGAAGGCGTGCGCGAGCGAGTAGCCCAGCTCGCCGCCCTCGTGGATGGAGCCCGGCGTTTCGGGCGCGACATGGCTCGGGATGCCGCCGGGGAACGAAAACTGCTTGAACAGGCGCTGCATACCGGCTGCGTCGCGCGTGATGTTCGGGTACACGTCGGTGTACGAGCCGTCCAGATAGTCCTGCGCGACCATGGCGTTGCCGCCGTGGCCGGGGCCGGAGAGGTAGATCATGTCGAGGTCGTATTCGTTGATGACGCGGTTGAGGTGCGTGTAGATGAAGTTCTGGCCGGGCACGGTGCCCCAGTGGCCGACGATCTTCTTCTTGATGTCGCGCTCGGTCAGCCGCCGGCGCAGCAGCGGGTCATCGAGCAGGTAGAGCTGACAGGCGGACAGATAGTTCGCCGCACGCCACCAGGCGTCCATCTTGGCCAGCAGCTCCGGCGTGGGTGCAAACGCTTCGTTTTTCATCGTGAAACCTCCTTGTAGCAATATCAGACAGTATGCGCCGTTCGGCGCAGGTCATGCCTCGTTTTGCAGCGCGGCAATCACAGCTTCCGCGCAGCGCAGCCCGTCCACGGCGGCGCTTGTGATGCCGCCGGCGTAGCCCGCGCCCTCGCCGCAGGGGTAGAGCCCCTGCACGCCGGTGCTGCACCGGTCGTCCCCACGCACGATGCGCACGGGGCTGCTCGAGCGGGTCTCGGGCGCGGTGAGCACGGCGTCCGGGTCGTCAAAGCCGCGCAGCTTTTTGCCGAAGGCCGGCAGCGCCTGCCTCAGCGTCTCCGTGATGCGCGCAGGCAGCACGTCGTGCAGGTCGCACCACGTCACGCCGGGGCGGTACGTCGGCCGCACGCGGCCGGGGCTGGTGCTGGCGCGCCCGGCGAGAAAGTCGCCCGCCAGCTGTGCCGGGGCGTGGTAATTGCCGCCGCCGCGCACATAGGCGCGCTGCTCGATGCTGCGCTGCCAGTACATACCGCCGAGGGTGCTTTGGTCCGGAAAGTCCTCCGGCCGCAGCGTCACGAGCACGGCAGCGTTGGCATTTTCCCCGTCGCGGCGGGAATTGCTCATACCGTTGGTGCACACGCCGCCGGCCTCCGACGCCGCGGCGAACACCTCGCCGCCCGGGCACATACAGAACGTGTACGCGCTCGATCCGTCCGGCAGGTGGCAGGACAGGGAATAGTCCGCCGCCGGCAGACGCTCCGCCGCCGCACCGTACTGCGCGGCGTTGATGTCTTTTTGCCGGTGCTCGATGCGCACGCCCATCGAAAACGGCTTCGGCTCCATCGGCACGCCCTGCGCGAGCAGCATTTCAAATGTATCGCGCGCGCTGTGGCCGATTGCGAGGATGACCTGCCGCGCCGGGAGCGTGTAGTCGCCCTCCGGCCCGGCCACGGTCAGCGCCGCAATGTGCCCGCTCTGTGTGGACAGGCCCGTTACACGGTGGCCGAAGCGTACCTCGCCGCCGCGGTCG
This sequence comes from Oscillospiraceae bacterium, assembly GCA_048217285.1. Lineage (GTDB taxonomy): Bacteria > Bacillota > Clostridia > Oscillospirales > Oscillospiraceae > CAG-103. The sequence continues at coordinate 7,500 of DBFWVW010000107.1, forward strand.
ATGATCTCGCGCCGGAGATTCTGCACGACCTCGACGAGCACGTCCGTGCCGATGTGGGGCTTGGCGTCGTAGGTGATGTGCTCCGGCGCGCCGTGCGCTGCGAACTCCGCGAGCACGAAGCCGATGCGCGCGTCGTGCGTGCCGGTGTTGAGCTTGCCGTCGGAGAACGTGCCCGCGCCGCCCTCGCCGAACTGCACATTGCATTCGGCGTCAAACGGCCCGCCCGCGCGAAACGCCGCAATCTGCGCGCTGCGCGTTTTTGCGTCCGGCCCGCGCTCGAGCACGATGGGCCTTGCGCCCGCGCGGGAGAGCAGCAGCGCTGCGAACATCCCCGCCGGGCCGAAGCCCACGATCACGGGGCGCGTCTGCGGCGGCGCGATGTGCTCGATGGTGTAGGGCTTGTCGTGCACGATCGCGGCGGTGCGGCAGCGGCGGACGAGCCGCCGCTCGTCCCCGCGCACGGTCACACCGACGGTGTAAACATAGTGAATGTCGTCTTTTTTGCGCGCATCGAGCGACTTTTTGCGGATGCGCAGGCCGGTGATGTCACCGGCCGGAATGTTCAGTGCTCCGGCGGCCAGCGCTTTGAGCGCCGCCTCGTCCGCGCCGGGGGCGAGCTTCAGGTTCGGGATCGCGATCATCGGCACGCCCTCCCGGCCGCGCGGCCGCTGGCCCATGCCCACTGCAGGTTGTAGCCGCCGCAGTCGCCGTCGATGTCCAGCACCTCGCCGCAGGCGTACAGTCCCGGCACGCGACGGCTTTCCATCGTTGCGGGGTCAAATTCGTCCGTGCGGATGCCGCCGGCCGTGACCTGCGCGCTCTCAAAGCCCTCCGTGCCGCGCACCGGCAGCGCAAAGCCCTTCGCGGCGTGCACGAGCGCTTTGAGCTCCGGGTCCGTCACGTCGCTGAGCGGCCGCCCGCCGGGGATGCCTGCATAGCGCAGCAGCATCTTGCCCACGCGGTTGTGCACCGTGCCGGTCAACACTTCCTCGCACGGGAGCGCGGGCGCGGTTTGCCGCCGCGTCTGCAAAAATGCCAGACATTCCGGTGCGCTGTGTTCGCGCAGCAGGTCGAGCGTCACGGTCTGCCCCTCGCCGCCGCAGGCGGCCGCGCGCGAGATCTCAAACACGGCCGGACCGGACACGCCCTTTTCCGTGAACTGCACCTCGCCCGCGCTGCGCGCGAGGATTTCCCGTTCGCGCGTGAGCGTCACGCGCGCGTCGGCACGCACGCCCTTGAGCGCGCGGGGATACGTCGGGTCGGTCGTCAGCTGCACGAGCGCGGGATGCAGCGCCGTGCGCCGGTGACCGAGACTTTGCAGCAGGGTGTACCCGTCGCGCACGCCGCCGGCCTTCGCCCCGGCCGCACTGCCGCACGCGATGATGACGCGCTCGGCGGGAATTTTCGCTGCCTCCGTCTCGATGACGAAGCCGCGCCCCTGCCGGCGCACGGCCGTCACGGCCTCGCCCGCGCGCAGGGTGATGTTCGGCTGCGCGAGCGCGAAGCGCAGCACGTCCACGACGCTGTTGGCCGCGTTCGAGAGCGGGTATACGCGGCCGCCCGGCTCCGTCACGGTCATGAGTCCGTGCGCGGCAAACCAGTTGAGCGCCGCCTCGGGCGGGAAGGCCGCGAGCGCCGGCGCGGCAAAGTCCGGCTGCGTGCCGTGGTAGTTTTCTGGCGCGGCACCGGTGTTCGTCAGGTTGCAGCGGCCGTTTCCGGTCACGGCGAGCTTGCGCCCCACGCGCGCCTGCCGCTCGAAGAGCAGGATTTCGTTTTCCGGTTGCTCGGCGGCGGTCAGCGCGGCCATCATGCCGGACGCGCCCGCGCCGATGACTGCGATCGTCATGGCGATGCTCCGTTTCTATCGTTTTTCCCCTTCATTAAACCACACTTTTCCCGCAAATACAAGAAAACGGAGGGACTCCCTGACGCTGCACCCCAAGCCGCCGTCTTGATTGCGCACGGCCTTCTCGCACAAATACAACCGGCGGCAGCCAAATGGGCCGCCGCCGTGTTTTCGGGCGTGCTGTTCACTTTTTCGGCACATCGCACTCGGGCATCAGCTCGTCGCTCACGACGGCCAGCACGTGCTCAAACGTGGCCAGCTCCTCGGGCGTGAACCGCTCGTGGATGCGGCCGAGCACGGTGTCGATGTAGCTTTGCATGAGGCCGTTGTAGCAGTAGAACTTGTCCGACAGCTTCAGGTGGTATTCCCGCCGGTCGGTGTCGGAGTTCTCCTTGACGATGTAGCCCTTGCGGATGAGGCTGTTGACCTTGTAGGTCGCGTTGGACTGCGAGATGCCGAGAAAATCCGCGAACTGACCGATGGTCGGCGCGTCGAGCTCATGGATGACCTCGACGGAGAAGGCCTCCATCGCGCTCAGCGAGCCCTCGCGTTCGCGCACCTGCGAAAACAGGCGGCGAAAAAATTGCAGCTTAAACTTCTCATACACGCTCTGAAAATTCTGCTCCAGCATCGGAAGCTCCCCCTTACTTCTTCGATTCGCACACATTTTCTTTTCTTTTTTACACCAAAGTGACAAAAAAGTAAAGAGCCGGACGCGGAGAAATTTCCGCGCCCGGCAAAATTGAGCAACATTTAACGTTTTACGGCGCCTTCGGTTCGTCGT
>DBFWVW010000108.1:0-8378 GCA_048217285.1 Oscillospiraceae bacterium
TATTTTTGCCTATTATTAAATTTATGGTTGCAAAATAAGTTTTTCTGTGCTATACTATCATCAATAGGAGGTGAAAACCTTGAAACAAGAAATTACATTCACCGCAAAACAGGTCGGTGAACGAGTGAAAGAACGCCGAACAGAGTTAAACTTAACAATGCCCGAACTTGGTAAGCGTGTCGGAGTAAACAAATCTACCATTCAGAGATATGAAGCGGACGGTGTAGACCCGAAGCGTACAATGATTATCAACGGACTGGCAGAAGCACTCCTGACCACTCCCGAATGGCTGACAGGACTTTCCGAAGATAAGGAATACGACAGCCGCACTTTATGTGCAAAGGATATGGAGGAACATATCAAAAATTATCTTGATACCGTTTCTTCTGTGGTAAAGGGAGAACCGCACCAACAGCTGCTCACCACATTCCTCGGAAAGATGATTGACCTCTATACGGTTATGACTTATCACTTTGCAGACGCTATGGCTGAGGTTGACCGTGTAGCGGAGGACGAGGGCTTAAAGCAGTCCTTACGCCGCTATGCGATTGAGTCAGGGGCGATTATGGAAAGAGTTTACCGTAAAGAAATGGAACTTCCTATCGAGAATATGAAGCAGTTTTTAGATGGAATTTTACATATCTACGATGAGGGACGCACCGCTGTAAAGATGGGCGACCTGTTCGGGATAGTGACAGCAGCCGAGGAAAGGGTTGCTGAAAAAGAAAAATTCCGTGGCACTTTGACAAGTGAAAATGCCGATTGACATTCATCGGCATAAGTGACACTATTACTTTACGCACACCATATGTCACAGTCCCGATTGCCACGGATAGAAAGGAGAAATTTATCTATGGCAAAAGGTTCTGTAAGAAAAAAAGGTAAAAAGTGGTACGCACGCTTCTATATCGAAGATGAAAGCGGCAGAAAAGTACAGAAAGAGTTTGTGGGAACAGAAAGCAAGTCTGAAACAGAAGCCCTGCTCAGAAAAGCAATCGCTGACTATGAGGAAAAGAAGTTTGTCGGGAAAGCCGAAAACATCACGGTTGGCGAAATGCTGGATATGTGGGTAGAGGAAGAACTGAAGCCCGGCAGCCTTAGCAACGGTACGGTTATGGCATATATGGCGGCAGTCAAAAAGATTAAAAAATATCCCATTGGCAGCCGAAAACTGAAAACCGTGACTGCCGACCATTTACAGTCGTTTATCGACCTGATGAGTTACGGAGGGATAAATCCTGGCGGTACAACTTCAAAGCCGATGAGTAAAGGCTATATGCTGCAATTCTCGGCGGTACTGCAAAATTCATTTCGTTTTGCTGTATTTCCGAAAAGGCTGATAACCTTTAACCCGATGCAGTATGTGAAGTTGCGTGGCAGAAAAGAGGAAACAGATATTTTCTCGGACAGCGAAGAAGATATTGTTCCTGTTCCTACCATTACACACGGGGAATACCAAAAACTGACGGACTTCTTAACCCAAAAGAAACACCCTGCGTTGCTTGCGGTGCAGATAGCCTACTATGCAGGCTTGCGTATCGGAGAGGTCTGCGGTCTGACTTGGCAGGACATCAACCTTGACGAGCAGTATCTAACCGTAAGACGCAGTATGCGGTACAATGGCACAAGGCATAAGCACGAAGTCGGCACGACAAAACGCAGTAAAGTCCGTACCGTTGATTTCTGTGACACATTGGCGGACATCTTACGGAAAGTAAAAACAGAACAGCATAAAAACCGTTTCCTTTATGGCGAACTGTATCATCTGAACTACTGTAAGACGGTCAAAGAAAAAGGGCGTACTTATTATGAGGTTTACAGTCTGCAAAGAACACAGGAAACGCCCGAAAATGACAGAGAATTATCCTTTGTCTGCTTAAAAGAGGACGGTGCTTTTGTTTCTGCAAGTGCAGTCGGTCAGATTTGCCGCAAGGCAAAAGCAGAGGTTGAGGGATTGGAGGACTTTCATTTCCACACACTCCGCCATACCTACACAAGCAATCTGCTTTCGGGCGGTGCAAAACCCAAAGATGTGCAGGAACTTCTCGGACACTCTGATGTCAGTACCACAATGAACATTTATGCCCACTCTACCAGAGAAGCGAAGCGGACTTCCGCAAGGCTCTTGGATAAGGTTGTGGGCGAAGCATAAAAAATTCCCTTGTTTCGGCTCATAAGGGCAAAAACAAGGGAAAATACATAAGGTTTTGATATTTGATAGGCGGTAAGCCTTGAAAAATCAAGGAATTTCGGAAGATTGAATTTTTAATAACAATTTACCTACTATTCTGCCAGCGCGCTCGAGGCCGTTGCAGATAAGATCGCCTACTTTGCCAACAAGGAGGGACTCGACGGACACGCCAAGAGCGTGCTCAGTCGTTTCGGAAAGCTATGAGCCGTTATTTTACGCAGCGGTTTGCGGCGCTGGTGCCATATGTGCCCGGCGAGCAGCCGCGGGATCAGCAATATGTGAAGCTGAACACGAATGAGTCGCCGTTTCCGCCGTCGGCGTCCGTGGAGCTTGCAGTAGAGGCCGAGAGCCGGAAGCTGCAGCTCTATTCCGACCCCGAGTGCACCGACCTGCGCGCCAAAATGGTGGAGGTGTTTGGCGTGCAGCCGCAGCAGGTGCTTATGACCAACGGATCGGATGAGCTGCTGAACCTCGCATTCATGGCTTTCGCCGATGAGGAACATCCACTGGCCTTTGCCGATATCACCTATGGCTTTTACCCTGTGATTGCGGATCTGAACCACATCCCATACACGGAGATCCCGCTTCGGGAGGACTTTCGTCTCGACCCGGAGGACTATCTCGGCATCGGTAAGACCATCGTCATCACGAACCCGAACGCGCCAACCGGATTGAGCCTGCCTCTGACCGCCATCGAGAAGATCCTTCAGTGCAATCCGGACAACATCGTCATTGTCGACGAAGCGTATGTCGACTTCGGCGCCGAGAGTGCTGTCCGGCTCGTGGACAAGTATGAGAATCTGCTTGTTGCCGGCACGTTTTCCAAATCCCGCTCGCTCGCGGGCGCGCGGCTCGGCTTCGGCATCGGCAGCGCGCAGCTCATCGCTGATCTCAACACCATCAAGTATGCCATGAACCCCTACACCGTCAACCGCATGACGGCGGCGGCCGGCATTGCGGCGCTGGCGGATAACGAATACTACATGGCCAACTGCCGCACGATCATGGCCACCCGGGCGTGGACGTTGGCACAGCTTGAATCACTCGGCTTCGCGGTTCTGCCGTCGCAGGCAAACTTTGTCTTTGCAAAATCCGATCGCATCGGCGGCGCGGCCCTGTATCAGGCGCTCAAAACGCACGGTGTGCTCGTGCGTCACTTTGACAAAGCACGCATTCGCGATTATAACCGCATCACGATCGGCACGATGGCACAGATGCAGATTCTGATTGCGGCAATCCGAAATATTCTTGAGGAGGCGGCGTTATGAGAACGGCGGCCATCACACGAACCACTGCGGAAACGGATATCACGCTCACACTCAGCCTCGACGGCCGCGGCATTGCGCAAATCGACACCGGCTGCGGTTTCCTTGACCATATGCTCACACTATTTGCCCGGCATGGCCGCTTTGATCTGGCCGTGACCTGTAAGGGTGATACCTATGTGGACTATCACCACACGACGGAGGACATCGGTATCTGCCTCGGCAAGGCCTTTGCGCAGGCGCTGGGCAGCAAAAAGGGGATCGCGCGCTACGGCGACACGCTCCTGCCCATGGATGAAGCGCTCATTCTCTCGGCGGTCGATATCTCCGGCAGAGGGGAACTGTATTACAGCCTGAGCATTCCGGCGGAAAAGGTCGGCGATTTTGATACGGAACTCTGCGAGGAGTTTTGGCGCGCGTTCGCGCGCGACGCCGGTGTAACGCTGCACCTGCAGCAGCTCGCCGGGCGCAATGCGCACCACATGATCGAGGGGGCGTTCAAGTCGGCAGCGCGCAGTCTGCGTGCCGCCGTCGCCATGGATGCGGCCTTTGCGGATGAGGTGCCGTCTACGAAAGGAATGTTGGCATGATCGCAGTCATTGATTACGGTGTCGGGAATTTGTTTTCCCTCTGTTCTTCGCTGCGCAGCATTGGCGCGGAAACCGTTGTTACGGCGGAACCTGCGCAGCTGCGTGCGGCGGACAAGCTGATCCTCCCCGGCGTCGGCGCCTTCGCCGATGCGGCACGGAAGCTGCGCGACAGCGGCCTCGACCGCGTGATCTGCGCGGAAGCGGCGGCCGGGAAAGAGATTCTGGGTATTTGTCTTGGTATGCAGCTGCTGTTTGAAAAAAGCTATGAATACGGCGAGCATACGGGCCTCGGCCTGCTGCGCGGCAGCGTTGTGCCGATGGAAGGCAAGCTCCCGCCGGAGCTGAAGATTCCGCACATAGGCTGGAATGCCCTGAAATTTCAAAAACAGAGCGCGCTGTTCCGGAATATTTCTGACGGTGACTGCGTCTATTTTGTCCACTCCTATTATGTGGCCGGCTGCGCCGAAAGCGTGATTGCAACCACAGAATACGGTATTGACCTGACTGCCGCCGTGGAACAGGGAAACGTCAAGGGCTGCCAGTTCCACCCGGAAAAGAGCGGCCGCGTAGGGCTGAACATTTTGCGTGCTTTCTGCGAGGGGGAGACGGTATGATCCTATTTCCCGCAATTGATTTATACGAAAAAAAGGCGGTCCGTCTGCTCAAGGGGGATTACCGACAGATGACGGTCTACAGCGACGACCCGCTGGCCGTGGCGCAGGATTTCGCGCGCCAGGGCGCCACGCATATCCACATGGTCGATCTCGAGGGCGCGCGTGACGGCACCACACCGAATCTGGATGTGGTCCGTCAGATCGCAGCCCAGACGCCGCTGTTCGTCGAGATCGGCGGCGGCATTCGCAACATGGCAACGGTGCAGCTGTATCTGGACGCAGGGATTCAGCGTGTGATTCTCGGTACAGCTGCCGTGCAGGACGAGGCGTTTTTGACACAGGCGGTCGCCGCCTATGGCGCACGAATTGCAGTCGGTGCAGATGTCCGGGATGGACGCATTGCCATCCGCGGCTGGCTGGAGACGGCGGACGTGACGCTCGACGCATTTTTCGACCGCGTGCAGGCGCTCGGTGTGCAGACCGTCATCTGCACGGACATTTCCCGGGATGGAGCCATGCGCGGCGCGAACCAGTCGTTGTACCGGCAGCTGTCACAGAAGTATTCCCTGAACATCACAGCGTCCGGCGGCGTTTCCAGTCTGGATGATGTGCGCGCGCTGCGACAGATGGGGCTCTATGGCGCTATCATTGGCAAGGCATATTATACCGGCGCGATGGATCTTGCGCAGGCAATTGAGGTGGCACGATGATTACCAAACGCATCATACCCTGTCTCGATGTGAAAGACGGCAGGGTCGTTAAGGGCGTCAATTTTGCAGGGCTGGCGGATGTTTCCTCGCCCATTGAGCTGGCACGGTATTATTCCGAGCACGGCGCGGATGAGCTGGTGTTTTACGACATTACGGCTTCCGTCGAAGATCGACAGTTGTTCACGGATATCCTGCGTGAGGTCGCGAGCCAAATCTTTATTCCGCTCACGGTTGGCGGCGATATCAACACCGTTGACGATTTCGACCGTGTACTCAAATGCGGCGCGGACAAGGTCAGCGTCAATTCTGGAGCTATCCGCAATCCGGAGCTGATCCGGGCGGCAGCTGAGCGCTACGGCAACCAGTGCGTGGTCATTTCTGCCGATGTCAAGCGTGTAGACGGGGAATTTCGCGTGTTTGCCAAGGGCGGCCGAGAGGACACCGGCATGGAGGCCGTCAGCTGGATCCAAAAATGCGTAGCCCTCGGCGCGGGGGAAGTCGTCGTCAATTCCATCGATACCGACGGTGTGAAACAAGGCTTTGACCTTCCAATGCTACAGGCAGTGTGCGCGGCGGTGAATGTGCCGGTGATTGCCTCCGGCGGCGCGGGCAGCATCGCGGACTTTGTGGAGCTGTTTCAAAAAGTTCCGGCAGTCGACGCCGGCCTGGCTGCGTCCATTTTCCACTTTGGCGAGGTGAAGATCCCCAAACTCAAACAGGCGCTGCGCGCTGAGAACATCAATGTGAGGTGAAACATCGTGCTGGATATCCAGGAACTGAAATTTGATGACCGGGGTCTGATCCCCGCCGTGGTGGTCGATGCCATCACAAAACAGGTTCTGACGGTTGCATATATGAACGAAGAGAGCCTGCGCATCTCCATGGCTGAAGGCCGGACGTGCTTTTGGAGCCGATCACGGCAGGAACTCTGGCGCAAGGGAGAGACAAGCGGCAATGTGCAGCACATCGTCAGCATCACGGCCGACTGCGATGCCGATGCACTCGTCATCGTCGTGGAAAAGGACGGCCCCGCGTGCCACACGGGCAGCGAGTCATGCTTTTTCCAACCGGTCTGGCACAGCGATACGCTGCAGGATTTCAGCCTCCAGGGGCTCTACGATCTGCTTGCCGAACGAAAGGCGACAAGACCGGAGGGCTCCTACACGAGCTATCTCTTTGACAAAGGCATCGATAAGATCCTTAAAAAGGTCGGAGAGGAGAGCACCGAGGTCATCATTGCCGCCAAGGCCGATGATCGGAAAGAGACGGTCTATGAGCTGGCGGATCTGGCCTATCACGCTATGGTGCTCATGGTGCAGATGGGCATTTCCGTCGAGGACGTGCACCGCGAACTGGCCTCCCGCCATATCATCGACCACAAGGTCAAGCAGGAGAAAATGACCTGATGCGGCCGTCGAATTATCACACCCATACCACGTTCTGCGACGGGAAGGACACACCGGAGGCGCTGGTGCGCGAAGCGCAGCGGCTCGGCTGCCCGGAGCTCGGCTTTTCCGGCCACTCGTACACATTCTTTGACGAGAGCTACTGTATGTCCTTGGCCGGCACGGAGGCATACAAGGCCGGAATCCGTGACCTGCAGCAAACATATGCCGGTCAGCTCCGCATCCTGCTCGGCGTGGAGCAGGACTTCTACTCCGAAGCACCGACGGACGATTATGACTATGTGATCGGCTCCGTGCATTACGTGAAGAAGGATGGCTGCTACCTGCCGGTCGATGAGAGTCGGGAGCTGCAGCTGCAGGCAGTGGCAGAGCACTACGGCGGCGATTTTTATGCCTTCATTGAGGATTACTACCGTACCGTCGCAGACGTCTATGACCGCACGCGCTGCGATATCATCGGCCACTTCGACCTCATCACGAAGTTCAATAACGACGGCACGTTGTTTGACGTCAATCATCCGCGCTACCGCGCGGCGGCGAGCGCTGCGCTCGAGCGGCTGGCGCAGACGCCCGCTGTGTTTGAGATCAACACCGGCGCGATCGCCCGCGGCTATCGTACGCAGCCATACCCGGAACCGTGGATCATATCCGAACTGCACACGCGCGGGAAACGTCTGCTCTGGTCATCGGACTGTCACAACAAAGCGAATCTGCTCTTTGGGTTTGATGAGAGAAGGGAGCCCTATGGACGTTTATCGGATTTCTGAGATTGGCGCGCTGCTGTGCGGCAATGTCTATCCCGGCCGCGGCATTATCATCGGAAAAACGTCGGACGGAAGGTATGCCTGCACGGCTTATTTCATCATGGGCCGCAGTGCCAACAGCCGCAACCGCGTTTTCGCCCTGCATGACGGCGCGCTCTATACCGAACCGTTCGACACGGCAAGTGTAGAGGACCCGAGCCTCATCATCTACACGCCGCTGCGTACGCTTGGAAATCATCTCATCGTCACCAATGGTGACCAGACGGACACAATCTGTGCGTCGCTCGCGGCAGGGCGGAGCTTTGCAGACGCCCTGCGCGCACGAACGTTCGAGCCGGATGCACCTAATTTCACACCGCGTATCAGCGGTATGCTCACATTTGCTGACGGTGACTTCACTTACGACATGAGTATTCTCAAAAGCGCAGACGCCGCCGGCACAGCCTGCGTGCGGTGCTTCTATGCCTATTCGCCGCTGCCGGGACTCGGTCATTTTCTGCACACCTACGCTTGCGACGGAAACCCGCTCCCGAGCTTTCAGGGGGAGCCGAAGCGTGTTGCCATTTCGGATGATATCGACGTGTTTGCGGACACGCTCTGGGGCGCGCTCGATGCTGCCAACCGCATTGCGCTCTATGTGCGCTATACCGACCTGACAAGCGGCGCATGCACTGACCGCCTGATAAATAAAAACGGAACCGGAGAAATCAAATGAAAGAACTGGAACTGAAATACGGCTGCAACCCGAATCAGAGACCGGCGCGCATTTATATGGCTGACGGCTCGGATCTGCCGGTGCGGGTGCTCAACGGGCGTCCGGGTTACATCAACTTTCTGG
>DBFWVW010000109.1:0-7477 GCA_048217285.1 Oscillospiraceae bacterium
ACTGACTTTCTGGCGGACGTATTAGCCCTTGGAGGCTTAGGTCAGACCATTACCCCACTATTCTAACAGTTTAGGCAACGAGATGTCCCATGCCTATGGCTGGCTGCCATAAACCAAGGGGCAAATATATAGTAACAGGAGGCGCGCACGATGGGCGCACCGCATTATACCGTCGCGCTGCAAAAGGTCGCCGCCGAGCAGGGACTGACTGTGCTGCACGCAGCTGCCGACTACACCACGCGCGAGATCCGCACGGCCGACGTCAACCGCCCGGGGTTGCAGCTCGCCGGGTTTTACAACTACTTCGACCCCGAGCGGCTGCAGATCATCGGCCGCGTCGAGAGCACCTATCTCGAGACGCTCACGCCCGGCCAGCGGCGCGAACGCTTTGAGCAGTTCATGCGCTACAACATCATTGGCCTCGTCATCTGCCACGGCATGAACCCGTTCCCCGAGTGCCTGGAGATGGCCGAAAAGTACGACCGCAACCTCTTTCTCGTGCGCAAGGATACGTCGGAATTCATGGCCGACCTCATCGCCTCGCTCTCGGGCTATCTCGCCCCGCGCCTGACGCAGCACGGCGTGCTCGTCGAGGTGTTTGGCGAGGGTGTGCTCATCACGGGCGACAGCGGCGTCGGCAAGAGCGAGACGGCGCTCGAGCTCATCAAGCGCGGCCACCGCCTCGTCGCGGACGACGCCGTGGAGATCAAGCGCATCAACCGCACGACGCTCATGGGCTCCGCGCCAGAGATGATCCGCTACTACATGGAGCTGCGCGGCATCGGCGTGATCGACGCGCGGCGCATCTACGGCGTCGGCGCCGTCAAGCCCGAGACGCGCGTGGACCTCGTCGTGCAGCTCGAGCCGTGGGAGGACGGTAAGGCCTACGACCGGCTGGGGCTGACGACGGAATACTGCGAGATCCTCAACGTGCGCGTGCCGTGCGTGACGATCCCGGTCGGGCCGGGCCGCAACCTTGCGGTCATTCTCGAGCTCGCCGCCATGAACAACCGCCAGAAGGGCATGGGCTTCAACGCGGCGCAGGAGCTCGCGATCGAGCACGACCGCAGCATTGACCTCGGCATCGGGTTCTGACCCGGAAAGGACAGCAATTTATGACAAATCTGGACCCCGTTGTCCGGGCGCTGCGTGCGCAGCTGCCGGGCTTGGAGATTTTGGAATACGAACCGATGCGCGCGCACTGCTCGTTTCGCATCGGCGGACCGGCGCGCGCGCTCGTGCGCCCCGCGTCCGCGGAGGAGACGGCGGCCGTCTGCCGCATCGTGCGCGAGGGCGGCGCGCAGCCGCTCATCATCGGCAACGGCACGAACCTGCTCATTACCGACGGGGCAGTCGACCGCATCGTCGTGCAGATGGGCGAGCGCATGGCGGACGTGACGTGCGCGGACGAGACACACCTGTGCGCGGGCGCGGGCATCCCGCTCGCGCGGCTGGCGCAGGCGGCGCTGGGCTATGGCCTCGCGGGGCTGGAGTTTGCCCACGGCATCCCCGGGTCGCTGGGCGGCGCGGTGTCGATGAACGCGGGCGCTTACGGCGGCGAGATGAAGGACGTCGTCGTCTCAACGCGCTACCTGGACAGGGAGCTGAACCTGCGTGAGGCCGTGGGCGCGGAGCACGCGTTCGGCTACCGGCACAGCGTGTTTTCCGACACGGACTGTGTCGTGCTCGGCAGCACGCTCACGCTCACGCCGGACGACCCGGCAGCCATTCAGGCGCGTATGCGCGACCTGAGCGAGCGCCGCCGCAGCCGCCAGCCGCTGGAGCTGCCGAGCGCCGGCAGCACGTTCAAGCGTCCCGTGGGCGGCTACGCCGCCGCGCTCATCGATCAGGCCGGGCTCAAGGGCTACGCTGTCGGCGGCGCGCAGGTGAGCGAGAAGCACGCGGGCTTCGTCGTCAACCGCGGCGGCGCCACATTTGACGATGTGCTGCGGCTCATGGACCACATCCGCAGCGAGGTGCTGCGCACGTCCGGCGTGGAGCTCGAGCCGGAAGTGAAGGTCATCCGGGGGTGACGGAATGGAATTTCTGATCGTATCGGGCCTGTCCGGCGGCGGCAAGAGCCGCGCGGCCGACGTGCTGGAGGATCTGGACTTTTACTGCGTGGACAATCTGCCGGTGGCACTGCTGACGCGGTTTGCCGAGCTGTGCCTTGCCACGCGCGGAAGATATGAAAAGGTCGCGCTCGTGACGGACATCCGCAGCCAGGAGAGCTTTTCCGAGCTCTTTGCCGCGCTCGGCGAGCTGGCAAACATGGGCGTGAATTACCGCATTTTGTTCGTCGAGGCGTCGGAGAGCGCCATTGTGCGCCGCTACAAGGAGTCGCGCCGGCCGCATCCGCTGCAGGCCGAGAGCGGCTGCTCCCTGCCCGAGGCCGTGCGCCGCGAGAGCGAGCTGCTCGCCCCCGTGCGTGAGCGCGCCGACTATGTCATCAACACGACGGGCCTCACGCTCGCCATGCTGCAAAAGCGCATCTGCGAGTATTTTGCCGACGGCGGCACCCGGCGCGATATTCTTATCAACGTCGTGGCGTTCGGCTTCAAGTACGGCATCCCGATCGACGCCGACCTCGTGTTCGACGTGCGCTTCCTGCCGAACCCGTTTTATGTCGAAAAGCTCCGTCCCATGAGCGGCATGGACGCCGAGGTGCAGGAATACGTCCTGCGCAGCGACGTGGCGAAGAATTTTCTCGCCAAGCTCACCGGCATGATCGACTTTCTCCTGCCGCAGTACGCCGCCGAGGGGCGCTACGCGCTCACGATCGGCATCGGCTGCACCGGCGGCCAGCACCGCAGCGTGGCCGTGGCCAAGGCGCTGACGGATTATCTCGCCGCGCGCGACGCCAACGTCCGCCTGCGCAACCGGGATTTCCCCAAGACCTGAGCGGAGGCGCGCCATGTCCTTTGCATCCGATGTCAAAAACGAGCTGTGCCGCGTGCCGCTCAATCGCCACTGCTGCGCCGTGGCCGAGGCCTACGGCGTGCTGCTGTACTGCCACACGTTCACGACGCGCGAGATCCGCATCGTCACGGCGTGCGACGCGCTGGCTGAGCGCCTGCCGAAGCTGTTTCGCCGCGCGTTCGGCACGCACTTTGCCCTGCCCGCCGCTGAAAAGACCGGCGGCCGCCATGTGCTGACCATCACCGACCGCGCCGTCATCGAGACGGTGTTTGCCGCCTTCGGCGCCGACCTCTCGCGCACGGTCGCGCACCATATCAACCTCGCCGTGCTCGAAAACGACTGCTGTAAGGCGTCGTTCCTGCGGGGGGCATTTCTCGCCGGCGGCAGCGTGACCGACCCGAGCAAGAACTACCATCTCGAGCTCATCACGGCGCACGCAAGCGTCAGCCGCGAGACGGCCGCCCTGCTCACGGAGCTGGGCTTTGCCGCGCGCAGCATCGACCGCGGCGCCAACACCGTGCTCTATTTTAAAAAGTCCGAGGCCATCGAGGACTTTCTGACCAAGATCGGCGCGCCCTGCGCCGCCATGGACATCATGTCCGCCAAGGTGGAGAAGTCCATGAACAACTCCATCAACCGCAAGGTCAACTGCGATACTGCCAACGCCGACAAGGTCGTCGCCGCGGCGCAGGAGCAGATCGACGCCATCCGCCGCATCGAGCGCGACTACGGGCTCGACGTGCTGCCGGAAAAGCTGCAGAGCGCGGCGCTGCTGCGCATTGCCAATCCCGAGGCAAGCCTTGCCGACCTCGCCATGCTCTCGTACCCGCCGGTGACGAAGAGCTGCCTGAACTACCGGCTGAAAAAACTCATGGAATTTCACATGGACGACTGAAAGGAACGCACGATGGGGTTTGCACACCTGCACGTACATAGTGAATACAGCCTGCTCGACGGCGCGTGCCGCATCGGGCCGCTCATTGAGCGCGCCCGCGAGCTGGGCCAGACCGCGCTGGCAATCACCGACCACGGTGTCATGTACGGCGCGGTCGCTTTTTACAAGGCGGCCGTCGCCGCCGGCATCCGGCCGATCATCGGCTGCGAGGTCTATGTCGCCCCGCGCGGCATGACCGACCGCGTCCACGGTGTGGACGATGCGTATACGCACCTCGTGCTGCTCTGCCGCGACGAGACGGGCTACCACAACCTGTGCTACCTCGTGTCGGCCGCGTTTGAGCGCGGGTTTTACGGCAAGCCGCGCATCGACTGGCCGCTGCTGCACCGTCACGCCGAGGGGCTCATCTGTCTGAGCGGCTGCGTCGCGGGCGACATTCCGCGCGCGATCCTGCGCGGCGATTATGACGCTGCCAAGGCGCGCGCCGTGGAGCTGCAGGAGCTGTTCGGCGAGGGGAACTTCTACCTCGAGCTGCAAAACCACCACATGACCGACGAGGCGCGCGTGCGCGCGGCGCTGCTGCGCATCCACCGCGAGACGGGCATCCCCCTCGCGGCGACGAACGACGTGCACTACATTAAAAAGCAGGACGCCTACGATCAGGACGTGCTGCTGTGCATCCAGACCGGCCAGACGCTCGACAGTCCGGACCGGCTGCGCTTTCCGAACGATGCGTTTTACCTCAAGAGTGAGGCCGAGATGCGCGCGCTCTTTGACGAATATCCCGACGCGGTGGAAAACACGCAGCGCATCGCAGACCGGTGTCATTTTGACTTCACGTTCGGCCACTACCACCTGCCGCGTTTTTTGCTGCCGGAGGGGGAGACGGACGCGGACGCCTATCTCACGAAGCTGTGCGAGCGCGGTTTCACCCGGCGCTACGGCGACCGGCCGGAGGTGCACAGGCGGCTGGACTATGAGCTGGACATGATCCGGCGCATGGGCTTTGTGGACTACTTTCTCATCGTGAGCGATTTCATCGCCTACGCCAAGGGGCAGCACATCCCCGTCGGCCCCGGGCGCGGCAGTGCGGCCGGCAGCGTCGTGTCCTACTGCCTGGGCATCACGGATGTCGACCCCGTGCAGTATAACCTCTACTTCGAGCGCTTTCTCAACCCGGAGCGCGTGAGTATGCCGGATATCGACGTGGACTTCTGCGTGCAGCGGCGCGGGGAAGTGATCGACTACGTCATCCGCAAATACGGCGCCGACCACGTGGCGCAGATCGTCACCTTCGGCACCATGGCCGCGCGCGCGGCCGTGCGCGACGTCGGCCGGGTCATGAACCTGACCTACGCCGAGACCGACGCCGTGGCCAAGGCCATCCCCGGCGGCATCAACACCACGCTCGACGAGGCGCTGCAGCAGTCGCAGACGCTGCGCGCGATGTATGACGGCGACGACCGGCTGCACCAGCTCATCGACACGGCCCGCGCCATCGAGGGGATGCCGCGGCACGCGTCCACGCACGCGGCGGGCGTGGTCATCACGGAGCAGCCGGTGTATGCCTACGTGCCGCTGGCGAGCAACGACGGCGCGCTCGTGTGCCAGTTTCAGATGACGACGCTCGAGGAGCTCGGCCTGCTGAAGATGGACTTTCTCGGCCTGCGCAACCTCACCGTGCTCGAGGACGCGGCGCGGCAGGTGCGCCGCCGCGAGCCGGGATTTCAGGTCGAGCACATCCCGCTCGACGATCCGAAAACATTTGATATGCTCGCCGCCGGGCGCACCGTCGGCGTGTTCCAGCTCGAGAGCGCGGGCATCACGGCCGTGTGCATGGGCCTGCGCCCGCGCAGCATCGAGGACATCACCGCCGTGATCGCGCTCTACCGCCCCGGGCCGATGGAGAGCATCCCGCGCTTTCTCGCCTGCTCGGCGCACCCGGAGCGCATCACCTACAAGCACCCCCTGCTCGAGCCGATCCTCGCCGTGACTTACGGCTGCATCGTCTATCAGGAGCAGGTCATTGAGATCTTCCGGCAGCTGGCCGGGTTCTCGCTCGGCCAGGCGGACATGATCCGCCGCGCCATGTCCAAGAAAAAGGAGGCCGTCATCACGGCCGAGCGCGCCGCCTTCGTGCACGGCGACCCGGAGCGCGGCATCCCCGGCGCGGTGGCCAGGGGCGTGCCGGAGCAGACCGCCAATGACATCTATGACGAGATCCTCGCCTTCGCGAGCTACGCCTTCAACAAGGCGCACGCGGTTTCCTACGCCATCGTGTCCTACCGCACGGCGTATATGAAGCGCAACTATCCGCATGAATATATGGCGGCGCTGCTGACCTCCGTGCTCGACAACACGCCGAAGGTCACGGAGTACATCGCCGAGTGCCGCGAGCTGGGCATCCGCCTGTTGCCGCCGGACATCAACGCGTCTGACGCGGACTTCACCGTCGAGGGCAATGACCTGCGCTTCGGCCTTGTGGCCATCAAGGGCGTGGGGCGCGGGCTGATCCAGGCGCTCATGCGCGAGCGGGAGATCGGCGGACCGTTCACGGCGTTTGACGAATTCTGCCGCCGCATGAACGGGCACGACCTCAACCGCCGCGCCGCCGAGAGCCTCATCCGCGCCGGGTGCTTTGACCGCATGGGCTACAAGCGCAAGGCGCTCATGCAGTCGGTCGACCGCGTGCTGGGCGGCGCCGCGAGCGAGAGCCGCATGAATCTCACCGGCCAGATGAACCTCTTCAGCGCGCCGGACGACGGGGGAGCGCCCGCCGACACGACGCAGCTCGTGCTGCCGGACGTGGAGGAGTTCACGCGCGCGGAGCTCATGGCCATGGAGCGCGAGACGACCGGGCTCTACCTCACCGGCCACCCGATGGACGATTACCGCGCGCTCGCGCAGCAGGCCAAGGCCGCACCCATGGGTGACATTCTCGCGAGCTTTCACGCCCCGGCCACCGCCGCGCACCGCTACCGCGACGGGCAGCGCGTCGTGCTTGCCGGTATCTGCACCGCCAGCCGCGAGCGCGCCACGCGCAAGAATACCCGCATGGCCTACCTCCAGCTCGAGGACGACGGCGGCAGCATGGAGGTGCTCGTGTTTTCGCCGGCGCTCGATACCTGCCGCGACCTGCTCGCGCAGGAAAACCCCGCGCTGTTCGTATCCGGGCGCATCTCGACGCGCGACGAATCCGACCCCCAGCTCGTGGCGGACAAGGTCCTGCCGCTGACCGAGCAGGGGCTCGAGACCCTGCGCACGCCGCCGCGCCGTGATCCGCCGCCCCGGCCCGAGCCGCCGAAGCGGCACCGCCTCTGGGTGCGGCTGCCGGATTCCGGGCACCCCGCGCTCAAGCGCATAGAGCTAATCCTGAAAATGTTCCCCGGCGACGAGCAGCTCGTGCTCGTGTTCGAGGACACCGGCAAGCGCGCCGCCGCCCGCTGCGTCGTGCACCCCGCGCTCGTCGAGGAGCTGCGCGAGCTCGCCGGGCCGGGCAATGTCGCCGTCACGGAGGAGAAGATGTAGGTTTGTCAAACATATTGGACAGAGAACTCTGCAGGGGAGAGCCAGTGGAGGGGCCTCATAGGTAAGCTGTTGGAGCGACGGTTGTGGACCGCAAGCTGCTTTGCGAAATCGTTCAGAGAATAGAAGGCGTGGCAG
>DBFWVW010000011.1:0-35665 GCA_048217285.1 Oscillospiraceae bacterium
GTACTCGTTGCCGAGGTCGGCCAGATACTTCCCAGCCTCCACGACCGCCTTGCCCGTTGCGACTGCGATGCCGCCCACAGCGCCGCCGACGGCCACGGCCTTCCAGTTGACGTTTTCCAGCTTGCCGGTGACATCGTCCAGCGCCTTACCGAGTGACGGGTCAATGGTGCCGGCGAGACTCACGACGGCTTGCAGCATTTTATTTTTGGCCACTGGCGTCACCTCCTCCTATGCGGCCGGATGTGTGGGATCCTCGGCTTCGGGATCTTGGCCCTCTGCTTTTTCGCCTCCTCGGCCGCTTCGTAGTATTCGAGCAGGAAGTCGGTCAGGCGTTCCCGTCGGAGCTCTCCGACTGAGATGTGGAAGGCTCGGGAGTAGTCTCGGACGAGCTCTCCGAGTCGTTTTGCTCGGAGGGTGCCCCCGACCTCGTTGTGGTAAAATTTCGGCCGATCCTCACCAGCTCCATGACATCGGGCCCGCTGATGCGCTCGAGGTCGGCGATGTCGATGTCGGGGTTGACGGCGGTGATCGCCATCATAGCGAGGTAGAGGTGCATTGAGTAGTCGAGCTCGGTGGCGCCGGCGCTGCCGCCGGCCTTGTGGGTGGTGGCGCGCAGCTTCAGCGCCTCGGCCTCGGCGAACATCCCCACGGTGATCGCGCCGGTGTCATAGGTCAGGGTCTTGACCTTCTTGCCGTTGATGGTGATGGGGTTGCTGAGTGTCAGCTTTTCCATGGTCGTTGTCTCCTTTCGTTGATAAAAAGAGGGACGCCGCCCACCTTGGGCGGCGCCCATCTGTTGTTACAGCACGCTGCGCAGGTCTTTGACGTAGTCCACGCCGCCGATGCGCATGATGGTGTTGAGCTGGTCGATCAGGCAGAACTCCTCTCCGGCGACGAAAACCTGATAGCGGCTCACGGCCAGCGTGACCTCGTTCTCCGAAGGGTTGCCCGGATCCACGGACAGGCCCGGGATCAGCTTCGGGACGCAGCGCATGAACGCCTTGCAGCCTTCAGTCTTGGTGGAGCCGTCGGCGTACTTGACATCCTGCGCCCATCTGACCTCCAGCGTCTTGCTCTCGAGCTGCACCATGGAGCGCAGTCCCTTGTCGATGCCGATCTTGGTGATGGCGGCCTCCATGCCTTCGATCTGGCCGGTCATGGGTGCGGTGTAGGTGCCCATCGCCTTATAATCGGCGGTCACATGGGTGACGGCCGGCAGGGTGATGGTCACGTCCTTGGCGACGAGGACGCCGTTGATGTACACGGTGTCGGCGAGGATGGGGCCCTTCAGGTCAAGCCACAGATTTGCCATTACTCGTCACCTCCTTCGTAGTAGACAGAGAAGCCGGCGTCGGTGTATGCGACGTACACGCTCGCAGACTTGAGGGGCGGGGTCGGGGTGACGGCGATGTCCCAGCGGAAGTCGCCGTTCATGATGTCGGTGGTGCTGTTCTCGCTCTCGAGGAACACGATCTGCGGCTCGCCCAGCAGCGCGCCCATGCTGACATACCCGTCGAGCTTCTCCTGCTCGCGGTTGATGATCTCGTCCTTGAGCGCCCGGGTCATGGGCTCGTCGATGCGCGGGCTCCACTCCCTCTGGAAGTCGTTGGTGATGTGCATGAGCATACGCATGGACACGTCGAAGATCGCCCGGGGATCCACGTCGGCGCCGTAGGTGTAGGCGGCGGTGTGGTCGCCCCACAGCACCCACTCGCCGCCCCATGCGACGGCCGTGCTGATGCCGTTCTGCGTCAGCTCCTTGCCCTCCTGCTGACTGAAGCCGCGGTTGGTGGCGTTGGCCCCAAAATACTGCTTGATGATGGGGATCGCCTTGTTGCCGCAGGTCTCCATCGGCACGCTGTTGTGGCTGAAGTCGGCTCGCATGAGCTCGACCACGGCCAGCGTGCTCAGGTGGTAGATGTTGCCGAGGTTGTCGATGCCCTGCGGCCAGTAGACCTTCGACCGCTCGCCGGTGAAGGCGTTGTTCTTCTTCCACGCGATGGCCTTGGTGATGGTGTCGACCGCCTGCGCGCTGCTGTCCACGAGGGGCAGGTCAGCGACGACGAAGGCGTCCCAGTGGCCGTTGATCTTCTGGCTGGCGGTGAGCATGGCGTTGTAGACCGCCGGGCTCTGGCTCCAGCCGGGGGCGGCGATCAGGTTGCAGACCGCGAACTGCTCGGGGTAGAGCAGCGCGATGGAGCTCAGGCCGCTGTACTCGCCGCCGGCCGTCACGCCGCCGATGATGTCGTCGTCCTCGATGGCGCTGTCGTCCACCTCGTAGAAGCTGGCCGTCAGGGTGCCGGTGAGCGGGGAGTCCGCGATCAGGCTTGTGATGATGACGGTGCCCTTGGTGAAGTTATAGTCCACAGCGTAGTCGGTGCCCTCGGCGTAGTCGCCGCCATCGCTCTTGGCGATGGTCAGGGTGTCGAGGATGATGGTGGAGCTCGCAAACTCGGCCCGGCCGCCCGTGAAAGAGAGCTGCTGGGTGGTCTCGGTCGCCTTGCGGTGCTTGCCCGCAGACGGGTCGAGGACGTTGATGACGTAGATGGGGCCGATGTTCCCGAGGGTGTTGTTGAAGTGCGCGTTCATGACCTCGCAGAGCGTAAAGGTGCCCCAGTCGGCCGCATAGCCGAGCTTGCGCTGCGCGTCGATCATGTTGCTGAGCTTGATGGGCTCATTGATGACGCCGGCGTCTGCGAAGCCGCGCACGAGGTTGACGGGCGCCGTGCCGATGTAGACCGGCGTGGTGCCCGCCTGCACGGCGCTCTGTGCCACAGTCTCGCCGATGTGGCCGTATGCGCCGTAGAGGTATTCGTTTGCCATCTGCTTTTCCTCCTTTGCATATAATTAGAGCAGCCGGTCGGCTGCCCTTAAAGCAGGTGTTGGTAGTCCTTCGGCGTGCGTGTCAGGGGCTCCTCGGCAGAAAACTCCACCCACGCGAACCAGTAGGGGTAGAAGTCCGGGACGGCGTCCTGCTCAGACACAGGGCCGAAGGTGATGCCGTCCTCCTTCATGACGCGCAGCGGGCCGATGTACTCGGCGTTCTCGATCATACGGAGGGCCGTGTCCACAAAATTCCATGCGTCGCGCCAGCCCTCGCCGTTTTTCTCGAAGAAGGCCGCGGCCTCCTCGTTTTGCCACTGGACGTATGCGCCGCTGCCGTCGTTTTTCGGTTTGAAGATGTCGCGCCCGTGGTAGCCGGGATCCCACGCAGAGAAGCAAAGCCGGATCTTGATGCTCCTCGAGCTCATGGTCAGGCTGTCGGTGCCCTCCACGATCTGCACGCAGACCGAGGGGATGGGGGCCGGCACCTTTGGGGGCAATCTGTCCTTCGACGGGACGAAAAGCGAGAACGCGGTCGGGTTGACCAGCTTGTAGGGGTAGGAGGCGTCGGTCGCGCTGTCGTCGGGGAGCTTGAGCTGCACCATCGGGCAGACGGTGGAGCCCAGCCACTCCCGGACGGTCTCGATGCTGTTGACTATGGACACGGCTGCACCTCCTTTACATGGTCACGGTCTGGCCGAGCGCGATGGTGGCGACGCCCATGTCCTCGCTCCAGTCGTTGACGATATACTCGCGGCCGTCGATGTTGAGCCCTTCGCCCGCCGGGCGCCGGGGCGGCAGATCCTCGACTGCTGCATACAGCATGAGGGACGACTCTGCCACGCCCAGCTCTTGCCCCCCTTGGCGTTCCTTCAGGGCGTTGTCATCCAGCACGACGGTGATGGTCTTGCCGTCGACCTTGTGCTCCTCGCCGAACTCGGCGAGGTTGAGGAACACGAGGCGGCGGTCGTCAGCGACCATTTTCTTGAAGTCGAAGGCCATTAGACGGGATCCGCGGCGCCGATCTGAGGGGGCTCCTCATTGTCGCCGGTCTGGTCGTCGTCGGCCTCGTTGGCCGCCGCCTTCGCCTCCTCGATGGCGGCGATGACATCAGCCTTCTTGCGCATGGCAGAGGCGTCCACGCCGTAGGCGGCCGCCACTTCCTTCAGCTCGTCGAGCTTCATGTCCTCGTCGTACTCAGGAGCAGCGGGCGCGTCGTCGGTCTCGGGTGCAGTCTCGGGCTCCTGCTCCGGCTTTGCGGCCGGGGCAGGGGCCACGGGCTGCTCGTCGACGTACTTGGCGACGCCCTGCTTGACCA
Organism: Oscillospiraceae bacterium; assembly: GCA_048217285.1. GTDB lineage: Bacteria > Bacillota > Clostridia > Oscillospirales > Oscillospiraceae > CAG-103. Next base: position 4,142 of record DBFWVW010000011.1, read on the forward strand.
GACGGGCCTCGAGCTCGGGGTCGAACTTCTGAGGCCCGTCTGCGTTGGTGATGGGGACGACCTTGCGGCCGTTATAGTAGCCGAAGGTGCCCGCGATGATCTGGATCATGTTCGTGCTCCTTTCTGCCGGCTTAGTCCGAGGTCAGGACATCGGCGACGATCCACGGGTTTTTGTTGTTGGGGATCAGCAGCGGGCGGCTGGAGATGGTCAGCGTGCGGGTGTTGCCCTCGGCGCTGGACACATACTTCGGCACGCGGCGGCCGGCGTAGGTGTGGAACTCGCCGTCTGCCTGCTCCACCTGAGACACGGCGCCGTAGCAGGTGCGGCCCGCAGCGGGGGCGGTGAGGATGCACTTGCCGCTCGGGATGTAGAGCTGATCGTTGCCGTCGTCGTCGGTGTAGGTCTCGTCGTAGGAGATCACGCTGATGATGCGGCCGTTGATGTTCAGGCGGGCCATGATGGAAGCGCCCGGCGCCAGCTCCTCGGGGGCCACAGAGCCCAGCTCGTAGCGGCGGTTGTCGAGCATTTCCTTGATGTCGGGATCCTCGACGATGGCGTCGGCCACGTCCGGGGAGCACACGAGGTCAGCAGCGCGCAGGCCGCGGCGGGTCAGCATACGGGCCATCGCGCCGAGGTCGGCACGGATCTTCGCGCCAGAGGCGTCCCACTTGGTCGTGGGGGTATAGCTGGCGGGGTTGCTGGCCTCGGAGTAGAAGCGGATCTCCATCTCGTCGCCCTTGTCGGCGTCGTCGGCGATGTGCTTCATGATGCAGCCGTTGGTCAGCATGGTCTCGGCTGCCATGGCCTCCTCGCGGTTGGTGATGAGGTCGCCCAGCTCGTCAGCGTCACGCATGATGAGCACCTGCTGGCGCTGCTCGGGGGTGAGCTGAGAGTACAGGGCCTCGCCGAAGCCGCGCTTGCGCAGCTCGTCGAGGGTCAGGGTGCGGCGAGGGGCCACGAAGGGAGGAGTATAACGCTCCATGTTGTAGCCCTTGCGCAGGATGGTGACGCCGCCCTTGCGGGGAGCGACGAAGGGCGCGAGCTTGCGGGTGCCGTCGCGGTACTCGACCAGCACATCCTCGGTGGCGAAGATGTCGCTCGCGTCATTGGTCGGGAAGTAGCGGTCGCGCAGGAAGGTCGCCGCGGGGACGAGCTGCTGCACGGCCATGAGCAGCGTGTGGGTGTCGTAGAAGTTAAAAGGCATGGTCTTGTCCTCCTTCTCTTAGTAGTCCAGCGCGTCGCTCAGCAGGATGCCGGCAGCGCGCAGAGCTTCCTCGTCGGCGGGCTTCAGGGTATACTCGCCGCTGAAGATCAGCTTGTTGCGGGCGAAGTGCCCGGTGCGGTAGGCGGCGGCCTCCACATCGGCGGCGGTGCCGATCTCGGTGTCGTCGCAGAGGATGGCGTTGGCGGTCAGGGTCTCGTTGGAGCCGGCGGTGGTGCCGAGGGCGACCATCGTGCCGTCGCCGCCGGTGCCGCTGGAGAGGGCAAGAACAGTGCCGCGCTTGAGGGTAGCCTTTGCACTTGCCTCCTTGCGGATGGTCACGGTGAACACGTCGGCGACGGGCTCGTTGGTGACGATCAGGCCGTCGTAGTCCACGGTGCCGAGGTTTTCATCCAGTCTCTTGCTCATTACTTCTTACCTCCGTTCTTGGTGGTGTTGTAGATGCCGACGATGGCGTCGACCTTGGCCTTGTCATCGGCCTCGCTGCCTTCCTCGCCTCCATTGGGGGCGGCTCCGACATTGGCGGCGCCGGACTCGGCGTTGTCGTTGGCGGCGTCCTTCAGGTGCTTGGCGCCGAGGGCCGCCTGCTTCTGCATGGCCTTGAGTGCGAGCTGCTCAGCGGTGCAGGCGTTCTCGCCGAACTTGGCGTCCCTGACGAGCTGAGCGTCGCCCACACTTGCGGCGATGCTGTCGATGGCCTCGATGCGGGCCCGCTCCTGCGTTACGGCATTTGCGGCGGCCTGCTGCTCGATCTGAGCGACGAGGTCGGGGTGCTGCGCTCTCATTTCCTCGAGAGTCATGGGCTTATCATCCTTTCTGTTTTTGCCGCCGTTGCCGGTCGGCTTATTTCCAGCCGCAGGGGCGGCGTGGATGCTGTTGATGCGGATCGTGCTCGGGACATTGTGCAGCCCCTTGATGTTGTGCCGGATGCCGGCCACGAGGAGCACCTGCTTGTCGGCGCTCACGCTGACATCGGGGCCGTCGCCCTCGAGCAGGGTGTCGGCGAAGCCGTTGTCGATGGCTTCCTGCCCGACCATCCATGTCTCGCGGGTCATCATGGTGCGGAGCTGTTCGACCGCGATCCCGGTCTTGGCGTGGTAGATCTCCGCGATGGCCCGCTCGCTGGCGTCGAAGTCCTTCTGGAGCTTCTTCAGGTCTGCGAGGGTGTAGTAGTCCATCAGCAGGCCCGCGACGCCGTGGATCATGACCATGCTGCCGGGGTAGACCTGCACCTCGTCGCCGGCGCAGGCGATGACGCTGGCCGCGCTGGCTGCGATGCCCTCCACGATGACGACCTTGTGGCCGCTCAGGCCCTTGATGGCGTTGTGGATGGCGATGCCGGTGTAGAGGTCGCCGCCGGTGCTGTTAATTTTGATGGTGATGTTGCTCTTGCCCTTGACGGCCGCGAGATCCTCCATGAAGCTCTCGGGAGCGATATAGAGGCCGGGCTCGGGCTCACCCGTCCACCAGTCCACAGGCTGACGGGCAACGACATCGCCATAGAGGACGATCTCGCCCGAGTCCTCGCCGACGCTGGCGATGTTCCAGAACTTCGTCGGCGTCTGCTGGACGACCTGCGGCCCGGCGCACAGGCGCGGGGTGTTACTCGTTTTCATGCTTGTCCTTGTCTCCTTCCTTGATGGTCTTTTCCACCTCGGCGACGATGGCAGCGCGCCGCACGGCAGCCGAGAGGGATGCGCCGGCCACTGATGTGCCGCCGGAGTCGCCGGTGCTGCCGGTGTCTCCCTGAGCCGCCCGCAGCTTCTCGTTTTCCCGAGCGAGCTGGTCGATGTTGGCGTCCCACTGGCCGCCGTTGAGCCGGATCGTGGCCTGCTCGCGGGTGGTAATGCCCTCGCCGATGGCGAGGATCTCGGCCGTGATCTCCTTGGTCGGGTCGAGCTGCCCCTGCGAGGGGCCGATCCACTCGGCGCCGAGGTAGGCCGCCCGGGTTGCCGGGTCAGCGAAAAAGCCCGGGGCGCTGATGCGTCCGCGGGCCACGGCCTCGGCGATGAAGATCTCATAGATGGGGGTGCAGAAGTCATCGACAAACCACTTGCGCCTCATGCGGAAGGCTTTCCACGCCTCCAGCAGGGCGGCGCGGCTGGCGCTGTACGAGCTGTTGAACGCCTTGAGGAGCAGGTCGGCCGGGATCTCGAGGGCTGCGCCCACCTGCTCGCAGATGGCGCGCAGGAAGCTGTCGAAGCCGCTGGCCGGTCGCTTGGGGTCGGCAAAGGTGACATCCTCGCCGGGCTCCATGATGTTGATCTGCCCCGGGCCCATCTCGTACTCGTTGGGATCCCGGCTCACTTCCGGCAGGCTGCTCCCCACCTCGTTGAACGGGTTGTCGCCGGCTCCGGCCTCGGTCTTGATGAAGGCCGTGAAAAAGCTCTCCACGACGGCCGCGGTCAGCTCGCTCTCGGTGTAGCGCCGGAGCTGGAGCAGGGGCTCGATGACCTGCGCGAGGTAGCTGACGCCTCTGTACTGATCCGGGCGCTCGCTCTCCATGATGTGCAGGATGTTCGGGAGCCCTGTGCGCCGGCCGTATGCCTCCACGCGGGCCCACTTGGTCGCCGCTGCACCCAGCTCGAAGGGATAGGTGCTGCGGATGTGGTAGGCGACAATCTGGCCGTTGCCGTCCACCTCGACGCCGTCGAAGATGGTGTTGCCGTTGGCCGCCTTGCCGGTGGTCAGCAGCATGGGGGTGACGATGCCGGAGCTCGTCGGGGTTGCCACGCGGTCGGCCTCGATCAGGTGGATGCGCAGCGAGTAGGGCATGAGGGGCGTCGGGTCGTACTGCTTGACGACCGCGAACACGTCGCCGCTGACCAGCCACGAGGCGAGGGCGAGCTGCTGCATGGCTGCGAAGTTATTGACGCCGGTGGCGTCGCACGCCCTTTTATTGTTGGCCCACAGGTTGAACTCGCGCTCGGCCTGCGCCTGCCATGCGTCTGCGGCCTCCTGTGTCATGCCGAGCGCCTCCCGGTCGATCCGGCTCTTGAGCTGGAGCCCGATGCCGACCACGTTGGTGCGGTTGGTGCGGATGGCCGAGGTGGCGATGGGTGCGGCCATGTAGAGCATCCGGGCTCTCTGTCGGAGCGTCCAGTTGTGGGCGTCAATGTCCTCCTTGGGGCTGCCGCTGAAGGCCCTGAAGCCCTTGGTCGACCGCTTGTGCCAGCTCGCGCCGGCGTCGCCGTAGCCCTTGTTCACGGGGCGGGGGCTCTGCCGGCCGCTCTGCGGTCGGCTTCTGTTCTTTCGTCTGCTGATGGTGCTCACCTCCTTCAGGTAAAAATGGCCGGCGCCGGGAGAAAAGGAGCGAAAACTCCCGGCGTCAGCCTATGAAAAAAGCCCCTTTCGGGGCTTCTTTCACCAGTCACGGGGGACGACGCCCACGGCTTTGCGGGGGCGCTGCCCGTTGAGCAGGGCCTCGAGGGCTGCGATGTCGTCCTCGAGCTCCTTGATGGCCGCCCGGATGGCGGCGAGGTCGGTGTTGTAGCGGGACAGGTTGCGGGATCCGATGCCATAGCTCTGCACACCGCCGCTCAGCATTTCGGCCTCCCGCTTCAGGTAGAGCTCGAGCCGCTCCCGCTTGCCGGTGAGCTCGATCTCGATGGTCTTGCGCGTTTTCATGTGGTCGTGTCCTCCTTACCAGTCGTCGAAGGCGCTGGAGCTGCTGCGCTTGGTGCGCGCCCGTCGCTGCGGCGCCGGTTTTGGCTGCTCCTCGAGGCCGCGCAGGCGGCGCTCGACTGCGTCCATGTCGGGGTTGATGATCTTGAGGCCGGCGTTGGCATAGTCCCGGCAGTCGAGGGCCTCGTTGCGGTTGTGGCCGGGCAGTTTCTCCCACGCCCAGCGGTCGCCCCTCCGGGTGCTGGTGAGCACCAGCTTCTCGGAGAGCAGGCCGTTGAAGTAGTTGAGGTCGTAGCCGGCGTCGGGGTGCCGGTTGAAATGGGAATATTTCGGGCCGGGCTCCTGCACCTTCAGGCCGGCCATGATGGCAGCCTTGCCGGCGTCGACGCCGATGGTGTAGAGCCAGCAGGTGATCTTCTTGTTGTCCCGGATCGGCACCTTAGTCGGTGGGGAGACGTAGGGGATCCCGTCGCCGCCCTTGCCCTTGATGGCAAACACGCGCTTGCCCTGTCGGGCCCGGCACGCCTCATACACCTCTTGGGTGAAGTGGCCGCCAGAGTCGACGCAGGTGATGGAGATCTTCAGGCCCCGGCCGTTCTTGAACTTGTAGACATGGTCGACGACATCGTCGAGCCGCTGCCAGACCTCGGGGGTGTCCGGCCGGCCCATGATGTAGCCCTTGACGATGCCCCAGTTTTCGCCGTACTTGCCGTGGCCGACGACCTCGTACTCGAGGCGGTTGTCCTGTGTGTCCACGCCGCAGGTGAGCACCAGCACGCCGTCGGGCAGCTCCACAGGGGTGCCGTCCGGGCGTGTGCCGTAGTCCTCACGGCGGGCGAGCATGGTGTCCTCGTCCTCGAGGTCGCCGCGATCCTCCCATAGCTGGCCGAGCAGGGTGTTGTAGACCACCTTGAGCCGCTGCGGGTCGTTCTTGGCGTCGAGGAACTTGAGGACGATCTTCTCCCATGGTGTCCACGGGGAGCTGAAGGCGTTGAGCCAGAACGAGCGGACGCCCTTCTTGTAGGCGTCGGGGTTTTCTGCGATCCACTTGGCCGGCTGCCGTCGCATGGTCTCCTCGGGGATCAGGCAGCCGCAGGCGGGACAGGCCCACGAGACGCCGCCCTTCAGGCTCCAGACCTTTTTGCCGCGCACGCGCTTGGCCTCGGGCTCGAAGTGGATGGCGTCGAACACGATCTCGCTGTACTCCCCGCACTCGGGGCAGCGGTGGCACCAGCGTTCCTGTGTGCCTTGGTAGAAGCTGGTCTCGATGTTGCTGGCGCCCTTGATGGTCGGGGTCGAGACCTCGACAGCTTTGGCGTTGTAGAAGGTCGCCTGCCGGGCCTCGGCCAGCGCCCACGGGTCGCCCTCGGTGCCGGCGCTCGTGGCCCAGCGGTCACGCTCGTCGCCGATGATGTAGCGGGCGGGGGTGGATGCCAGCGCCGAGGCGCTGTTGGAGCCGGTCAGCGTGAGCATACCGCCCGGGAAAGACTTCTGGAGGATGGTGTTGCCGCTGTCCTTGGCTTTGACATCGTGCACCTTTTCCTTCAGGGGCTTGCTGTCCCGGATCATGGGAGCGACGCGCAGCCGGCTGAACTTCCGGGCGTCGTCGATGGTCGGGTGCACATAGAGGATGCTGCCGGGGTCTTGGTCGATGATGTAGCCGATGATGTTGAGCTCGAGCTCCGACTTGCCGACCTGCGACGCGGCGACCATGACGATCTTGTGCACCTTCGGATCCGTGAAGGCCCGCATAGGCTCCTCGAGGTACGGGGTGCGCTTGGTGCGCCACGGGCCTGCCTCGGCCGAGCTTTCGGGGGAGAGGCGGCGGTGCTTGTCGGCCCACTCGTCCACGGTCAGGCTCTCAGGCGGGGCGAAGCGTTTAATCGCCCCCGAGATGGCGGCGTTGAGCTTCGCGGCGGCCTTCTTAGTCGTCCGCGTCATCGGAGAGCTCGCTCCATCCCTCCCGATCCCTTACCCGCCGCGCATAGACCTCGGGATCGTATTTGTAGCCGGCCAGCTCCTCGAGGATCTTGTAGACCTCGGCACGGATGATGTCGGACGCTTCCGCAGCGGTGGCCGCGCTGGAGACATCCACAGCCAGACGCCCGGGCAGAGCCACGAGCATTGACCTGATGCTATACACGAGATCGGTCATGACGGCCTCGACATCCTCGCTGCGGTGCATGGTGCCCTCGAGCTCCTTGAGTTGGAGCGCGGCGATGTCTGCCTTGCTGCGCTTGAGGTCGGCCTCGGCCTCGAGCCGGCGCCCTTCGATCTCGGCGTCCTTTTTGGACGGCTCCCGGCCGTTGGCCTTGGCCTTCAGGTATCTGATGTACCTCTGGATCGTCGGCAGCAGATCGTAGCGGTTGGCATTTCCGGCCTTGACGGCGGTGATGACGCCCTCCTTGGCGAGCTGCTGCACCCGGCGGGGATCCATGTCGAACAGGGCCGCGATGGTCTTGGTGTCGACGAGTTTGGTGTTGGTGTTTGTGTTCGGCATGGCGTTCCCTCCCTTCTGCTGAGCCGTGCCGCCCATCATTTTCGTGGCCTCACGAAAATGGTCATCCCGACCGCCTCGGGCGAAACGAAACGGCCCGGAAAAACTTTTTGGAGTCTGCGCGTTTTTTGGGCTCGCCAGCACCGCAGGCGTTAGGGGTGCGTCACAGTACCTTCGGCCTCTCTGCGTGGCCGTGTGGGGCCTCTGTGTGCCCTTTGCGGCGCGTTTTCCTGCGCGCGTGTGTTGGGTTGCCCTCGCATGCCCGGCCGCCTTGGCGGGCGTCCTGCTGGCCGTGGCAGCGGCCCTTGGGTCACAGGCCGAGGGCTCGCTTCATGTGGTGGTCGAGGCGCTTGGCTGTCTCGGTGTTGAGCCTCAGCATGATGGCCTCGTTGGTGCGGTCGCTGGTTATCATCTGCGGCACCGAGATGGTGGTCATCTTCTGGATGTCGGTGCGGGTCTTGCTCATGCGCTGGAATGGGATCCAGCTCGTTCCGTCGGCTTTGGTGTTGCCTGTCCCCATGAGGATCCAGTGAGACCGCTGCGAGTAGGGCCCGCCCTTGGTGCGGGTGTTCTTGTAGCGGCCGATGACCTTCTTGCTGCCCTTGAGGATCTGCGCCTTCAGGGTGTAGCTCCTGCCAGCCGGCGGGGCCTTGGGTGTCATGCCGAAGTGCACAGGGGTCAGGAGCCGGCCCTTGTAGACGAGGGTGAGCTCCTCGATGGTCTCGCCTGTGATGCGGATGCTGCCCGCCATCTTCTTCGGCTTGCCTCCACTGGACGGTGTGATCTCGCCCTTCTTGATGTTGTAGACTGCCGTGACCTCCTGCGCTATCCAGCCGGGGGCCCGGGCCTTCACGTCCTTCACGGTGCTGCTGATGGCCTTGCGGCCGCCGGCCTCTATGGCCTGCACGTCTGCGACGAGCTGCCGCAAGTTTTCGATCTGGATGGATATGCTGCCGCCCGCCATGGTCGTCACCTCCTTCAGGGGAAAAGAAAAAAGCCGCCGGGCTTCTTGTGGTTGCCCGACGGCTTTCTCGCTGTCGTTGTTCGGTTGTTGGTCTGGTGTCCGTCGGACAGCTCCCCGGCGTTGTCCGGGTGTCCGGCGGTCTTTCGACATGGTACAGTGTAGCACAGGGCGCTACTGCCGTTCAATGGATTTTACTGCCCTTTACTGCCTTTTACTTCCCTTTACTGCCGGGGCCTCTGTTTCCTTCAGGATCTCGGCCATCCGCAGCAGGGCGCGGCCGTGGGCCTTGTATGTCCTGTTCTGGTATCTGTCTATCCTCTCGAGGTAGTCCTGCCGATCACTGAACAGGACGGCGCAGATCCCGTCCCAGTCTGCCCGGTCGAAGTAGCGCAGCCGCAGCACGGCGCGCTCGTCAGGGTTTTCCACCTGCCGGATCATCGCCTCGAGGGCGGCGCGTTCCTCGCGTTCCTCGGCGAGGCGCTCCTTGATCTGCTCCTCGAGCTCCAGCTTGCGCAGCACCATCATCCCGGTGCGGTCGCTCGGCGTGCCGGATCCCTGGGGCATACCCGTCATGTCAGGGCCGGGCGGCGCGGCCATGGAGATCTCCATGCGGCCGAGGCGCTCGTACTGGTTGTCTATTTCACGGAGCAGGCGGGTGTACTTCCCGAGCCGCTCCTTGATGTCGTGAGTGATCGGCTTGTCGCTCATTTAGGTCAGGGCGTCACTCCTGTCCACCTCCTTCCTCGTCAGGGTCGAAGATCCCGGCGATCTCCTCACGCGAGAGCTCCCGGCCTTGACGGACGCAGCGCACATTCTGTTTTCCTGTTATCCTGATGTATCGCTTGACGATGACATCCGTGAAGGCCGGCGTCAGCTCCATGGTGTAGGAGGGCTGGCCGTATGCCTCGCAGGCGGCCAGCGTGGTGCCGGAGCCGCCGAAGGGGTCATAGACGCCCCGGGCGAAGTCCGTGTTGTCGACGAGCTTCTCCAGCAGCTCGACCGGCTTCTGCGTGGGGTGCAGCTCATTCCCGGAGCGGGAGACGCTCAGGACGTTGCCGTAGCCCTTGTGGCCGTCGAAGTGCGTGGCGGCCCGGGCGGCGAACAGTATGAGCTCATGCTGAGAGCGCCAGCCGACGCCCATGCCCGGCGTGCCCTTGTCCCACACGAGCTCCGACTTGACGCCGAAGCCGGCGGCCTCGACGAGGTCGAACAGATACACCCACATTCTCCAGTCGGTGAAGATGTAGGCATAGAGGCACGGGATGTCGGTCAGGGCCGCCCGGATCAGGTTTTGGTAGCCCCGGGTGCTGAGGATGTCGTTAGCGATCTTCGGGGCCTTGCCGTCCTTGCGCTCGGTGCCGATGCTGCCGGTCGACTTCTGCGCCTCCTTCTGGCCGCCGGAGCAGTAGGGCGGGTCGGTCAGCAGGATCTCGGGCTTGGCCCCGTCCAGCAGCAGGGCGCGATCCTCGGGGTGTGTGCAGTCACCGCAGAGGACGCGGTGCCGGCCGAGGATCCACAGGTCGCCGTACTTTGTGACGGGCTCGGCCGGGGGCGGGATCTCGGCGTCGGGGTCGCCCTTGGGCTCCTCAGTGTGCAGCGCCTCGGACAGGGCCGTCACGATGTTCCCGTAGTCCTCCTCGGTGTAGCCGGAGAGCATGAACGGGATCTCGCCGGTGTCGATGTCGGCGAACACTTCCGCGAGGAGCTTGTTGTCGGTGGTGGCGAGCTCGGCGATGCGGTTGTCGGCCGTCAGGTCGGCCAGCTCCTCGGCCTCGCTGGCGTAGTCCTGATAGTCGACCGGGGCCTCGGCCATGTCGCCCAGCTCGGCGGCCATCATGCGGCCGTGGCCCTTGACGATGTAGCCGCTGCGCTTGCTGACGGTGATGGGCCCGCGCCAGCCGGTGGCCCGGATGATGGAGGAGAGGAGCTTGATCTGCTCCGGCGGGTGCTGGTTGGGGTTTTTCGGGTTTGGCCGCAGATCCTTCAGCGGGACGATGGCGTCGTGGGCGCAGAATACAGGGACGCCGTCGGCGTAGGCTTTGGGCTGCGCGGCCGTGGTGTACTCGGCCAGCTCGGGGCCGGCCTGCGGTTGGGGTTTGTCTTTTGCCATAGGTTTCCTCCTTTACCTGTTGAAGATCACGAGGAGGATGTGCCAGTTGTTCAGCATGGTGTCGAGGGACGAGTAGGGGCACTTGAGGCCGTCGTCCGGCGCGATCAGCACGACCTCGCCCTTGCGCTTCACGATGGTGACGGCGTAGAAGCGGCCGGCCCGGAAGCCCATGCTCCCGTTTTTGCCGGTGAAGATCGCGCTCGCCTTCACGGTCGGCCGGATCCGAAGCTCTTTCTCCAGCAGCTCGCGGGCCTTGTCTCTATTCATGGTGGCGGCCTCCTCTCTTGAAGCGGTCGGCCTGCGGGCAGGTGGCCCAGTGTGGCCGGTAGCCGGCGTCGGTGGCGTTGGCCCCGGGGACGATCTCGCAGCTCACGACCTCGCCCCGGGTGGTGACGACCTTGTCCTTGCCGTCCGGCGTGGCCTTGTAATAGACCGGCGCCGGGTCGCAGGGCATGGCTTTCCCGGCGGGCGTCTTGATCCACACGATGGGAGCGCCGCAGCCGCGGCAGGTTGCCTTATTCATCCGGGGCACCCCCTTCGCGGGGCTGAGCGCCAGTGTCGACGGCCGTGCGGTTCCATACTGTCGAGCCGCGGGCTTTGTTCAGCCATTCGTGGAGGTTGGACTCGGCGTAGCTGTTGAGCCGTCCGAGCAGCCGGCGCAGCTTGTCCTCCTCGACCTCGTCGGTGTTGCGGGCAAATATGAGCCGGAGCTGGTCGAGCATGATCTGGACATCCGCGATCTCCTCGATGACGTTGGCGATGGCTGCGGTGGTGGTGGCCCCGGGCGTTGCCCGTTTGACCTTGCAGAGGGCTTTGGTCAGCTCGGCCATCTCCTCGACGGCCATGTCGATCTGAGCGGCCTCTCCATAGCGGTGAATGGCCCGCAGCATAATGTCGCAGCGTTCTCTTTCGTCCATCATCTGTTCCCGGCCCTCCTTTCGGCCTGCTTGAGGAAGGCGATGCGCTTCTTCAGCTCGAGGTCGGTCTCCCCGGGCTGGCGCTCGAGGCCGTAGTGGCGGGCCTGCTCGTCGATGCCGAGGCTGCGCTCTTTCTGGCGCTGTTTCTCCTCGGTCTGCTTGACGCCCTCCTTCACGAGGACGACGATCAGGACGACCAGCAGCACAGCGAGGACGATGGCCGCAGGGATCCAGATGGGGGCCAGTACCCACAGCCAGCTCCACGAGATGACGCCGGTGAGCTTCAGGACGATGAAGGCGATGGTCAGCAGCCCACAGAAGCCGATCCCGCCGGCGGCGCTGCCGTTGTTGTTGCTGTTGCTGTTCATTTGGTTTCCTCCTTTGTGATCCGGCCCTTGATGTCGACGAGGCCGATGCTGTCAGCTCCACGCAGGCCGCAGTCAGTACAGACGGCCCGGAGTCCGGGCTCGGCAGCGAGCGCCTGCCGGTGGATCTCGGTCTCCCAGCACTCGGCCCCACAGATAGGGCAGGTGGCAGGCTTCCAGTCGTCGCGCTGCGGATCCGGGATATGCGCCCGGGTCGGCATGAGCAGCAGCCCGCCGTCTCCGACTTCGTGCGGGACGAGTACGCCCGGATCGTCGTCGGGGATCATGTCGTTGAGGATCTCGTCGTACTTGTCGCCGATGGCCTTTTCGGCCGCCTTCCATGCCTCTCCATGGTCTCTGTCCTCCGGCGTTGCTACATGAGCCAGCTCGTGGGCCAGCAGCTCAGGGGCGGCGCTGATGGGAGCCTCGGCCGAGATGCAGACGATGGGTGCGCTGCCGTCGTCGGGGAAGATGGTCAGACCGAAGGCTCTGTTGCCCGACTCGTCGCACAGGTCGGGGACGAACTGCGCGTGGTAGTCGATGCCGGGGTAGAGCTCGGCGAAGGCCCGGGCCACGATGGCCGACGGGTCGTTCATGTAGGGCGAGGCCATGGGGCCGATCTGCTCGTACTGCTTCAGGGCCGCATAGGTCTGGCGCAGCATGGCCCGGAGCTCGTCCTTCTTGAAGCCGTTGAGGGTCGGCCCGTTGAGGACGAGGTCGATCATCTTGTCGCTCCAGTCCTCCATCATGTGGGTCTCGCCCATATAGCGGGCGGCCCCGGGTTCGACGTCGACCTTCTCGCGGGTGAGGGTCTTGTAGTCTTTCATCTGGCGCCTCCTTTGAAAAATCCATCAGGATCTCGGTGGATCGCTTCGACCGTGTCCTTGATGCCGCCGGCGATGCACTCGGCCATCTTGGTCGCGGTCGCGGTTTCGGCGTCCTTCGCAGCCTTCTCGATGGCCGGGCCGATCTCCCATGGCTCGAGGCCGGTGTTTTCGTAGGCAGCGAGGCGCTGCACGAGCGTCTCCTTGGTGGCGGGGCTCCAGTAGCCAGTCTTGATGCCGTTGGCCCTTTCATGGGTCATGCGTTCCATGTGCTTGCTCCTTTCTGGAGGGCCGAGCGGGCCGCAGCCCGCCCAGCCTGTGTCTTTACTGCATGACGACGACCTTGCCGGCCTCGATCAGGTCGGCGAGGTTGGTGTTGAAGTAGTCGGCGATGTTCTTCTTGGCCTCGAGCTTCCAGATCCCGCCGTCGGCCTCGAAAAAGCCGATGCCCTCCTCGGGGTGCACGCGCAGCAGGAACTCGCTCTCGGGCTGCTCCACCTCGAGGAAAGTGCGGAAGGGCCGCAGCAGGACGCGGGGCTTCACCTCGACCAGAGCATTGAGAGCCACGCCCTGCCGGGCCTCCACGGTCTGCGTGACGCCGTTGTCGTTGGTGCTGACGCTTTTCTCGTCGGTCATCCGGCCGAGCAGGTCGAGCAGGTAGGCCGTGCCCTCGTTGGGGATGAACAGGCTGCGCAGCTCGATCAGAGCGACCTCGCGGCTGCGGAAGCCGGTGTAAATGCCCGGGGCGTCTGCCTCGGCGCGGTAGAGGATATTGCGGGAGAAGTCGGGCAGGTAGGTGGTCATGACCTCGACGCTCTTGTAGCTCTTGGCCTGCACCATGATGGTCGTGCCGACCTTCTCCAGCTCGGTGCGGATCAGCTTGCAGACGCCGTCGAGGCCGCTGACGCTGATGGCCTCGGGGCGGTCGACGTGGGGCGGGATCCGGGTGAGGTGGCCGTCCGTGTAGGTCTGGCCGCCGATCTCGAAGGTTTTGGTCTCCTTCAGGCTGACGATTTTGTCGATCATTTTGGCGAGCATGGTGTTGTCCTCCTTGTATATGAATATTTATGCGCTTATGCGCGGGTGACGAGCTTGAGCAGCTTCGGGGCTTCCTGCTGCGTCCCGTCCATGTTCAGTTGACCGGGCACCTGCGGCACCATTTCGGCCACGACGAGCTCGCCGTTGCTGTCGCCGGTGACATAGAGCGAGGTGGCGACCGGGTTGGTGGCAGCGAGGGTGCTCTTGGCCGTCACCGAGACTTGGATCTGCCTGCGCTCGTCGTCCGGCGTCAGCTCGATGGTGAGGGTGATCTTGCGCTTGGCGGTGGCCTTGGTGTTGGGGTCGAGGATGTTCTGGATCACCTTGTCCATCTCGTAGTCGACGCGCTCCTCGAAGGCGCCGCGGGCCATGCGCATGATGCTGTCGCGGTTTTCGTTCATGGGGTTGCTCTCCTTTCTGTCAGGCCCCGGGGCCGAGGAGCGTCATCTGCTCCGGCCCGGTGGCGGGATTGTCGGCCGGCGCGGCCGCGGTCTGGTCTGCTGCTGCGGTATGTACCCGGGCCCACACGGCCTCGGTGGCGTCCGAGCGGGTGGCCTTCCTACGGCCGACCGTCTTGAGGATCCCCATCTGCTTCATCTCGGTGAGGCGTGGGGCCACATAGTTGCGGTTGAAGTACGGGATCTCGCCGGCGGCGACGAGCTCCTCGGTGATCTCGCTGGCAGTCATCTCCCGGGCCCCGAGGGTCTCGAGGATCAGCCGGCAGCGTTTCTCCCTCTTTGGGAGGACGGCGTCATAGCTCTGGCGCCGGGTCTCCCGGGTCGTTCTGTCCATCGGTTTCCTCCTTTCTGGCGTCGGGTGCCGGGGCTTCGTCTCCCCATGCGTCCCATCCGGGAGCCGCCTCTCTGGCGAAAAGCTCGATCCGGGGCAGGTCGCCCATCAGCTCGACGATCCTGTCACGGGCCTCGGCCGGCTTGCGGCTGTGCTGCTGGACGGGCGAGAGGATGACGCTGTGCACGCTGGCGCTCATGCGTCTCGGCTTGCCCTTCACGGCGAGCAGGCAGATCTCCGAGTTGCTGCGCGTCCAGTTGCCGAGGCCCCAAAACAGGCCGGCGCCGGTCTTGTTCTGTTTTACCCAGTTGAAGGCGACGGTCTTGTAGGTGAAGCCCCACGCCTCGATCACCTCGAGGGCTTCTCGCAGCATGGGGAAGGTCGCCCACATAAAGAGGGCACAGACGCTGTTAGCAATACCCCCCCCCGCAGCTCCGACGCCCATTTTCTTGAGCTGGTCGACGGTCATGGTGCCGTAGTGCTTCGAGGCGGCCGCCCGGGTGCCCCTGTTCTGGTAGCTCCACGGCGGGTCGGCGTAGATGATGCTGTACTTCTTGTCAGGGAGCGGGATCATGGATGCACCTCCCCGACGATGATGGTGCTCGGCTGCTCTCGGATCATCTGCTTCAGACGCTCGAGCTCCTCGGGGCTCAGGTCTTTCACGGTGATGGCCTCCGGCGGCAGCTTGTCGAGGAACTTCACGAAGCCGGCCACGACCGGCACCTTGTAGGGCAGCAGCTCGTCGCGGGTCATGTACTTGCGGCCGTAGGTGGCGGCCATATCCCGCCAGACGGGCCACGGGACGCGGAAGCACTCGGTCAGGCTCATGGACACGAGGACGAAGGCGACGGCGCCGAGCTTGTGGTGGTGTTCGAGGTCGTCCCGCTGCTCCTTGGTCAGGCGGTTGTACTCGATGCGGTCGTCGTCGGTGTGCTTGGCCTCGAACACGACGGCCCGGCCTCCCTTGAGGGTGCCCTTGTAGTCCGGCTGGGCCTGCTTGGTGTAGCAGGCGAGGAACTGGCCCTTGTAGTTTTTCGGCCCGAGAGGCTTCATGGGCTCCGGCGTCTTTTCAATCTTGGCGAGCCCCCGGTCGAGGTAGTAGTCGCAGGAGCCGGAGATCATCGCCTCGAAGTAGCTGCCGGCGAGCCGGGCCTGCTTGCCGCGGATCTGCGCCCGGATGTGCTTCTCGGCCTCGTAGGGCGTCGGGTCATTGTAGCCCTCGGCGTTTTTCTTGGGGTTGTCTGCCATGGCGATCACCCGCCGATCTCGAGCCGGCTGCCCGGGTTTTCCTTCAGGCGCTTGGCGAGGTCGATGATGACACGGCCGTCCACCTCGATGCTGAAGGGCCCGTGGTTGAGGTGCTCGTTGCAGCGGGCCATCGCC
The DNA here is from genome assembly GCA_048217285.1 of Oscillospiraceae bacterium. Lineage (GTDB taxonomy): Bacteria > Bacillota > Clostridia > Oscillospirales > Oscillospiraceae > CAG-103. Next base: position 19,876 of record DBFWVW010000011.1, read on the forward strand.
CGGAAGGCCGGCACCCGGATGATGACGCTGCCGGCGTCCTGCGGATCCTCGTCCTGTTTCTCGACCTCGGGGATCTCGCTGATGGCCTTGAAGCCGTTGAGCACGGGGATCCCGCGCTCCCGGGCCAGCTCGATCTCGGCGGCCATGCCGGCGGTCGGGCAGTCGAGGCCGAAGGCCCACAGCTCGTCACACATGAGCACCAGCTCGCGGCCGATGCTCAGGCCCAGCTCGCGCTCGGCCGGGACGGTGTCGTCCATGAACTGCGTGAGGTAGATGTGCGGGGTGATAGGGATGCAGCCGCACTCCACGGCGGCCCGGCTGAACTCTTTGGCCCGCTGGATGTTGTTCTCGTAGTCCCCGCGGCACGGGGAGCAGATGTAGACCTTTTTCATGGGGTTATGTCCTCCTATCTCTGGCGCCAGCTCTGGCCGGTGAGGGTGATGGCCCTGCACATTTCCATGAGCCGGTCGATGGTGGCCCGGGCGGTCATGTCGTCCCGGGTCTCCCGGGGTGTCATGCGCTCGATCAGGGCCTCGGTGTCGTAGTTGGTGGTCACTATGGTCGGCAGGTATGCCTCATAGCGGCCGTTGATGATGTTGTAGACCGTGGAGATCGCCCACTCGGTCGGCGGCTCCTTGCCGATGTCGTCGATGACGAGCAGCGGGACGGTCTTGTAAATCTTCAGCACGCTGCCCTCGTCGGTGTCGCGCTTGGAGAATGTGCGCTTGATGCGCTCCAGCAGGTCGATCATGGTCATGCAGACGACCGGCCGGCCCTGTGCGATTAGGTGGTTGGCGATGGCTGCGGCGAGGTGTGTCTTGCCGGTGCCCGGCGGGCCTGCGATGAATAGGCCGTTGCGGCCGGGCTCGGGAGCCCCGGGCCGGGGCAGCAGGGTGTCGAAGCTGTCGGCGTACCTGCGGGCCGCTGCTGCTGCGCGCCGGTTGTCGTCGGTGAGCTGGAAGGTCTCGAAGGTGCGCCGCAGGAAGCGGTCGCCCATGCCCGACTCGCCGACGATGCGCTTGATGCGTTCCCGCATTTTCTTCTCCTCCTCAGCCTTGGCGGCTGCGGCCTCAGCAGCTTCGCGCTCTGCCTTCTCCTTCTCGTAGGCAGCCACGGCCTCGGGACAGGTGCATCGCTCGGCTCCGTAGGGAGGCCAGAGGATGCGGTCGCCGAGCGGGATGCCCTTGTGGTAGCGCAGGGCGCCGCAGAACTCGCAGGGGACGGGGGCGGGGGTGTCTGGCAGGCCGGCGACGCGCTCGTCGCTGCTCCAGATCCAGCGGTCGCCGTCGTCACTGGTCGCCGTCGTCGTCTGCCGGCTTGAAGCCCTTGCCCCAGTCTCGGCCGGCGTCTGCATCCCGCTGAGGATCTCGCTGATAGCCTTCACCTGTGCTCACCTCCTCGCCGTTCTCCCAGTAGCCGCCGTTGAGCCATGTGGCCGGGTTGGGGATAAAGCGGCCATTGTCCCGGCGCCACTGTTCGGAGTGCTTCTGGGCGTTGACGGCCTGCATGATGGCCTCATGCAGCTCGGCCGTCGGCTTGATCTTCCTCCACGCCTTGAGGGCGTACTGCTTGCCGACTTTCTTGGGGTAGGCGTTCCAGAACTCGTCAAACCTGACCTCGATGGGCGACTTCTTCCCCGCGCCATCCCCCTCGTCTGAGGGGGTAGGGGGTGTTACTCTCCCTTTCTTTTCTCTACTCTGGTCTACTCTACTCTTGCCGCCGGTCGTTGGCGTGGCGTCCGGCGGTTGTCCGGCGGTCGGCGTCTGGTCGTCCGGCGTATCGTCCGAGGACGAAGCGGCGGCAGCACGGCGGCGGGCCGACCGTTCTTTCTCGGCTTGCCGTTGGTCGATCAGCTTGCCGGCGTACTCGTACCAGTCGTGGATCTCGAGGGTGCCGTCCTCGTTTTCGTCGATCCAGCCGGCCCGGATCAGCGTCTCGGCCAGCTTTTCGGGCTCTCCGTCCCACTGTGCCGCCCGGGCGATCATGCGCGGGGTGATGCCGGCGAGGTCTCCCTTGGGGGCGTTATCGAGGGCCCACAGCCAGAAGGACACGAGCAGCCCCATCATGTGCGGCGGGGTGATCTCGAGCTCGTCGGCTGCGTCAAAGAGCTTGCGGTGGTCTTTGAGTGTTTGGTGCACTTGAAGCCATGCCACGGTCGTCACCTCCTTTTATGCGGTCGCGTGTCTTTGGCTCGTTTTCGGTCGGCCGCCGGTCGCCCGGCGGTCGTTCAGAATGGCAAATCTCCATTGTCGTCCACCTCGGTGAAGTCGCCGGAGCTGTCCGGGTAGTCGGCGAAGTCGCCGCCGGTGTCCTGATGGCCGGCGCCTGCCCCGTCCTTCTTGCTGTCGCAGAAGTGGACAGAGGAGACGGTGATCTCGGTGGCCTTGCGGTGGTTGCCGTCCTTGTCCTCGTAGTTGCGGCTGGTGAGCTCACCCTCCACGAGGACGAGCCGGCCCTTGGTGAGGTACTTGCTGACGAACTCGGCCTGCGCACGCCACGCGACGCAGTCGATGAAGTTGGTGATCTTCTGGCCGTCCTTGGTCTTGCGGCCGGTGTCGCTGGCGAGCCGGAAGCTGGTGATCGCCACGCCGCTCGGGGTGTGTCTGAGCTCAGGGTCGGCCGTCAGCCGCCCTTGCAGTCCTGTGTGGTTATACATCAGCCTTGACCTCCTTGCTGGTTATGCTGCGCGGCAGCAGCGTCGAGGGAGTTGCAGATCTCGTCGTACTCCTGCCGGGTCAGGGTGGCCGGATCCTGCTTCTTGTACTTCTCGAGGATCCGGGCGATGGTGCGCTCCTTGGTCATGCCGGCGGCCTCTGCCTTCTTGTAGAGGCGGCTGAGCTGTGCCTCGGACAGGCGGCCAGAGCCCTGCCCCTGACGCTGCTGGCCCTGTCTGGAGCCGCCAGAGCCGCCCCCGGGGCCTTTACTCTGTGCGCCGAAGTCGCTGTTGTCGGGGTCGTCCTCGCCTTGGTCGATGCTGAACTTCTCGAACAGGTAGTATTTCAGGGCGTAGGTGTGGGCGGCCCCCTTGGCCTTGGCCGGGTCGTCGTTCCAGCCGAGGGCGTGGACGACTGCCTCCAGCGTCTCGTCGTCGTTGTCGAGGTTGATCCAGCGGATCGTCAGGTCGGCCTCGTAGAGGAACATGAGCTTGTCGCCGTTGTAGGTCTTGGTCTGCATGGTGATCCAGTAGACCGGGTCGCCGTTCTCGGCGTAGCGCGTGGCCTTCTCACCGATGACCTCGAAGTCGACGCCGAGCTCGTTCATGATGGGGGTGATTTTCTCCCACACGTCGTAGATCTTGGCGTACTTGTATTTGACGCCTTCGCTGTGCTTCTTCTTGACGATCTCCGGGCAGGCTTTTCGCATTTCCACGAGCTTCTGCCGGAGCGTCAGACAGCGGGCCTCGATGGGAGGGGCCGCAGCAGCGGCCGCCTCCGTCTTTTTGGTCTCAGTTGCCATGTGGCACCTCCTTTAGATGTCGACCGTGAAGGTGTCCGGGGTCTCGTAGGCCGTGACGCCCTCCACGATCTCGCCGGTGCTCTGGATGGTGGCGATCTCGCCGGTGTAGGCGAGCAGCTTCTTCAGCTCTCCCCACTTGGCCGACTCCTCGACCTTGACGAGGTCGCCGTAGCCGTTTTCACGCAGCCACGGCACCAGCTTGGCGTCGTCGACCTCGGCCTTGACGGTGCCCTTCTTGAGGGTCAGGGTGCCGGAGAGCAGCCGGTATTTCTCGGTCGTCTTGGTGGTCTTGTGTGGCACGGTGTTGAAGAAGTCGGCGAGGCAGGAGGTCAGGAAGGCGGTGCCGTTCTCCATGCGCCGGCGGGCGGCTTCGACCTTCTCCTCGATGGCTGCCTTCTGCTGGTCGGCCAGCTCCTTCAGGCGGTTGTACTCGCTGCGCTCCTCGGCGATTTTGCGGATGGCCCAGTCGGCGCAGCGGTCGTCAGTGATGCGGAAGGGGGCGCGCTCGCCTCGCTCCACGGTGCCGAGGTCGACCTGCTCCAGCTCGTCGAGGGTGACGGCCGGCAGCGCCTCGGCCGGGGCCTTGGGGGCCTCTGCCTGCTGTTCTGCGGCGATGGCCGCGGTGGTTTTATCGCTCATGCGGTTGCTCCTTTCTGGTGCTCTGCGGCCCGCGTGGCCGCGAGTTGGCTGTAATGTTCATCTATCTCGATCCCGATGTACTGGCGCCCTGTTTTGGCGGCAGCGACGAGCGTGGAGCCGCTGCCGGCAAAGGGGTCGAGGATCAGGGCGCCCGGGGTGGTGGTCGCCTCTATGAGCTGCTCCAGCAGCTCGACGGGCTTCTCGTTGGGGTGCGTGAGGCTTTGGTTGCCGACCTTGGCACAGGCGATCAGGTCGTCTGGCCGTTTCCCGGGCAGCTCGAAGCGGCCCTTGGCGGCGAAGATGATGACCTCATAGCGCGGGGCAAAGGAGCCCTTGAGGTCTCCCATGCCGTGCGCCTTCTTATCCCACACGATCACCGACTTGACTGTCAGGCCGGCGAGCCGCAGGGCGTCCATGAAGGTCTGCTGCACATCCCATCTTGCGAAGCAAAGTACCCCCCCCCCCGCGTTTCACGACTCTGGCGGCGTCGTAGATCCACCAGATGAACGGGGCCTTGTCGTTCTTGATCTTTGCGAGTCGGCGCTCCTTTTCTTTGCGCCCGCTCTGGTAGTCGATGCCGTAGGGCGGGTCAGTGATGACCATGTCGACGCTCTCGTCGTCCATGCTGCGCAGCACAGTCAGGCTGTCGCCGGTGATGACGGTGTTTGGCTGGATCATGCTGCCGGGCTCCTTTCTGCAAAAAAGCGGTGGCCGCCGACTTCTGCGACGAAGATCTGGCTCTCATGCCAGTCGCTCGTCACGAGGGCGGGGTTATAGAAGTACATGACAGGGGCGTCGATGGCGACCTCGCCGCGGTCAAATACGGCCGCGACGGCGTCCTTGACGCTCTGTGTGGGGTCGGGGCGGTTGCTGGTGTAGCTGTAAATCACGACGGCCTCAGAGGGCTGCACGCCCTCCTTCTCGGCGGCGTTGAGAATACACTGAGCGACCAGCATTTGCCCCTCGAAGCTCTCGCCGCCAGACTCGGCCATGACGACACGCTCCACGGTGTCGCGCTCGCTGGCGCTGAGGTAGAAGCGGACGGGCGCCTCGGTCGGCTCCGGCGTCTGCGTACTCGCTGCGGGAGTCGTGACGACGACCGCCGGTTGCTCTGCGGTCGGCTCCGGGATCTCCGTGGCATTTTCACGGCCTCCGGCGATGGTCGAGATGACTGCGCCGATGCCGGCCACGATGACGGCAGCCGTCAAAAGGACGGCCGCCTGCCGGATCCGGGCCTTGGCACGGCGCCGGCGGCGTGTTATACTTTGGGTGCGGGATCCGTGCGCTGGCGAGCTGCCGGATGTTCTCGCAGGGGTCGCCCGGTCGCGTCGGGCGGCCCTTTCTTTTGTTGCTTCCATGGTTTTCTCCTTTCACTGGCCCCGGGCCGTCATGAGGGCCTCGCAGGCTGCGATTGTGAAGTCGCTGAACGCGGTCTCCCTGACGGTGTCGGCGGTCAGCAGGACGAGGTACTCGTCGTTGTAGTAGTCGATCTCCGGGCTGCGCTCCCGGCAGAGGTCGAGCTTCCTGCGGGCGTAGGGCTCGGAGCGTTCCCACAGGCTGTCGGGGATCCAGCGGCCGAGGTGTTCCTCGACGCGCTCGCGCAGCTCCTCGCTCGTGATGGTGATGGCCGGGGCCATGTTCTTCACCTCCGTGACATCCGGGCCGGGAGCGTCTGCTCGGGGCGCGTGATGCTCTTGTTGAAGCCCTGCGGCTCATAGCGCACGCCGGTGATCCGGCGGCCGCTGACGCCGTACTTGGGGTTATAGCCGAACAGGTTGACGTAGCTGCCGAGGTCGTCCCGTTCCTCGTCCATGGCCTTCAGCACCTCGAACAGGGCGAGCACGTCGTCGATGGCCCGGTGGCTGTTCTGCACCTTGTCCTCGAGCTCGTAGGCGAGGATCGCGTTGGCGAGCTTGTGGGGGTAGGGGCGCCGGTCTTTGTAGACCGTCAGGCTGTCCAGCCAGTCGAGACGCCCGGGCTGGAAGCCCCGCAGCAGCTCCCGCAGAAAACAGGCGTCAAACTGCGCATTGTGGGCGATCATCAGGACGGGGCCGGGCTTGACGAGCTTGAGGAAGCGGCTGACGGCCGTGCCGCTCTGCACGCCCTCGGTCTCCAGCAGCCGGTCGGTGATCCCGGTCAGGGTGACGATGTTCTCGGGGAGCTTCTCGCCCTCCGGCAGCTTGATGAAGGTGTCCATCTTGCCGGCGATCCGCAGGGCCCCGGTCTGCGTGCGTTCCACGCGCAGCGCCGCGAGCTCGATGATCTGGTCGTCTCCCGGGTTGAGGCCGCTGGTCTCCGTGTCGAAAATGACGAGGGCTTTGTAGCGGTCGAACAGGCTTGCGAGGTTACTCATGGTCGGCCTCCTTCTCCCGGATGGCTCGCAGCTTCCAGAGTAGGAACGAGACCTCTGCCGTGAACTGGCCCTCGGTGGCATAGGTGCCGCCGAACTGGTCGACCAGCTCCGCGACGATGATGGCTGCCTCCTGCGGGCCGATGCCGGTGTACTGCTCGTCTCCGTCCATGGAGATCAGGAGATCGGAGTCCAGATAGCAAGCGGGGCGCAGGCCGTCGTAGCCGTCGTAGGCGCTGTCCCAGTCCAGCGTGCCATCGTCCCAGACGTAGCGGGCGCTATGCTCGTACCCATTGGAGGCGGTGCTGTACGCGGTAGAGAGCCACCACCAGTCGTCAGCGTTGGGAATTACATCGCGGTTGCGCCGGTACTGGTCAACGGTCAGCGAGAAGATGGTGACGGTGCAGGTGCCGTAGTCCTTCAGGCCGTCGTCGGCCGTCAGGTCGAGCTCAGTCTGGAGGAAGGCGTTGGGGCCCTTCACGGCGTCGATCAGGTTGTCGAGGTAGGGGCCGTTCATCCACTCTTTGCTGCTGGAGATGGCGAAGTTGTTGCGGTTGTCCTCGTCGAAGGGCTTGTCCGGGATCACCTCGAGGCGCAGACAGAGGGTGCGGCCGGCGGGATCGTGCTCCAGCACCACCCACTTCTCGCCGGCGTAGGGGAACACGGTGCCGCGGGCGGCAGTCTTGAGGGCTTTCTTCATGGTTTTGCTCCTTTCGTTGTCTGCGGCCGGTCACTCTGGCCGGGCCGCTGGTTTGGTAGTGTCTCGCCGGCGCGCAGCCGGCTCTCACAATGCGGGCAGATGTAGCCGCCGCGGGGGATCTGCTGGTATATGCTCACATTCCAGTAAAGCCCGCAGCCGACGCACTTGAACTTCACGAGCTCCCACCTCCTTCCGAAGCCAGCGCAGCGAAGAAGGCCCGCCGGATGCGGTTGCGGTATTTCTTGCGGACGCGGGCCCGCTTCGCGTGGAGGGCATAGTGGCGCCACTTGGGCGGGGCTCGTCGCAGCATGAAGTCGTCGAGCGTCTCGGTAAAGAAGTCCGCGAGCGTCCTGATGGCCTGAGCGGCCCACTCGCAGAGGGCCTTGATGGCTTCCGTGATCCTGTCGAAGGCGTTGAGGATCCGCTGCACGGCCTCCGGGCTGAGCTTCATGCTGCTGGCGGCCTCTGCGACGCGCTCGACGGCCTCCTCGGTGGCGTTGGGGTAGCGGTCGGACACGACCTCGACGAGGGCGGCGTGGGCGTCTCTGGCTCGATGTGCGGCCTCATAGTCGGCGACCGTCATGCTGCCGTCGTAGGCGTAGAGGTTGGGCTCGTCCTCCGGGCCATCGACCAGCCGCTCGCTGAAGGGAAGGCCGGCCTCGGCCGCCTGCTGCCGGGCCGCTTCTATGTCGGCCCGGGCCTGCATGAGGGTGTCATCGTCGGCGAGGGCATTGGTGCCCCGCTCGTAGTGCCAGCGGATGCCGGCGGCGATGTCGTCGATGGTCATGTCGCCGAAGTGGCCGAGGTAGTAGCCGTTCAGGGCCACGGCCCGGGGGTCGAGACGCAGGGCCTCGAGAGCGTCGTTGATGTCGTCGGTCTCCCACTCGTTGTTGCCGAGGTCGCTCCAGACGGTCAGGGCGTTCCACGAGCGGCCGGTGCGGTAGACAATCACCCAGCCGATCCCGTCGCGGATCTCGCTGGCGTACTCCCGGGCGATTTCTTTCAATGCTGCCATGCTGGTGCCTCCTCTCTGATGATGCGGACGACCGTGACGAGGTCGTCGATGTCGTGCTTGGTGATGTAGGTGTCGGCCTCGGAGAGCCCGAGGTGCCGCAGCAGCGGCTCTGGCCCGTCCAGCAGGAAGGTGTGTACGGCCACGGCGTTCAGCCGGTAGACCGTCACCTCCACGATGCAGCGGCCGCTGTCGTCCTCCAGCTCGGCCGGGAAGGAAGCCCGGCAGAGCAGCGAGGCGTCGAACTTCGGGGCGGCCGTCGCGGCCAGCCCCGTCGTGATGCCCTCGACGAACTGCTCGAAGGCTTTGCGGGGGATAGAGCTGCGGTATCTTTCGAGGAGCTCGTCGGAGAGGGTGAGGATCGCGTTGTTGTCCATGGTGCCGCCTCCCTTCAGCAGACGTCGCCGTGCGGGGCGACCGTCATGACGCGCTTGATGTTTCCGTCTTTGTCCTTGTAGACTTCCTCGACGCTGTTGTCAGCCCAGCGGATCGTCTCGACGTGTTGCCAGCAGCGAGCGGCCTCTGCGGCCTCAGCTTCGTCTCTCGCCTTCTTCTGGAGCTCCTTCAGCCGGTTGTACTCCTTGAGGGTCATGCTGTTGAGCGGCTCGTCGAGCGCGTAGTCTCCGAGGTAGTAGGTGGTGAAAGTCCGGCGCCATCCGGCGTTATACCATCCACTCGTCACTTTTTCGGCGAAGGCAACGAGCTCGGCGTCGTCTGTGATGGGGCCTCTGCGCCGCTTCTTGTAGATGAACTCGTCGCGGCTGTATGTCGGCTGGCCGTCGACATATCCGAAAACATTGGGATCGTAGGTCATGGTCTTGCTCCTTTCGTCTTGGCCCGGCCTCGGCCGGGGTGCTTGGCTTGGCTCCCTGAAAACGAAAAACACGGCCGCCGGCGGCGATCAGGCAGCGGCGCGGGTGCGCAGCTTGTCCATCTTCAGCGTCGGGGTCGTGTTCGTCTGTTTCATGGGGCCATCTCCTTTCTTCGGCCCGGCGGTGCCGGGTGTTCTTGGCTACTGTGCGAGGGTTGCGACCGATTTCTTTCCCCTGCGCTTGAAGCTCTCGCGGAGCCGCCTCTCGGCCAGCTCTGCGCTGTACCCCTCGCGCTGGTTTGCGTCCAGCTCGCCGGTCGCGCCGCGCTGGAGCTCCTTGTAGATCGTGGTGTAGTGGACGGAGAGGCGGGCCGCGATGTCGGCCGGCCGGTCTCCGATCAGGTGCCACGCCTCGATCTTCTTCCTGTCCTCGAAGGTCAGGTAGCGGTATTTTCCCGTCGGTCTCACCTCCGTCTTATGGGGTCGATATAAAAAGAAAAATGCACAGGCGACTCAGTTGAGTCTCTGTGCATTTAATAATACAGAGGGCGCCTTTTTTGCCCCGCTGCAAAAAGGCTTGACCTTGGACAGAGAGTGTGGTATAGTGAATCTACCTGTCAGTCGAGAGGTTCCCTTTTTATGCCCTTTCGGCTCATACAGGGAGGCAATCACGTCCCGACAGGGACGAAATCAATAAGGAGGTGCCGAACAATATGGCTAAAGCTGGATCCCGTGTCAAGGTGACGCTCAGATGCGCAGAGTGCAAGCAGCGGAACTACAACACCATGAAGAACAAGAAGAACACTACCGAAAAGCTGGAACTGAGTAAGTATTGCCCCTTCTGCCGCAAGCACACCAAGCACGTTGAAACCAAATAAGACTTTCGAAAGGACGGAATGATTCATGGCTGATAAGAAACCGGAAAAGAAGAAAATTTCCACAGAGGCCGTCAAGAAAGTCGATAAAAAACTCCCGTTTTTCAAACGCATCGGCAAATGGTTCCGCGACATGAAGAGCGAGCTCAAAAAAGTCGTGTGGCCGACGCCGAAGCAGACGGCAAACAACACCGCGGTCTGCCTGGTGGTCATGGTCGTCTCCGCACTGGTTCTGTGGGGCTTCGATTCGCTGGCCGATCAGGGTGTGCAGCTTCTGCTGAAGCTGGGTGGATAACATGTCTGAACTTGCAAAATGGTATGTTGTCCATACCTACTCCGGCTACGAAAACAGCGTGGCCGCGAATATCCTCAAGGCTGCGGAAAACCGCAAAATGCAGGATCTGATTCAGGAAGTCAACATCCCGATGGAGACGGTCAAGGAGATCACCGATTCCGGTGAAAAGACCGTCGAGCGCAAGGTCTTTCCGGGCTACGTGCTCGTGAAGATGGTGCTGACCGATGAGAGCTGGCATCTCGTGCACAACGTGCGCGGCGCTGCGGGCTTCGTCGGCTCCGACGGGAAGGCGATCCCCCTGACAGAACAGGAAATCTACGACCTCGGCGTCGAGCACCATGAAGTGGTGGTCGGCTATGAGCTCGGCGACTCCGTCAAGATTACCGACGGCCCGCTCGAGGGCTTCATCGGCACGGTGGACGAGCTTGAGCCCGAGAAGGACCGTGTCCGCGTCGTCGTTTCCATGTTCGGCAGAGAGACGCCCGTCGACCTCGAACTCGATCAGGTCGAAGCGATCAAGGATTAAAATCTTACAAGAAAGAGGTGCTTTCAAGTGGCACAGAAAATAGTTGGATACGTCAGATTCCAGGTTCCCGCCGGCAAGGCAACGCCGGCTCCCCCGGTCGGCCCCGCGCTCGGCCAGTATGGCATCAACATCGGCCAGTTCACCAAGGACTTCAACGAGCGCACCAAGGGCGACATGGGCATGATGATCCCGGTCGTCATCACCGTGTACGCCGACCGCAGCTTCTCGTTCATTACCAAGACGCCCCCGGCAGCCCTGCTCATCAAGAAGGCCTGCGGCATCGAGCATGCTTCCGGCGTGCCCCAGAGAGACAAGGTCGCGACCATCAGCAAGGAAGACCTGCGCAAGATCGCAGAGCAGAAGATGCCCGATCTCAACTGCTCCAGCATTGAGTCTGCTATGAGCATGATCGCTGGCACCTGCCGCAGCATGGGCGTTCTGGTCGGCGAATAAGCCGTCAGATTCCGCTCCCTGATCGTGGGAGGATCATCCATCCGACGAACCACTTTATTAGGAGGAAACTGAATTGTTCAGAGGTAAAAATTACAAAGAGAGCGCTAAGCTCATTGATAAGCAGGCTCAGTACGAGCCGCAGGAAGCCTTCGAGCTCATCACCAAGACCGCCAAGGCCAAGTTCGACGAGACCGTCGAGCTGCACGTGAAGCTGGGCGTTGACTCCCGTCACGCCGATCAGCAGGTCCGCGGCGCTATCGTCCTGCCCCACGGCACCGGCAAAGTCACCCGCGTGCTCGTCTTCTGCAAGGAAGAGCAGGTTCAGGAAGCGCTCGACGCAGGCGCCGATTACGCCGGCGGCCAGGATCTCGTCGCGAAGATCCAGGGCGAGAACTGGTTCGAGTTCGACACCGTCATCGCGTCTCCCAACATGATGGGCGTTGTTGGCCGTCTCGGCAAAGTGCTCGGCCCCAAGGGCCTGATGCCGTCCCCGAAGGCCGGCACCGTCACGCCGAACATTGTCAACGCCATCAAGGAAGCCAAAGCCGGTAAGATCGAGTACCGTCTCGACAAGACCAACATCATCCACTGCCCGATCGGCAAGGTCAGCTTTGGCCCCGAGAAGCTCACCGAGAACTACAACGCGCTCATCGGCGCGATCATCAAGGCCAAGCCGGCCGCCGCGAAGGGCCAGTACATCAAGTCCTGCGTCACGGCGTCCACCATGGGCCCCGGCATCAAGATCGTCACGAAGATCTGATCGCCTGACAGCAAAACACCCCGCCGGCGGCGGGGTGTTTTTTCGTCCGCGGCCTTTGCAGCCGCGGGCGGGACGTGGTATAATACATCGACAAGGATATCGGAGGCGTGCGCTCTGCTGGTCATCGACATCCGGCAGGAGGACTTCATGGACATGAACGGGCAAAACATGGACGGGCCGCGCGCCGGCGCGGTGTTATCACGTTTCAGGGCAGCGGCAAAGTCACCTATGATAAGGTGCTGTGAGCACGGGGAGGTAAGCAGGTTATGAACATTACGGTCTATCTAGGAGCGAACGCGGGCAACGATCCGGCACTGCGCGACGCGGTGTGCGCGCTTGGCCGCTGGATCGGCGAGAGCGGCAACGCGCTCGTCTACGGCGGGTCGAAAAACGGCCTCATGGGTGCGCTCGCTGAGAGCGTGCTCGCTGCGGGCGGCGAAGCGACGGGCGTCGAGCCGCAGATTTTCGTCGATCAGGGCTTTTTGTACGACGGGCTGACCGAGCTCATCGTGACGCGCGATTTCCCGGAGCGCAAGGCGAAGATGCTGGAACTGGGCGATGCGTTCATCGCCTTTCCGGGCGGCACGGGCACGCTCGAGGAGATCGCGGAGGTGATGTCTCGCGTCGCGCTCGGGCAGCTGGACGCGCCGTGCATCCTCTACAACCTCAACGGCTACTATGACGGCCTGCGCGCGCTGCTGGCGCATATGATCGAGCTGGGTCTGTCCAGCGAGGCGCGACAGCGGGGTATCTGTTTTGCCGACGACCTCGAGCAGATCCGGCAAATGCTCGACCCGGCGTGAGCCGGGGAGGGGGCAAACGCGTGATTTCAGTTTTTTTCAGGGCGCGGCCTTCTGCACGGGTGTATCATGAGTGGGAGGCAAAATAAACAACGCTTGTGAGGGAACGCTTATGAAATGGTTCAACGTGTATGGGGCAGTCCTGATCGCGGTCATTCTGGTGCCGAATGTGCGCTTCGCGGTCAAGTGCAGGGACGGATTCGCGAATCGCTGGCACAACAGGGCGGTCGCGTGCATCGAGCAGATCGGGCGCTTCGGCTGGTGGTCGGACGCGGCGTTCACCGCGTATCTGGCTGTGGACGCGGCGCTGGCGGCGACCTACTGCGGCATCTGGGCGGTCTGCTTTCGCAGGATCAGCGTGTTTCGCGCGCTGGCGCTGTCGATCATCCCGTCGGTGCTGTTCGCGCCGAGCCATGTCCTCCTTTCGTATCTGAACGCAAAGTGAGAGGCGCCCGGCCTGCGGAAGCTTCCGCGGGCCGGGCACTTTGTTTTCAGACGGGTTACGCACGTTTGTGCGTGAACTCGTTTGCGATGGCAAAGCCGAGAAACAGCACGATGCCGACGATCTGGATCGGGGCGAGCGGCTCACCGAGCAGCAGCACCGACACAAGCACGGACACAATGGGGTCAATATAGCTCAGCAGGGCTGCTTCCTGCCCCGGCAGCGCCCGGATGGCAGAGAAATACATACAGTACGTCAGGCCCGTGTGCACGAGGCCGACGATGAGCAGATTCACCCACCCGGCCGTGGACAGCACGCCCGGGTGAAAGCCCGACGTGAGCGCGACATACGGCGCGAGCACCAGAATGGCTGCGAGAAACTGCACGAACGTGCGCTCGAGCGCCGAAATGCCGGAAATGTACTTGTTGAGCAAAATGACCGTCGCGTAAAACACCGCGGCGCTCACGCCGAAGAGGATGCCGCAGACATCCGACCCACCGCCCTGCAGGCCGCCGGAGCCGATGATGAGCGCGACGCCGAGCGTGGATAGGAGAAAGCAGACGAGCTGTGTGCGCGTCATCCGCTCGTGAAACAGCAGCGGGCACAGCGCCGTGACGATCACGGGCGCGAGATAGTAGCTGAGCGTGGCCAATGATATGGTCGTGTACTTGTACGCCTCGAACAGCAGCATCCAGTTGATGCCCATAGCCGCGCCCGAGGCCAACAGCAGCCAGAGCGACTGCTTGATCTCGGCCAGGCGCGGCCGCTGGTGCGTGACGAGAAAATACAGCAGCAGAAACACGGCCGCGAGCCCCGCGCGGCAGAGCGCGAGCTCGGCCGAGGTAATCTCAATCCGGCGCACGAACAGGCCGATCGTGCCAAACACGGTCATGGACACGATCAGGCCCAGCCGCGCACGGCCGGTGGTGGAAGGGGTGGATGTCGTTTTCATATGCGCCTCCGTGGGAAGAAGCTGAGGTATAGTTTAGCCGATTTGCCTGCGCGCGTCAATGCCCCCTGCGCCGTGCCTTGTGGGGCTTGACGTAGGGCGCAGATGCGGTAAAATAATGGCATCGAGACACTGGGAGGGCACACGCATGGAGCTCAAGCTGGGCTATGACACACCGGAGACGGTGCGGGAACTGTTTACGGAATACACGCATATGCTCGTCGAGAACGACCCGTATTTTCAGATCTACCTTGACCTGCAGAATTACGACGCCGAGGTCGCCGACCTGACGAAAAAGTACGGCCTGCCCGACGGGCGGCTCTATGTCGCGTGGTGCGATGGGCAGCCGGCCGGGTGCATCGCCCTGCGCAGGCTGGATGCCGCCGCGTGCGAGCTCAAGCGGCTGTACGTGCGCCCCGCGTTTCGCGGTCGGGGCATTGCCGGGGAGATGATGCAGCGCATCCTCGCGGACGCGCGCGCCATCGGCTACACGGCCATGCTGCTCGACACGCTGCCGTTTCTCACGAGTGCGATCCGGATGTACCGCGCGCTGGGCTTTTATGACATCCCACCCTATAACAACAGCCCGCTGGACACGACGATCTTCCTGCGGCTGGACCTGTGACTTTACGCAAATTTGACGTACCTGCCGCTTGCCCGGCGGCGGGATGCGTGGTAAGCTGTTGTCAGAAGCAACGAGAAGGAGAACGGATATGGAAATGATCGATTTCAACGCGAAAAAAGGCTTTCTGTGCGACATGGACGGCGTCATCTATCACGGCAACCACATCCTGCCCGGCGCGGCGGAGTTTATCCACTGGCTGCAGGATATGCACAAGGAATACCTGTTTTTGACCAACAACAGCGGCATGACCCCGCGCGAGCTGCACCAGAAGCTCGGGCGCATGGGGCTCGACGTGCCGGAGGAGCATTTTTACACCAGCGCCCTGGCCACGGCGGCCTTTCTGGCCGATCAGGCGCCCGGCTGCTCGGTGTATGCGCTCGGCGAGGCGGGGCTGCTCAATGCGCTCTATGACCGCGGCATCACCATGAACGACGTCAATCCGGACTACGTCGTGATCGGTGAGGCGCGGGCTTACTCGCTCGACACGCTCACTAAGGCGACGAATCTCGTGCTCGCGGGCGCGAAGCTCATCGGCGCGAACTCCGACACCTGTGGTCCGACGGACGAGGGCATCGCTCCCGCGTGCCGCGCGCTCATCGCCCCGGTCGAGATCGCCACCGGCAAGCAGGCGTATTTCTGCGGCAAGCCGAACCCGCTCATGATGCGCACCGGACTGCGCATCCTTGGCTGCCACTCGGGCGAGGCCGTGATGATCGGCGACCGCATGGACACCGACGTCATCTCCGGCATGGAGAGCGGTATGTCCACCGTGCTCGTGTTCAGCGGCGTGTCCACGCGCGCGACATTGGACGAATTTGCCTACCGGCCGAGTGCAGTGCTCGACGGTGTGGGCGATATTCCGCGGTTGGCACAGCAGGGGTGAAGGTGCTGCGGCAAAATCGCTTTCACGCCCGGGGCCGTTTCGGCCCCGGGCGCTGCTTAAAAAGAGAACGCGCCCGCGCGGTGTCGCGCAGGCGCTGCAGAGCAAGCAAAAGTTTTTTGTGTGTGTGGGGTAAAGTTGTAAATAACCGGTAAACAACCTTATGAGGAAAGCAAGCTCTGTCTTGCGGAAAATGATCTCATTTCCGTTCTGCCGT
>DBFWVW010000110.1:0-5248 GCA_048217285.1 Oscillospiraceae bacterium
CAGCGTCACACCGTTGGCGGCCGCCGCGGCGACGGCCTGACTGAGCAGCGTGTAGTCCGCGATGGGCGCGAACGTGCCGTTGAGACCGAACTGGTGCGCGAAATTGGAGTCCGTGCACGCACCGGCGCCGGCGACGACGTCCATGAGGTTCAGATCATCCGCGAGCGCGCCGGCCGAGCCGACGCGGATGATATTGTCCACATCGTAGAAATTGTACAGCTCCCAGCTGTAGATGCCGATCGACGGGATGCCCATGCCGGAAGCCATCACGGTCACGGGCACGCCCTTCCACGTGCCGGTGTAGCCCTGCACGCCGCGGACGTTGTTGACGAGCACGGGATTTTCCAGAAAGGTCTCGGCGATGAACTTGGAGCGCAGCGGGTCGCCGGGCATGAGCACGGTCTTGGCGATCTGACCGGCTTTGGCTGCGATATGCGGCGTGGGAACAGGCATGATGATACCTCCGTTTTTTCATAATTTTCAGGCTCGGCCGCAGATACGCGGCCGTCTTTATTTTAACCGCAAAAAATGCAAAAGTCAAATTGCAACCGCTCTGCGCCTGTGGTAGAATGTTGGGGAAAAACAGCGACACACGGGAGGCGGCACCATGAGCGGCGTTATCACGATCGGCATCGCCGGCGGCACCGGCAGCGGCAAGACCACCATCACGCGGCGCATTCTCGACGAATTCGGCGGCGATGTGAGCGTGCTGTATCACGACAACTATTATAAGCAGCACGACGACATCCCCTTTGCCGAGCGCAAAAAGCTCAACTACGACCACCCGAACGCGTTCGACACGCCGCTGCTCGTGCAGCATCTCGACGCGCTGCGCGCCGGTCAGGCGATTGCGTGCCCGACGTATGACTATACGGTGCACAACCGTGCGGCCGAGACGATCACGGTCACGCCGGCCAAGGTCATCGTCGTCGAGGGCATCCTCATCTTTGCCGAGCCGGAGCTGCGCGACCGGCTGGACATCAAGCTCTTTGTCGACACGGACGCCGATGTGCGCATCCTGCGGCGCATCGTGCGCGACGTGCGCGACCGCGGCCGTGATCTGGAGTCGATCGTCACACAGTATCTGACCACGGTCAAGCCCATGCATGAGATGTTCGTCGAGCCGTCGAAGCGCTATGCCGACATCATTATCCCCGAAGGCGGGCATAATCAGGTTGCGCTCGATTTTGTCATGGAGCGCATCCGGGCCTATGTAAAGGAGCGGGATTAAATGGCCAAACTCTATTTTAAATATGGCGCCATGGGCTCGTCGAAGTCCGCGCAGGCGCTCATCACACAATTCAACTACGAAGAGCTGGGCATGACGGTCTGGCTCATCAAGCCGTCGGTCGATGACCGCGACGGGGCGAACATCATCCGCTCGCGCATCGGTCTGCAGCGTGAGGCGCAGGTCATCCACCCGGACGAGGACATCATCGCCACGTTTGCCCGCGCGGGTCACGCCGATGTGATCATCGCGGACGAGGCGCAGTTTTTCTCCCCGGAGCAGATCGACCAGCTGCGCCGCATCGTCGATGAGCAGAACATCCCCGTGCTGTGCTTCGGCCTGCGGACGGATTTTCTGACGCATTTCTTCCCCGGCGCGCGGCGGCTCATGGAGCTGGCCGATTCCATCACGGAGATCAAGACCGTGTGCGCCTGCGGCCGCAAGGCGACGGTCAACGCCCGCATCGACGGCAATGGCCGCGTCATCACCGAGGGTGGGCAGATCCTCCTCGGCGGCAACGACAGCTATGTCGCCATGTGCCACAAGTGCTGGGTGGACAAGATCCGCGCCCAGACAGAAGCCGAAAAATAACCCCCCCGAACAGCAAAACCCCATGGGTCTGTGCACAATGCACAGATCCATGGGGTGATTTTTATGCCTTATGCCTTCACACGGCAGACGAGTGCGCCGTTTTCGGCGTCCACGACGAGCGTGTCGCCGGCGTGCAGGTCGCCGGAGAGGATGGTGCGGGCAATGAGCGTCTCGGCGTGGCTCTGCAGGTAGCGCTTGAGCGGGCGCGCGCCGTAGACCGGGTCATACCCGTTTTCGATGATGAGCGCCTTGGCGGCGTCGGTCATCTCGAGGTTCAGCGTGCGGTCGGCCAGGCGGCTGCGCAGGGCGGCGACGAGGTTGTCAATGATGTGCGACAGGTTGTCGCGCGTGAGCGGACGGAACATGAGGATCTCGTCGAGCCGGTTGAGAAACTCCGGCCGGAAGGCACGGCGCAGCTCGCCCTGCACGCGCTCGCGCGCGTCCGCGGTGATCTCGCCGTCGGGGCCGATGCCGTCGAGCAGGTACTGGCTGCCGAGGTTCGACGTAAGGATGATGATCGTGTTCTTGAAGTCCACTGTGCGGCCCTGACTGTCCGTGATGCGGCCGTCGTCGAGGATCTGCAGCAGGATGTTGAACACATCCGGGTGCGCCTTTTCGACCTCATCGAAGAGCACGACGGAATACGGCTTGCGGCGCACGGCCTCGGTGAGCTGGCCTCCCTCGTCGTAGCCGACGTATCCCGGAGGCGCGCCGATCAGACGCGAGACGGAGAACTTCTCCATGTACTCGGTCATGTCGATGCGCACCATGCTACGCTCATCGTCAAACAGGCTCTCTGCCAGCGCCTTGGCCAGCTCCGTCTTGCCGACGCCCGTGGGGCCGAGGAACAGGAACGAGCCGATCGGGCGGTTCGGGTCACTGATGCCGGCGCGCGAGCGCTGGATGGCCTCGCAGACCTTCGTCACAGCCTCGTCCTGACCGATCAGGCGGCGGTGCAGCACTTCATCGAGGTGCAGCAGCTTCTCGCGCTCGCCCTCCATGAGCTTTGCCACCGGGATACCGGTCCACTTGGCGACGATGCCGGCGATCTCCTCCTCGGTCACGGTGTCGTGCACGAGGGAGTTGTCGCTCTTGCGGCGCTCGGCCGCGGCTTCGGCTTCGGTGAGCTTCTTTTCGAGGTTCGGCAGGTCGGAGTACTGCAGGCGCGCAGCCTTTTCGTACTCATAATTGCGCTGCGCCTCTTCGATCTCGGCGTGCAGGCGGTCGATGTCCGCCTTGAGGGACTTGACCTCATCGACGCTGTTTTTCTCGGCTTCCCAACGGGCCTTCTGCTCGTTGAAGCGGTCCTTGAGCTCGGCGAGCTCCTGCGTGAGCTTTTCGAGCCGGTCGCGCGAGAGCTGGTCGTCCTCTTTCTTGAGGGCCATCTCCTCGATCTCCATCTGCATGATGCGGCGGCGCAGGTCGTCGAGCGCCGACGGCATGGAGTCGATCTCCGTGCGGATCATGGCGCAGGCCTCATCCACGAGGTCGATGGCCTTATCGGGCAGGAAGCGGTCGGTGATATAGCGGTTGGAGAGCGTGGCCGCGGCGACGAGCGCGTTGTCGTGGATGCGCACGCCATGATAGATCTCGTAGCGCTCTTTCAGGCCGCGGAGGATGGAGATGGTGTCCTCGACCGTCGGCTCATCGACCTGCACGGGCTGGAAGCGGCGCTCGAGCGCGGCGTCCTTTTCGATATATTTACGGTATTCATCGAGCGTCGTGGCGCCGATGCAGTGCAGCTCGCCGCGGGCGAGCATCGGCTTGAGCAGGTTGCCGGCGTCCATGCTGCCTTCGGTCTTGCCGGCGCCGACAATGGTGTGCAGCTCATCGATGAACAGCAGGATGCGTCCCTCGCTCTTGCGCACTTCCTCGAGCACGGCCTTGAGCCGCTCCTCGAATTCGCCGCGGTACTTGGCACCCGCGACCAGCGCGCCCATGTCGAGCGAGAAGATTGTCTTGTCCTTCAGGCCCTCGGGCACGTCGCCGCGCACGATGCGCTGCGCCAGCCCTTCGGCAATGGCCGTCTTGCCGACGCCCGGCTCGCCGATGAGCACGGGGTTGTTCTTCGTCTTACGCGAGAGAATGCGGATGACATTGCGGATCTCCTGATCGCGGCCGATGACCGGATCCATCTTCCCTTCGCGGGCGCGCTCGACGAGGTCGGTGCCGTATTTTTTCAGCGCGTCGTAGGTGTCCTCGGGGTTGTCGCTCGTGACGGGGCCGGTCTTGACCTTTTTCAGCTCCGCCACAAAGCCCGCCTTCGTGATGCCGTGGGCGCTGAAGATGCGCTTGATGGCGGCGGTCTCGTTGGCGAAGATGCCGAGCATCAGGTGCTCGACGGAGACATAGGCGTCGCCGCCGGATTTGGCCTCGCGCTCGGCAAAGTTGAAGATCTTGCCCGTTTCCGGCGAGGCGTACACCTCGCCGCTGCCGCCGGAGACCTTCGGCAGCTGATCGATGGCGGTGTCCAGCTCGCTGAGCACGGCGTTGCAGTCCACGCCCATGCGGCCGAGCAGCGTGCCGATCAGGCCGCCGTCGGCATCGACGAGCGCATAGAGCAGGTGCTCCGGCGTGAGGTACTGGTTGCCGTTTTCCTGCGCCATGCTCTGGGCAGTCTGGATGGTTTCAATGGTTTTCTGGGTGAATTTATCAGCGTTCATAGTCGGGTTGCTGCGTGTTCCGGCACGCAGCGCCTCCTTTCATGGATGGTTGTGAAATCAGATGAGGATCGCCGCGCGCTGCTGCTCGGCGCAGTAGAGCGCTTCGATCTCGGGCGGGGTGTACTTCCCGGCGAGGTACGCCTTCATGAGCCGGTCGAACAGCTGCACGTAGTCCGAGATCGCGCGGGCGATCTCCTCGCTCGTGTAGTCGTGGTCCGGCGGGAGCGAGAGCGTGCGCACAAACTTGCCGTCATACAATGCGTAGTCCGGCTCCACGCCGGACAGGTGCGCATCCTCGATCTGCTTCCAGAGGCGGAAAAACTGCGTCATGCTCTGCAGCAGCTGCGCCGACTGGGTGCGGAAAATAACGGCCAGCTCGCCGAGGCCCTCCTGCTTGTCGCCGTAGAGCGCGACCTCGTACTTGACCGTCGGGCGGTACTTGTACTCGAGGCTGCTCTTGAGGGACATACTCGTCGTGTGCGGCGCGAAAAACGGCACCAGGTCGCGCGCCGGCGCGATGAGCTGCTCGATCTCGTGGAAAATATTCTCGATGCGGCGCTCCGGCGTCACGACCGAGGTGTAGTCGGCAAGGATCTGGTTGATGAGTGCCGATCGGTTCGTGCCCATGCGGTGGGCCATGCGGTCGATCTCGCGCACGACCTCCTCGTTGAGCATGAGGCTGTATAGGGTTTTCTTCATCGGTGCATCACCGCTTTCTTTTTTCTTACATTGTGCATTCTACACCCGGTTTCTAACTTTGTCAATA
>DBFWVW010000111.1:0-12248 GCA_048217285.1 Oscillospiraceae bacterium
TCGACCCCGGCGACGAGATCCTCATCCAGGATCCCCAGTGGCTCAACTACGTGGCGCAGGTGCGCTACTGCGGCGGTGAGCCCGTGCGCGTTCCGACAGATCTGGAGCATAATTTCGAGATGCAGCCCGAGACGATCGAGCGGCTCATCACCCCGCATACCAAGGCGCTGATGATCAACTCGCCCAATAACCCCACCGGCAGCGTCATGTCCCTCGCGGCCATGGAGCAGATCGCCGCCATCGCCCAAAAGCACGACCTGCTCATCATTGCCGACGAAGTCTACAACACGCTGCTCTACGGCGCGGAGCCGTATCTGTCCATCGCGGAGCTGCCCGGCATGAAAGAGCGCTGCGTGGTGGTCAACAGCTTCTCGAAATCCTATGCCATGACCGGCTGGCGCATTGGCTATCTGGCCGGTCCGGCGGAGATCGTGGACCGCATGACAAAATGCCAGGAGAACTTCAACGCCTGCCCGAACGCCATCGGCCAGTACGCGGCCGTCGCCGCACTCGACCATCCGGAGCTGTGCACGCAGCTGCGTGACATCTTTGCGCGCCGCCGCACCGTGCTGCTCGAAGGTCTGGCGTCCATCCCCGGTATGAACAGCAATGATCCCACAGGCGCGTTTTACGTCTTTGCCGATATCCGCGCCTTTGGCATGAGTAGTGAGGAATTCTGCAACCGCCTGCTCGACGATGAGCACGTCGTCTGCATCCCCGGCAGCGCCTTCGGCGCTTGCGGTGAGGGCTTCGTGCGCATTGCCTACACCTGCAGTGACGCAGACCTGACGGAAGCGATCGCACGTATCCGCCGCTTCTGTGCCAAACATTACACGGCTTGAGAGAGAGGAGACGATTCCAATGTCCAATGTGGAACAAAAGCTCCAGGCCATGGGCCTGAAGCTGCCTGCGTGCCCGGCGCCGGTCGCGGCGTATCTGCCGGTGCAAACCGCGGGCAACCTGATTTATGCGTCCGGCCAGACGGCCTGGGTCGACGGTAAGCTGCTCCACGCCGGCAAAGTCGGCGGGGATGTCAGCGTCGCGGACGCCTATGAGTCGGCCAAGCTCAGCGCGGTCAACTGCCTGAGCGCGATCGCCACGGTGGCGGACCTCGATCAGATCCGCATCGTGCGTGTGCATGGATGGGTCAACGGCGTGCCCGACTTTGGCGATCAGCCTGCCGTTGTCAACGGTGCGTCCGAACTGCTGGAAGCACTCTACGGCGAACATGGCCGCCACGCCAGAAGTGCCATCGGTGTGGGTTCTCTGCCCACAAATGCCTCGGTCGAGATCGAGATCATCGCGGAAAAGCTTTGATCCTGCACGACCACCCAGCAACCACGAGCAACCCATGAAAGAAATGGTGTGAAAACATTTCAGAATACACAAGGAGGAAAAATAATGAAGAGAAAGCTCAGATCCATTCTCGCGCTGCTCATGGCCGTTGTGATGATCGCCGCCTTCACGGCTTGCGGAAGCAACGGCAACGGCAGCTCCGCCAGCGGCGGCGGCAAGCTCCAGGAAGTCCTCGACCGCGGTTACCTGATCGTCGGCACCGGCAGCACCAACGCGCCGTGGCACTTCTACGACGACGACGGCAACCTCTGCGGTTTCGACGTCTCCATGGCCAAGATCGTTGCCAACTCCCTCTTCGGTGATCCGGAAGCGGTCAAGTTCGTCGAGCAGTCCTCTGACGAGCGTGTCCCGAACCTGGTCAACGGCAACGTGGACATCTGCTTCTAGTTCATGACCATCAGCGCAGAGAGAGCCCAGCAGATCGAGTTCACCATCCCGTACTATACCGAGGGCTGTGAGGCACTGCTGCACATCAGCGGCAAGTACCAGACCGGCGACCAGCTGCTCGCGGCCATGGACAGCGGCACGAAAGTGACCGTGGCCGTTCTGCAAAATAGCTTTGCCGAGGACATCGTTGCCGACGTCTTTGCCGGCCACGACAACTACACCGTTGACCAGTACGAGGATCAGGCCCTGCTTTATCAGGCGCTGGCCTCCGGCCGCTGTGATGTCGCCGTGTGCGATATGTCCAACGCCAAGTATCAGGCTTCCCTTGACAGCAGCTTCGTTGCCACCGGTATCTCCGGCCGTCCGCAGAACTACGGCGCCGGTGTCCAGAAGGGTGACCAGGAGTGGCTCAACTATGTCAACACCGTGCTGCAGGATGCCATGTGCGGCGCGACCTACCAGTCCTACATCGACGCGTATGAGCAGTGGTTCGGCGTGAAGCTCAATCCGCCTCAGACCGGAAAGCCGGGGATGTACCGCTGAGCACAGCGCAGCCGTATCCCTATGTAAACAGAATTTTGGAAGGTGCGGATCGCCCTTGCGATCCGCATTTTTCCAAAGATTCGGATGGAGAACGCTATGAATTACAATTTTAACTGGACAGTGATCGAAAAGAATATTGTCCCCATGCTCGAGGGTCTTGGTTTTGGCCTGCTCATGGCGATCATTGCGATCACCATCGGCACCATCATCGGCCTGCTGCTGGCCTTTGCCGCTGTCTCCAAATCCAAAACCGCCCGCAAGCTGGTGCAGATCTTTGTCACGATCTTCCGCAACACGCCAATCCTGATCCTGGTCTACATTACCTACTTTGGTATGCCGACGATCGGCATCAACATCCCGAAGGTCCCCTCCTTTGTCATCACGTTGGCCCTGTATTCCTCCGCGTACATGGAGGAAGTGTTCCGCGCCGGACTGGAAGCGATCCCGAAGGGGATCATCGAGGCTGGTCAGGCCATCGGTTTGAGTGGAACGGTTATTAAAATGGAAATCGAATTGCCCATCATGATGAAAAAAGTCCTTCCGTCCATGGGCAACTATCTTATTTCGCTGTTTAAGGACACATCCATCGCCTCGGCCATCACGGTCGGTGAGCTGACGTACATCTCGAAGGTGCTCACGACGCAGACGTTCCGCGTCTTTGAAGTCTGGTTGACGACGGGCGTGCTGTATGTGGCGGCCTGCTACCTGATCGCGTTCCTTCTGCGACGGGTCGAGAAACTGTTCCTGTAGGGGAGGTCCGTATGAAGTACTTCCAAAACATATCTAATCTCTGGGGCAACGTGCTCACGGCCCTGGGCAACACGGTCTATATCTCGCTGATCGCGATCGTGCTCGGAACCGTTCTGGGCATTGCGATGGGCGTGGTGCTGACTTACTGCAAAAAGCGCTGGCAGTGGCTGTTCCGCATTTACGTGGATATCATGCGCGGTTTGCCCGTCCTGGTCACGATCTTCGTGGTGTACTACTTTGTCAACGCAGTGCTCAAGATGCTCTTCGGTGTGCAGATGGAGCAGAACACGGCCGGTGCCGTTGCGCTGACGATGTTCGCCGCCGCGCAGATGACCGAGCTCACGCGCGGTGCGCTGCAGGCGATCCCGAAGGGCCAGATCGAAGCCGGCCGTGCCATCGGCCTGACGTTCCCGCAGATTTTTTTCAACATTTTGCTGCCGCAGGCGGTGGTGCAGATGATCCCGCCCTGGATCAACTCCGCCACGGAGATGATCAAAGCGTCGACGCTGCTGGGTATGATCGGCGTGCTGGATCTGCTGCTGGTCACGCGCCAGATCGTCGCTAAGTACGGCGAGGCGCTGGTGTACTACCTGATCATCGGCGTGTTCTACTTTGCCATCAACACGCTCATCGAGTACGCCGGCAAGAAACTGAGCAAAAAGCTCAACTATCTGCAGAAAGCTAAGAGGTAACTACCATGAGTGACGCACTGTTGAGATTTGAAAACGTAACGAAGAGCTACGGTGACTTCACGGTATTCTCGGACATCTCGCTGGAGGTGCACGAGAAGGAGGTCGTGTCGATCATCGGCTCGAGCGGCTCGGGCAAGACGACCCTGCTGCGCTGCATCAACCTGCTGGAGCCGTTCGAGGCGGGCAAGATCATCCTCGACGGTCAGGAGATCGGTTACCATGACGTCAATGGCAAGCGCAAGCGCGTGTCGGAAAAGGTCATCGCGCAGCAGCGCTCGATGACGGGCATGGTCTTCCAGCAGTTCAATCTGTTTCCGCACATGACGGCGAAGAAGAACGTCATGCTCGGTCTGACCCACACGAAGAAAATGCCGAAGGCCGAGGCCGAAGCACTGGCGGAAAAATGGCTCACGGCCGTGGGCCTGCACGATAAGATGGACAATCTCCCGAGCGAGATGTCCGGCGGCCAGCAGCAGCGTGTGGCCATTGCCCGCGCCGTGGCCATGAATCCGAAGATTCTGCTGTTTGACGAGGCCACCTCTGCGCTCGACCCGGAGCTGGTCGGCGAAGTGCTCAACGTCATCCGCAACCTCGCCAAAGAGGGCGCCACGATGATTCTCGTTACGCACGAGATGCGCTTTGCCTACGAGGTGTCCGACAAGGTCATCTTCATGGACAAGGGCAAGATCGAGGCCATGGGCACGCCGAAGGAGATCTTCGAGGACCGGCCGACGGCGCGTCTGCGCGAATTCCTGTCCACATTCACTACGCCCATTGTCACGAGCGACGCGAAGGCGGACTGAGCCATGGCGGAGAATATTTACGAATCACTCGGCGTCCGCACGGTCATCGACGCCTGGGGCACGGTCACGGCGCTGGGCGGTTCGCTCATGGCGCCGGAGGTGCTGCAGGCCATGCAGTCGGCGGCCGGTGCCTTTGTGGACATGAACGAGCTGCACACGGCGGCCGGCCGGCGCATTGCCGACCTGCTCGGCGTGGAGGCCTGCTGCGTCACGTGCGGCGCGGCTGCGGGCCTTGCGATCGCGGCGGCTGCCTGCATGACAGGCACGCGCCGGTCGTATGCCTATCAGCTGCCGGACACCACCGGCATGAAAGACGAGATCCTCTGCCTCAAGTGTCACCGCGACCTCTACGATCAGGGAATGCTGCTCTCGGGTGCGCACTTTGTGGAGATCGGTGTGACGTCGTCTGCCTTCCTGCAGCAGATCGAGGACCGCATCACCGAGCGCACGGCGGCGTTTTTCTACACATCCGAGGCCGAGACGATGCGTGGCTCGCTCCCGCTGCCGGAAATTGCGGCGCTCTGCCGTGCACACGGCATCCCCATCATCGTCGACGCGGCGGCCGAGCTGCCGCCAAAGGCGAACATCCGCAAATATCTCGACGACGGCGCGTCCCTCGTCGTGTTCAGCGGCGGCAAGGAGATCCGCGGCCCGCAGGCTTCGGGCATGATCCTCGGCAGCCGTGAGCTCATCGCCGCGTGCGATCTCAACTGCTGCCCGAACTATGGCATCGGCCGCCCCATGAAGGTCGATAAAGAGAACATTTGCGGCCTGGTCAAGGCGGTGGAGCTGTTCGTGCAGCGCGACTATGACCGGATCATGACGCAGTGGGACGGCTATGTGGACACGATCCGCGCCGGCCTTGCCGATTGCCCGGGTCTGGAGATGACCGTCGGCGTGCCGACGGAGCCCGGCGTGCAGCCGGCCTGCATCCGCCGGCTCTTCCTGCGCCCGCTGACGATGTCCGCCGTGGAGCTGCGTCAGGCGCTCATCGACGGTGAGCCGAGCATTTATACCTTCCTCTATCAGGATCAGATTGTCATCAACCCTCAGTGCCTGCAGGCGTATGAGCTTGTGCCCATCGTGCAGGCCGTCCGCGGCATCCTGACGCGGCAGTCCTGATCCGCAAAGAAAGGACCCTGCTTTATGCACGAGTATCCCTATCGGACCTGCGCGGAGATCGACCTCAATAAGCTCCAGCGCAATCTGCAGCGCCTGCGCGCGCTCGTCGGTCCGTCGTGTCAGATCATGGAGGTCATGAAGGCCGACGCTTACGGCCACGGCCTGCGCGTGTGCGCCGAGTATGCCGCGCCCTATGTCGACTGGTTCGCGGCCGCCACGCTCGAGGAAGCGCTCGCCGTGCGCGCGGCCGCACCGCATACGCCCATCCTCATCTTCGGCGGCCTGCTCGATCCGGAGATCGTTCAGGCGGCGCAGTATGATCTGACGATCAATGTGTTCTCACTCCAATATGCCAGCCATGTGCAGGCGCTTTTGCAGCCGCTGGGTCTGCAGATCGATGTGCACATCAAGGTGGACACCGGCATGAACCGGCTCGGGCTCCACGCCCGGCCGGGGCACTGCGCGCAGGCCATTTCGGACGCCGCGCAGATCTGCGCGCTCGATTGTCTGCACGTGACTGGCATATATACCCACTTCGCCTGCGCCGATACGACCGATCCCTCGGACAGCGCATTCACGGACGCGCAGTTCGCGGCCTTTCAGGAGGTCTGCCGCGGGTTGGAGGCCATGGGCATCGACCCCGGCGTGCGCCACTGCGCCAGCACGGGCGGCCTGCTCGTGCACCCGGAGTACCGCTGCCAGATGGTGCGCACCGGTATGTTTGCCCTCGGCATGAGCTACAGCGCCGAGAGCGTGCGTGCGCTCGGACTCGAGCCCGTGCTGACGTGGTATGCCAAGGTCGTTGACGTCCGCACGGTCGCGCCGGGCGAGAGCGTCAGCTATGGCCGCACCTTCACCGCCGCGCGCCCTACGCGCGTGGCAGTGCTGTCGGTCGGCTATGCCGACGGCTATTCCCGCGCCTTTTCCAATCGCGCGCAGGTGCTCCTGCGCGGTCAGTATGCGCCCGTGCGCGGCAAGACGTGCATGGATTTCACCATGATCGATGTTACGGACATCCCCGATGTTGCCGTTAGCGATCAGGCCATCCTCCTCGGCGGTGACGGCACACGTCAGATTCCGGTCGACGCGCTCTCGGCGCTTCTGCCGGACGGTACGAACGGCGGCGTCACGGCGGACATCCATTTCCGCGTCCGGCGTGTCTACCGTTACGACGGTGAGACGGTTGCAGTCAGCAACGTGCGCTATTGAGCTTCCGACAAAAAAGCAGACAGGCGAGAGCCTGTCTGCTTTTTCTTTTCCCTTATTCACACTGCCATTGGCACTGCCGCAGATCCACGTGCTGCGCGTCGCACATTTCCACGCCTTCGTGCGCGAGCAGCGCCGCCTGCGCGTCCCAGCCGGGCACGAGCCGCCCGCTGTGATCCACCACGCGGTGGCACGGATAGTCGCCGTAGCGCTCTGCCTGGCTGAGCACGCGGCCGACCAGCCGCGCGTTTTTCGGCCGGCCGATCAGCCGTGCGATCTGCCCGTAGGTTGCCACGCACCCTTCCGGGATTTCGCCCACGGCGGAGAGAATCTCGTAGATCAACCGTTCGTCCGTTGCTGCTGCCATCAGCTGCAGCCCCCTTCCGCTCATAAAATTCGACCGGCCGGCAGTCAACTTCTGCCGGCCGGTTTGTGCCTGTGCTGCGGCGCTTATGCGTTGAAGCTTACGCTTTTGGCAGCTTCAACGAAGCTCGGTTCATAAGTGTCGAAGTCATCCTTCGCGCTCGCAAACTGCACGAGCCAGAAACCGTCGTCCACCTGATACATCACGGTCAGATAGCGGTAGTCCGCGTCCTGCTCATCGTTATGGAAGTCATAGAGAAGGGTCGGGTTGCCGTTGATATCCTCACCTGCGACCGGGTTGTACTTGCTGTTGGCCTGCGTTACCAGTTCGGCGTAGTCATCCAGCGTCACGTCCTCTATCCCGGCGGCGGCGAACTGATCGCTTGTCTCATGCAGGGTGAGCACGATGGCTGTGTCGGCGGCGTAACACATGGTGTATCCGTCCGCAGACTGCTTGCTGAAGTCACTCGTGAGCGTGATTTACATACCTTCATTGGAGAAGGTCTTGGCCGCTGCGTCAAACGGGTTGGAGCTGCCGCAGCCGGCGAGCACGGCCACGAGCAGCAGCGTGCAGACGATGGTGGCAAAGGTGCGTTTCATGGTGGGTCTCCTTTTCTTTCTCTCTTTTTTGAAATGGGACAGTGCTCATTCGGCCGCTGTGTCCGCTTTCGGCTGGTACTGGTACGGCTCCGGGTCCGGCTCGGCGTAGCCGGTCGCGATGTCAAACTGCTTAATGAGCTGCGAGATGCCGAGCTTCGTCACCATTAGCTCGTCGTAGGCCAAATCGTCCGTGAAGCCATTTTCGCGGCACTCCTCGAGGCCTTCCTTCACGTCCTCCAGCTCGGACACACACTGCTCGTACAGATCCTCGAGCTTGCCGAGCGCCGTGGCGGTGTCATCGCCGCTGCCCTCGACGGGGCACACGCTCTCGAAGCGGCGGCCGATGCGCACGATCGCGGCGTAGCCCGCCTGCAGCATCATGAGCGTGAGCGCGCCCGCCTGTCCGGCGGCCTCGCTCTGCTTCATGCCGGTCATCATGTCCGACACGTCCTGCAGCCACTGCTTGTGCACGCCCTTGAGCTGGTCAAGCCGCTCGGTGAGCTGGGCCTCGGAGTGCCGGTTGGCGGAGTAGCCGCCCTTTTTCAGTTTGCGGGTCAGACGTTCCATAGTATTTGCATCCTCCAAATGTGAATTTCGGTCAATCGTCCACGTCGAGCGCCTCAAGGCCCTTGGTGGGTATGGGGCGGCTGTCGCCGTGGCGGACAAAGAGCATTGTCACGAATGCGCCGGCCACGAAGATGGCGGCGTAGGGGAAGAGCACGGTCATGCCGAGCTTGTCCATCAAAAAGCCGGAGAACATCGGTGTGATGACCTGCGCGGCCATGCTGGCCGTGTAGTAAAAGCCGGTGTAGCGGCCGACGTCGCTGCCGGAGCACATCTCCACGACCATCGGGAAGGAGTTGACGTTGATGGTGGCCCAGCCGATACCGGCGAGGCAGAACATGGCGTTCATGAGCATCGTGGGGCTCTCGGCGTTGAGGAAGGCGGCCACGCCGAACGCGACAGCCAGCATCACGACGCCGCCGAGAATGGTCTTTTTGCGGCCAATCTTGGACGCAACGATGCCGACGGGCAGGTAGGCCACGATGGCGGCGGCCTGCGCGAGCATGAGCGTGAGGTTGTAGTCCTTGTGCAGGATGTTACTCGCGTAGACGGAGTATTTCGACGTCACGGCGTTGTAGCCGAAGAACCACAGCACGATCGACAGCAGCAGGAAGATGAGCGACCGGCGCTCGGCTTTGCCGAGCTTACCGGAGCCCGCGCTCTCGCCATCGTCGTCGCCGTTGTCGATGCCAAAGCGCTTGCTGTCGGCCTGCATCTCGGCCACGAACTTCGGTTCGTTGACCGTCAGGCGGAAGAACAGCAGCGCCAGCAGCATGATGCCCGCGATCACGGCGAAGTACGCCGTGTAGCTCATGAGCGAGTTGCGCACGGAGCTTGTGGCGAAGGCCATGCCGATGGCCAGCACGAGGATGCCGCCTGCGGTGCCCATAAGGTTGATGACGGCATTCGCCTTACTGCGCAGCGGTTTGATGGTAACATCGGGCATGAGCGCGACGGCGGGGGAGCGGAACGTGGCCATGGCCACGAGCACGACGAGCAGCAGTGCGATAAAGCCGATGAGCGCGCCAGGGTGCTGCACGGTCGTCTGGTGGGCGTAGGCCTGACGTGCGGGCACGACGTAGTTTGTGTAGTCGTGGTTCGTGACGGTCTTGCCGTTGCTCGTGGTGACCTGACTCGTGATGGCGGCAAACTCGTCCTCCGTGAACGTGTCCTCAAGCACGAACGTCTCGCCGTCGGGGGTCTTGAGCGTGCGGTCGGCCTCCTGCTGGTATACGACGCGCAGCGCGGCGGGGTCGTCGATAGCGGCGGCCGCGTCAATGTTTTTCAGCTGCGCATCATCGACGAGCGACAGGCTGATGAACGCGATGGCCGCGATGATCGTGCCAAAGACGATAAACGGTGTGCGGCGGCCGCGCTTGCCAGTGTGCTTGTCGGAGATCGCGCCGAACAGCGGCAGCAGAAACAGCGCCAGAATGTTGTCGAGCGCCATGATGACGCCGGACCAGGCCTGCGACATACCGAACTTGTTCGTCAGGATCAGGGGAATGGTGTTGTCATACGCCTGCCAGAAGGCGCAGATCAGGAAAAAGGCAAAGCCAACGCAGATGGTGCGTTTGTAGTTGAGCTTCACAGGGTTACCTCCATCATGTGTATCGGATTT
The DNA here is from genome assembly GCA_048217285.1 of Oscillospiraceae bacterium. Lineage (GTDB taxonomy): Bacteria > Bacillota > Clostridia > Oscillospirales > Oscillospiraceae > CAG-103. The sequence goes on from DBFWVW010000111.1 coordinate 10,008, forward strand.
GTCTCATTCTACAATACCTCGCCCGGCAATTCAACAGACATTTGACGAAAAGCAGAAATTGTTGTTTAATAGGGACAAAGCAACCGGCGGCCCGCGCCGCCGAAAGGAGGACTCGTTATGAATTGGAAAACTGCCTGCAAGATCGCCGCACCGGCCGCTGCCTGCGCGGGTGCGTTTGCATTTCTCGTCGCGCCGGGCCACGCCACGCGCGCGCAAAAAGCCCCGTTCGTGTACCGCAACTATGCGCACCGCGGCCTGCACACCGAGGACGGCGCCGTGCCGGAGAATTCGCTCCCGGCGTTTCGCGCCGCGGCCGAGGCGGGCTATGCCGTCGAGATGGATGTGCACCTGACGGCAGATGACCAGCTCGTCGTGTTCCACGATGATACGCTCGAGCGTATGTGCGGTGTGCCGGGCGTCATTGATGATTTCACGCTTGCTGAGCTGCGCGCCCTGCGCCTCGGCGATACTGAGTGCGTCATTCCGACGTTTGCCGAGGCGCTCGCCGCTCTCGGCGGCCGCGTGCCGCTGCTGCTTGAGGTCAAGCGCGGGCACAATAACCGCCGCCTGTGCGCGCTGACGCTTGCCGCCCTGCGTACTTATGGCGGGCCGTACTGTGTCGAGAGCTTTGACCCCACGATCGTTGCGTGGTTCCGCCGCAACGCGCCCGATATTCTGCGCGGCCAGCTCAGCCAGCCGCCGAAGGACTACGGCAAGGCGCTCAGCAAGCCCGCTGCCGCCATTGTCGGCAACGTCCTCACGAATGTGATCGCCCGCCCGCAGTTTATCGCCTATAAGATCGGCCCGAAGCCGCTGAGCGTGCGCCTGTGCGAGGCGATGGGTGCCGTGCGCGCCGGCTGGACGAGCCGCGCCTGGACACATGAGCACGATTATGACATCGTCATCTTCGAGCACTATCGCCCCGGCGCGTGGTTCCGCGCCGATATCTGAGCGCAGTGTTTTTCGATCATCATAACAACAGCAGCCACACCGGCTTTCGCCGGTGTGGCTGCTGTTGTTTGCTTGTGCTTGCACGTCCGCGGCGGATGCAGACCCGGACGCTGCGAAGTGGAAGAGAGAACACAAACGAGGGATATTACAACATCATTTCATAAAACGATGTTTACTGAACATATCCTAACATTTGTGTCCGAATATGTCAAGCGTTTTCTGAAAGTTTTTTGAACTTTTTTTTCACGCCGTTGCGCCGCCGCGCAAAATCTGCGCCAGCTCCGCCACGTCACGCAGGACGTATTTCGGCTGCACGTCGGACGCTTTGAGGATCGCCTCGTCCGTCTCGCCGGATAGAACGAGCACGCTCTGCGCACCCGCGTTCACGGCCACGGCGATATCGGTGTAGAGCCGGTCGCCCACGCAGCAGATCTCATGATTCGGCACGCCGGTCTGTGCCGAGATGACGTCGACCATGTTGCGGTTCGGCTTGCCGATGTAGGTCGGCTTCACGCCGGAGGCGGCGGTCAGCAGCGCGCAGATGCTCCCGCAGTCGGGCAGCACCTCGCCGGCCGGCATGGGGCAGACCCAGTCGGGGTTGGCGGCGATGAACGTCGCGCCGCGGCGCAGAAAGTGCACGGCTTTATCGAGCTTTTCGTACACGAGCTCGGTGTCGAACCCGGCTACGACGATCTCCGCGCTGTCGTCCACGAGCGGGATGCCATAGCTGAGCAGCTCACGGCGGAACGCCTGCGTGCCGACGAGATACACCGGTTTTCCCGCATAGTGCTGGTTGAGATACAACGCCGTCGCCATGCCGGAGGTGAACACGTTTTCCGCCTCGCACGGGAAGCCCAGCCGCCGCAGACGCGTGATGTAGTCCGTGCCCGCGCGTGAGGAGTTGTTGGTCAGGTAGATGTACTGCCGGCCGGTGTCGGCCAGCGTGTGGATGAAGTCGACTGCGCCGGGGAACACGTCGTCCCCGAGGTAGAGCGTGCCGTCCATGTCCAGCAGGAACAGGCGCGCGCCGAGCAGGTCTTTCAGATCGTTCATGGGAGCCACCTCGCAGAATCTTATTTTTTCTTAACAACCTATTATACCATGAAAAACGCGGCGCACAATCCCAATTATTCTGGTGGCGGGTGTTGAAAATGTAGGTTTGTCAAACATATTGGACAGAGAACTCTGCAGGGGAGAGCCAGTGGAGGGGCCTCATAGGTAAGCTGTTGGAGCGACGGTTGTGGACCGCAAGCTGCTTTGCGAAATCGTTCAGAGAATAGAAGGCGTGGC
>DBFWVW010000112.1:0-28849 GCA_048217285.1 Oscillospiraceae bacterium
CCGGGCGCCCCCGGAGGTCTTTCGCTGCACGCAGGCAGCCGTTATGGACACGTGCCCCGTACGCTGCAGACACGCGCCATGATCACTGTGGCGGGATGAGATATGCCATGCGGCGGAGAACAAAAAGGGTAGATAAATCAGTAAAAAGAGATCAGATAAAAGAGAAAAGAATTGATAAAAAGAGATGGGTCAGATTGCGAAAATGGGCAGTAAATGTGCGTACGCAGACATCCCGACTTCACATATGATACTTGCAGTTTATCTTAGCGGCGCCGGAAAGTCAAGTGAAATCCACCTGATTTTTGAAAAATAAGGGATTGTCAGGAAATTCACGCACCTGGCAATTCTGCGGCAAAGGAAAACCGTTGAACTCTGCCGGAATGTGATGTACAATAAAAACAGAAATATGCAAGCAAAGGGGGGTACGGCGTATGACCGTATTGGTGACCGGCGGCATGGGCTACATCGGCAGCCACACGTGTGTGGAGCTGCTCGAGCAGGGCATGGATGTCGTCGTTGTGGATAACCTTGTCAACAGCAGCGCGGAGGCGGGCCGACGAGTCGAACAGATCACGGGCCGGCCGCTGAAATTCTATCAGATGGATGTGCGCGACCGCGCCGGACTTGACCGCGTTTTTACCGAGCAGAAGATCGACTGCGTCATTCACTTTGCAGGCCTCAAGGCTGTGGGCGAGTCGGTGCATATGCCGCTGGAATATTACGACAACAACCTCGGCTCGACGATCACGCTCTGTGAGGCGATGCGTGACCATGGCGTCCGGCAGATCATCTTTTCCTCGTCGGCGACGGTGTACTCCGGCGACAACGAGATGCCGCTCTACGAGACGTCCCGCACCGGCAGCTGCACGAATCCCTATGGCTGGACGAAGTATGTCTGCGAGCAGATTCTGCGCGACTATGTTGTGGCCGATCCGAGCTGGTCGGTCGTGCTGCTGCGCTACTTCAATCCCATCGGCGCGCACCCCAGCGGCCTCATCGGCGAGGATCCGCGTGGCGTGCCGAACAACCTCATGCCCTACATCTCGCAGACGGCGATCGGCCGTTTGGAGTGCCTGAACGTGTTCGGCGACGACTATGACACGCCGGACGGCACCGGTGTGCGCGATTATATCCACGTCATGGATCTCGCGCGCGGCCACGTCGCGGCAATCGCCTACATGGCGGAGCACACGGGCGAGAGTATCTTTAACCTCGGCACCGGCAAGGGCTACAGCGTGCTCGAGATGGTGCACGCCTTCGAGGCGGCCAACCATGTGCGCGTGCCGTACCGGATCGCGCCGCGCCGCGCGGGCGACCTGCCGACCGTGTACGCCTGCCCGGACAAGAGCGCGCGCGTCCTCGGCTGGCACGCGCAGTATTCGCTCGAGGATATGTGCCGCGACAGCTGGCACTGGCAGACACAAAATCCCAACGGCTACGAAACAGCCTGACGGACAGGGATTCCCGGGCCGGAGCTTCCGGCCCGGGCAGCGCTGCGCCGCCTGCGGGCGGTGTTTTTTTGCGGCCTGCAACAGGGCGGTCGTGTGTATTTTGCACAAGCGGATCAAAAAATGATGTTGACATAAGACACAAGATATCGTACTATATAGCTACTTTCGCTACAAGATAAAGCGGTTTTCCGCACAAGATATTGTGTTTTCCGATTTTGAGGAGGAGGAACAGAGGATGAAGATCATCAAGCGCAACGGCGCCGAGGCGACGTTCGATATTTCCAAGATCATTATGGCCATCACGAAGGCCAATGCCGCCGTCGAAGAGAGCGACCGCATGACGCCGCGGCAGATCCAGCGCATCGCGGAGAGCGTGGAGCTCGCGTGCCAGGAGCTGGGCCGCAGCGCCGCCGTGGAAGAGATCCAGGACATGGTCGAAAAGCAGATCATGGCGCACGGCGCGTTCGAGGTTGCCAAGGCCTATATTACCTATCGCTACACCCGCAGCCTGGTGCGCCGCGCCAACACGACCGATGACCGCATCCTGAGCCTGATCGAGTGCAACAACGAGGAGGCCAAGCAGGAAAACTCCAACAAGAACCCGATCGTCAACAGCACGCAGCGCGACTACATGGCCGGTGAAGTCAGCCGCGACATTACGAGCCGCCTCCTGCTGCCGAAGGACATCGTCGAGGCGCACGAGGAGGGCATCATCCATTTCCACGACGCGGACTATTACGCGCAGCATATGCACAACTGTGACCTCGTGAACCTCGAAGATATGCTCGAAAACGGCACCGTCATCACCGGCACGCTCATCGAGCGGCCGCACAGCTTCTCGACTGCGTGCAACATTGCCACGCAGATCATCGCGCAGGTCGCCTCCAACCAGTACGGCGGGCAGTCGATCTCGCTGACGCACCTGGCTCCGTTCGTGCAGGTCAGCCGCGAGCGTATCCGCCGTGAGGTCGCGGCCGAAATGCAGGCGATCGACGCGCACCCGGGCGAGGAGAAGCTGGCAGAGCTCGTGGAAAACCGCGTGCGCGAGGAGATCCGCCGCGGCGTGCAGACGATCCAGTATCAGGTCGTTACGCTGCTGACCACAAACGGGCAGGCTCCGTTCGTGACGGTGTTCATGTACCTCGGCGAGGCGAAAAATGAGCAGGAGCGCCATGACCTCGCCATGATCATCGAGGAGACGCTGCGCCAACGCTATCAGGGTGTGAAAAACGAGAAGGGTGTCTGGGTCACGCCGGCGTTCCCGAAGCTCATTTATGTGCTTGAGGAGGACAACATCCATGAGGATTCCCCCTACTGGTACCTCACGGAACTGGCCGCCCGCTGCACCGCCAAGCGCATGGTGCCGGACTATATCTCCGAGAAGAAGATGCTCGAGCTGAAAGTGGACAAAAACGGCGAAGGCCACTGCTACACCTGCATGGGCTGCCGCAGCTTCCTGACGCCGTACGTCGACGAAAACGGAAAGCCGAAATATTACGGCCGCTTCAATCAGGGCGTTGTGACGATCAACCTGCCGGATGTGGCGCTGTCCTCCGGCGGCAACATGGAGAAGTTCTGGAAGATCTTTGACGAGCGGCTTGAGCTGTGCCACCGCGCGCTCATGTGCCGCCACGAGCGGCTCAAGGGTACGCTTTCGGACGCCGCGCCCATCCTGTGGCAGTACGGCGCGCTGGCCCGCCTGAAAAAGGGCGAGCCGATCGATAAGCTCCTCTATGGCGGCTATTCGACCATCTCCCTCGGCTACGCGGGATTGTATGAGTGCGTCAAGTACATGACCGGCAAGTCCCACACCGACCCCTCGGCCACGCCGTTCGCGCTCGAGATCATGCAGCACATGAACGACGCCTGCAAGCACTGGAAGCAGATGCACAACATCGACTTCAGCCTCTACGGCACGCCGCTGGAATCCACGACGTACAAATTTGCCAAGTGCCTGCAAAAACGCTTCGGCATCATCCCCGGCGTCACGGACAAGGGCTACATCACCAACAGCTACCACATCCATGTGACCGAAAACATCGACGCGTTCAGCAAGCTGGCCTTCGAGTCGAAGTTCCAGGCGCTGTCGCCCGGCGGCGCGATCAGCTACGTCGAGGTGCCGAATATGCAAAACAACATTCCGGCGGTGCTCGAGGTCATGAAGTTTATTTACGACAACATCATGTACGCCGAGCTCAACACCAAGAGTGACTACTGCCAGGTCTGCGGCTACGACGGCGAGATCGAGATCGTCGAGCACGACGGCAAGCTCGTCTGGCGCTGCCCGAATTGCGGCAACACGGACCAGGATAAGATGAACGTGGCCCGCCGCACCTGCGGCTACATCGGCACCCAGTTCTGGAATCAGGGCCGCACGCAGGAGATCAAGGAGCGCGTGCTGCACCTGTAACGCGCGGAAACAAAAAATCCGGCGGGGGTGTCCATGCGATGCGCCCGCCGCTTGTGAGGAATTGCTATGTATTATGGGGAGATCAAAGCTTGCGACATCGCCAACGGCGTCGGCGTGCGCGTGACGCTGTTCGTCTCTGGCTGCACCAACCACTGCTACAACTGCTTTCAGCCGCAGACATGGGACTTTCACTACGGCAAGCCGTTTGACGCGGCGGCAGAGCAGGTGATTTTTGCCGAGCTGGAAAAGCCCTTTATCCGCGGCCTGACATTGCTCGGCGGCGACCCGTTCGAGCCGGAAAACCAGCGCGCGCTCGTGCCGTTTCTGCACCGGGTGCGCGCGCAGTTCCCGGATAAGGACATCTGGGCGTATTCAGGCTTCACGCTCGACAAAGAGCTCACGGTCGATGGCGCGCACCCGCGCTGCGAGGTCACGGACGAGATGCTCTCGCTCGTCGACATCCTCGTCGACGGGCGCTATGTGGACGCGCAGCGCAACATCAGCCTGCGGTTCCGCGGTTCGGAAAACCAGCGCATCATTGACATGAATCGGACTCGCGCGGCGGGTCACATTGTACTCTGGGAGGGCACGAACGGATGGAAGTGAAGATTCAAAAGCTGCGCCCCGGCGCCGTCACACCGAAGCGCGGCAGTGCGGACGCGGCCGGTTACGATCTCTACGCCTGCCCGGCGGACGGGCAGAGCGTCACGATCGCGCCGCACGCGACGGCTATGATCGGCACGGGCCTTGCCCTCGCCATCCCGGCGGGGTATTTCGGCGGCGTGTTCGCGCGCAGCGGTCTGGCCTCCCGGCAGGGGCTGCGTCCGGCCAACTGCGTCGGCGTGATCGATGCCGACTACCGCGGCGAGTGCACCGTCGCACTGCACAACGACACGGACGAGGCGCGCACCGTCGCGCCCGGCGACCGGATTGCCCAGCTTGTGATCCTGCCGTTTCTGGCAGCGGAATTTTCGGAGACGGACGCGCTCGACGCGACCGACCGCGGCGCGGGCGGCTTCGGCAGCACCGGCCGGTAAAATCGGATAAGAGAAACCGCCCCGCGGAGCATTGCTCCGCGGGGCGGTTTGTTTTGGGCAGTTATCGGTCGGCAGCGAACACGGACGAGAACTCGTTGAGCCGCTCGCAGGTGTAGCGCCGGGTGTTGTCCTCGCACACGGGCAGCATCTGCTGCGTGAACGCGGCGCAGCGCTCCCACTCGGCAGTCACCTTTTCAGTGTGCGTGGCGTTCAGGTCGTAGCGCGCGGCGAGATAGTCGGCGAGGTAGGGCGTGAACTTCTCCGCGCCGAAGACGTTCAGGTGCTCGGCATTGGCAAAGTCGCTCAATGGGTCGAGGCCGATGGCGTCCATCTGGGTGTCGAAATTCACGAAGTCATAGCCGTATTCCTGCACGACCGATTCGAGCTTGGCAAACACGGCGTCGTTGTTTTCGATGACAGTGCGGTGCGGGAAGCGGGCAAAGAGCACATTTTTCACGCCCAGCTCCTTTGCGGTCTCGCAGAATGCGCGCAGGGACTGCTCGTTGAACGCGTCAAGCTCCTGCTGGCGGACGGGGATCTCGTCCGTCTCTGTGAGGAACATGGAGATGGACAAAAATGGTTTTGTGTACGAGTAGCCCACGCTGCGCGTCTGCTGCTGCTGGGAGAGCGAGCGGCGGATTTCTCCGGTTCGCTCCCAGAACACGTGGTATTTGAGCATCGGCAGGTAATAAACCGACCGTTCCCCTTCTGGGACGCACTGGCGGACGGCCTGAATCTTATCTGCGGACAGCGGCAGGGTGTCAAACCATTTGTGCAGGGCAGCCTTGGAGAGCTTTTCCCGTTCCTCGGCGGTGTAGAGAAAGCCGTTGACCTCCACGACGTACACGCCGGGGGTCTGACGTTTGGCGGCCTCGCGGAGCATGGACGCATAAAACGTCCCCTGTGCGGCCGATACGGCCAGCGGATAGCTCGTGAAGCCCGCGTGCTGCCATGCCAGCGGCGCGCAGTAGTCCGTGAACGTTTCGCTTGCGCCGAGAATCATGACATCGACGGAGTTTTTCGGCTCCAGGTAGAAGCTGCGGACATACTGCTGCTCGGTGGCGTCGTTTACAGCCAGCAGCCGCGTGAGTCCGTCATAGATGAGCGCTGCCACGAGCAGAAACGCAATGACGCGCAGGGCGGTTTTGGTTTTGGAATGGTTTTGTTTCATAACGTCCTCAAAGATGCCGGGTCAGCGGTACGCCGAAAATTCCGGTGAGAATTCGTTGTAGTTCCCACCGTCGCCCGGTGTTTTCTGTTTGCAGATGGGCAGCATATGCTCCACAAATTCCGCGCAGCGCGACCATTCCGCCGTGACGGCGTCACTGTGCGCGGCGGGCAGGCTGTACTGCTCGCTGAGGTACTGCCCAAACCAGGCAGTGAACTTCTCCATGCCGAACACGTTCATGTGCTCATTGCCGCAGAAGTCGCCGTCCAGCTCCAGACCGATGCTGTCCATCTGCTCGTCGCAGTTGAGAAAGCCGTAGCCATATTCGCTCACGATATCCGCAAGCTGCGGGAGGACAGAAGGGTCATTGAGCACAGTGCGGTGCGGGAAGCGCACGAAGAGCACGTTTTCCACGCCGAGCTCCTTGACACGCTCGCAGAAGCTGCGCAGCGTCTGCTCATTTTCCGCGCTCAGCTCCAGATATTTGACCTGACGCTCGCCGGTCTCCACCTTTGGGATGACCTCAAAGGACTTGGTCAGCGAATAGCCGGTCGTGCGCATGGCCAGCCGCTCCCGGATGGCCCCGAACCAGACGCCCGGCCGGATCCATGCATTGTGATACTTTTCCATGCGGAAAAAGTAGGACGATTGCTGATCTTTCGGCACGCAGGTCTTGATCGTCTGCAGCTTGTTGCGCGACATGGGGATGTTATCGAGCCATTTGTGCAGGCCGGTATCTGTTTCGTCCTGATTAAAGTCGTACAAAAAGCCGTTGATCTCCACGACGACGACTTTTGGCGTTTGCCGCCGCATGGTTTCGGTGAGCATGGAGTCGTACAGGCACGACGGCATACTCGACACTGCCAGCGGATAGCTTGTAAAGCCATACTGCTGCCATGCCAGCGGGGAACTGAAGCCGGTGTAGAGCTCGCTCGCGCCGATCATAACAACATCGAGCGAATCCTTCGGCTCCAGATAAAAGCCGCGGATATGGCGCATATCCCACGTGTTGTTCACGCTCAGCACATTGGCCATGGCGCTGTAAAGCAGCACGACGATGAGCAGAAAGATGACGGCACGCAGGGCGCGCTTTTTTGGCTTGGAACGTTGCTGCATAGGCTTTGCGCTTTCTGTGCCGGGGGACGGCACGGTCGAAGAATCGGGTCAGCGGCAGGCGTCAAACGCCGCCGAGAACTCGTTGAGGGTTTGCTTGGTGTTGTCAACCGCCTGCTGCTGGCAGACGGGCAGGATCTGCGTCATGAAATCGGCGCAGTGCCGCCACTCGGCGGTGACGGTCTTGCTGTGCGCGCCCGTCAGGTCATAACGCTCGGAGAGGTACTGCCCGAACCAGGCAGTGAAGGTCTCCATGCCGATGGCGTTGAGGTGGTCGGAGTCCATGAAGTCCGCGCAGCGGTCAAGCCCGATCGTGTCGAACGCGTCGTGCAGGTCGAGCAGGTCGTAGCCGTAGCTGCCGACCACGGCCGCCACATCGGCGAACACGTTTGGGTCGGTCGTCTGCGTGCGGTGCGGCATACGCAGGAAGAGCACGTTCGCGCCAAGGGCTTGTGCCTGCGCACAGAAATCGCGCAGGTACTGCGCATTCGTGTCGCTGAGCGTCAGCGGCCGGGTGTCTGCCTCGTCCGCGGCTGTGAGCGACTGGCCGATGGCCTCAAAGCTCTTTGTGAGCGAATAGCCGGTCTTGTCCATCTCGCGCAGACGCTGCTGCACCGGCAGCCAAGCGTCCGGCTGGTACCAGTTGGCGTGATATTTGGCGATGTTGAAGTAAAACGAGGTCTGCAATTGCGCAGGCACACAGGTGCGGATCGTTTCGATCTTGTTGCGCGACCAGGGCATGTTGTCCAGCCACTTGCGGAGATTGGCCTCGAGCTTTTCCGGATCCTCGTCCGTGATGAAGCCGTCGATGTCCACAACGATGAGCTTCGGGTGCTGGCGGTCGACGGCCTCCGTGAGCAGGGAGCCGTAGAGCCGGGCGGGGATGTTCGACACGGCCAGCGGATAGCTCGTGAAGCCATAGTCCCGCCACGCGAGCGGAGCGCTGTAGCCCGTGTAGAGCTGGCTTGCGCCGATGAGCACCACGTCGAGACTGTCCTCCGGCTCGAGGAAGAAGCCGTGCACGTGGCGCATATCCCACTCGTTGTTCACGACGAAGGCCGGTGAGATCAGCCCGATGCCCAACACGACGATGAGCACGAAAATGACCGCGCGCAGCGCCGTGCGGGTTTTGGAGACACGTCTGCTGCCCATGGCTTAAAACTGCATGTACACGAACTCGGACGCCTGCACGCCCGGGCCGTAAACGCCCATGAGCACAACGGCGAAGATGCCGCCGAGCAGCACGGCCCAGCGCAGGGCGAGGCACTTCTCGTCGAGCATCTCGCGGATGGTGCGCTGCGAGCGCTCCTGAATGACGGAGGCGACGAAGATCACGATCGTGCTGCCGAGCAGCACAGCCCAGTCATACTTCGTCAGCGGCAGAGCCTCGAGCACGGCGTTCGGGCGCAGCTGCGACAGGTGCAGGTCGGTCACGGATTTGGCCAGCATACCCATGGCGGCGCGGAAGTTGTCGGCAATATCAAAGTAATAGCCGATGAGCACGACCACGAACGTGCGCAGCATGGAAAACACCTGATACCACGCGCTTTTGCGCTCAATGTGCAGCCCGGCGACGACTTTGTCCGACACCGGCTGCAGCAGCGTGGACACGAGGATGACCATGCCGTTCCAGAAGCCGAAGGCGACATACTTCCAGCTCGCGCCGTGCCAGATACCGATGACGAGGAACGTAATGAGCGAGGCCACAGCCGTTGGCAGGACCTTGCCGATGTGGTTACCGAGGTGCTGCTTGGCGTGGCGGCCCCAGTTGAGAAACGCCTTCGAGATCGACAGCGGATAAAACAGGTAGTTGCGCAGCCAGTCGCCGAGGGAGATGTGCCAGCGGTGCCAGTACTCGGTGAGCGTGCGCGAGAAGTACGGCCGGCGGAAGTTTTCGCCCATGGTGATGCCGAACATCTGCGCCACGCCGCGCGAAATGTCGATGCCGCCGGAGAAGTCGGCATACAGCTGCAGCGCGTATACGAGCGCGGCCAGCAGCACGTAGGTGCCGGCGTACTCGGTGTACGCCCCGGCGACGGTGTGGATCATGCTCACGGCGCGGTCAGCGATGACGAGCTTCTTGAAAAAGCCCCACAGAATCAGCTCCGCGCCGTAGCGGATGTTGTCAAAGTTGTATTTGTGCTCGTCATAGAGCTGGTGCGCCAGCTGGTCGTACACGCCGATCGGGCCCTGAATGATCTGCGGGAAGAAGGACACGAACAGCGCGAGCTTGCCGACGTTGCGTTCGGCCGGAACCTTCTCACGATAGACGTCCAGCACATAGCCCATGGACTGGAACGTGTAAAACGAGATGCCCAGCGGCAGCAGCAGCCCGATGTGGCCGAGCGAGACCGTCAGCCCCATGGACGCGAAGAGCACCTCCATGGAATCGGCAAAGAAATTATAGTATTTCAACACGGCAAGGATGCCGAAGTTGAACACCAGAATGCCGATCATGAGCGCCTTGCGGCGGGATTTGCAGCGCTTTTTATACGCCTTGCGCTCCTCGCGCTCCCAGTCCTGCTTGTGCGCGGCGACGGTCTGCTCCATGTGTGCAGTCATGGCGTCCATGCCGCGGGCGCCGAAGTAGGTCGTGAGCGTCGTGATGACGATAAAGCCCATGTACCGCAGGCACACGAACGCGTAAAACGCGTAGCTGCCGATGAGCAGCACTACCCACTGGAACCGCTTCGGCACCAGGTAGTACAGCACCAGCAGCGCGAGCACCAGCAGATAAAACGACAGCGATGTCAGAGTCATGTTCTGTCCTCCAGTGTCTGGCAGGTGTTGAGCACGTCGGTCGCGAACCGGTCGCGCACGAGCGTGAAGTCCCCGTCGCGGTACAGCGCCACGCGCGGCATATCGCGTGACAGGAACACGGCCACGCCCTCCGTCACGGAGTACGCGCCGCAGCGGCCGAAGGCGAGTACGTCGCCCACGCGCAGGGGCGGCAGCTGCGCCTCACGCACCAGCACGTCCGCCGTCGTGCACAGGCTGCCGCAGAGCATCCACGGACCGGGCGCGTCCGCGCTCTCACGCAGGAGCGTCAGCGGCGGGGCCTGCATGCCCATGAGCTGGCCGTCATACTTGACCTGGTGCATGCCGCCGTCGCACACGGCGTAGTTCACACCGAGGTTGCACTTGGCGTCGGCCACGCCGGTGAGGAACGTCCCGCACGGTGCGGCGAAAAAGCGGCCCATCTCGATCGTGAGCGGGTACTTCTCTCCAAAGGCGCGGATGTGCTCCGCCGCCGCGTCGAGCAGCGCGCAGTCGCGCGCCTCGGCGTCGTCACGGAAGCACTCGGCGTTCAGCCCGGGGCCGTATTCCACGTGCTGTGCCGTGAAGCCGTACTTGTCGTGCAGCATCGTGAGGTATTCGTCCAGATGCGCAAGCTCCTTTGCGATCACGGCGTCCTTGCGCTTTTGTGTGCCGGAAAAGTAGTGGATGCCCACGATCGTCACGTTCGGAAACGCTGCCCGCCGCGCCACGAGCTCCGCCAGCGCGTCGGGGTCCATGCCGAACTGGCTGCCGGCGGTCAGGCGCGGCAGCACGTTGACGTGCTTGCCCTGCGCGGCCGCGGCGGCGCAGATGAGGTCAAAGTGCAGCGTGCTCTCGGCCGTGAGCAGATCCGCCCCCAGCGCGACGGCGCGCGCGACATCGTCCGCGCCCTTGTTCACGCCGGAGTACAGGATGCGCTCCGGCGGGATGGCGAGCTTCTCGCAGATCGTCAGCTCGCCGGGGGAGCACACCTCCACCCAGCGGAACACATCCGGCAGGCCGCGCAGCACGAAGGGATTGGCCTTCATGGAATAGCACAGATTCACGTCAGAGCCGAACGCGGCGCGCACCCTTTGAGCGCGCGCCGTGAAGGCCTCCAGATCAAACAGATACAGCGGCGTGCCGTATTTTGCGGCCGCCGTCCGGAGTGCAGTCTTGTCCATCAGTCCTCGTCCTGCAGGCGCTGCACCATGGCCAGCAGACTCTTGGCGGAGTTGAAGTTCTCCGGCACGAGATCCTTGGCAGTGATCTCGATGTCAAACGCGTCGTTGAGCGCCGCGACGAGCGACACGATGTCGAACGACTCGAGAATGTGGTCGTCGATGAGGGCGGTCTCGGTCTCAAAATCCACGTCGGGGCGCAGATCGGTCAGAATGTCCATCAGTTCCTGTTCCATGTCAATATACCTCCTGAAATGAGTAAAATAAGCAACGTTAGTGTTTGGCTGCGGCGGTGATGCGCTCGGCCAGCGCGCGCATATTCGTCTTGCCGTTGTCGAGCCGGGGCATGGCCTCGAGCTGCTCGATCTTGCGCGGCACCATAAAGCCCGGCAGGTCGGCACGCAGGGCGACGGCGATGTCGCGCTTGGTCACGCCCTCGCCGGTGTAAAACAGCCAGATCTGCTCGTGCGCCTGGTCATAGAGCGCGCAGCAGTCGGCCACGCCGGGCACCTTCGCCGCGGCGAGGTCGATCTCGCCGAGCTCCACGCGGTGGCCGAGGTGCTTGACCTGCCGGTCCTTGCGGCCGTGGAACATGAGGTTGCCGTCGGGCGCGAAGTGCCCGAGGTCGCCGGTTTTATAGATGCGCTCGTCGTAAGCGTGGTTGAGCGGATTTTGCAGGAAGCTCTCGGCCGTTTTTTCGCGGCTGTTGTAGTAGCCCAGCGCGAGGATGGGGCCCTTGACGCAGATCTCGCCGATCTCGCCGTCGGGCACGGCCTCGTTTTGCTCCGAGAGCAGAAACACCTCGTAGTGCGGGTACGGCTTGCCGATCGGCAGCACGTCGGTGTCCGCCACCAGCCCGGGCACGACGTAATACGTGCACGAGGCGGTCGCCTCTGTCGGGCCGTACTGGTTGACGAACCGTGCCTCCGGCAGCGCGAGCTGCCACTGGCGCAGGCAGCTGCACGGCATCACCGAGCCGGAGAAGCACACCTTGCGCAGGTGCTGCGGCACGCTGCACTCGAACGCGCCCAGCGCGGCCGGCACCGTCAGCGCCGAGACGCTCCAGCCCACGGCCGTGACGCCCTTGTCGTTCATGTATGCGAACAGACGCTCCGGCGACATGAAAAGTTCCTTCGGGATGATGGCCGTCGTCGCGCCGAAGCGCAGCGGCAGATAAATGTCGCGCACGGCGGCGATGTAGTCCAGCGGCGACTGGTTGCCGAGCACGTCCTCGCGCGCGATGCCCATCACGCCGGCGTAGTCCTCGATGTAGCACATGAGCGAGTGCTGCGCCGTGATGACGCCCTTGGGCGTGCCGGTCGAGCCGGAGGTGAAGATGATGTACAGCGGGTCGAGCTCCCGCGCCCGCGCGCGGCAGGCGGAAAGCAGCGCCGCGTCCTCCGTGCCCGTGAGCAGATCCTCCGCGATGAGGATCGTGCCGGCGAAGTCCAGCGTCTTTGCCTTGTCGTAAAACGCGCGCTGCACGATCATGAGGTCGGTGTCGAGCGTATTTAAAATAGAGTTGAGCCGGTGCACGGGCATCGTCCCGTCCATCGGTGCGTAGCAGCACCCGGCGTACACCGCGCCGAGGAACACCGCCGGCGTGTGCGCGTTGCGCCCGCTCATGACGGCGATGGGCTGTTTGCGTCCCGCGCGGAACGCTGCCGCCGCCGTGCCGATGATGCGCGCCTCGCGCCGCACGTCGGCAAAGGTCACCGCGCTGTCCTCGTCGAGAAAGGCGGGCTTGTCCGGGCAGGCCGCGGCAGTGGCTTCCAGCCAGTCGAGCACGTTGGTTTCCATGTGTGCCAGCTCCTTTCTAATACAATAAATGATAAATGCCCATAGTCGCTCTATCCTACCACGTTTCCCCCGTAAAAACAAGACGGCGTGTGCCATGTTTAAGAAAAAGGTAAGAATGTGGCGCGCCGCATTTGCTCTTGACGCATCTGTACCCGTCAAGTAAAATAATGTATGCCCTGCTTTGGCACTTTCTGCGGCAGCAGAATTGGCGCACTTTTCAGCAGAATTTGCACCCTTTTTCTGATTTTAACAATTTTGTACCCGAACAATTGTGCACCCTTCCCCCTTCCTTTTTTATCAAAAAGGTGGTACGCTTTAGGAAACTGCGCGGTTTATCTGCGTGCGGTTGCGACGCATTCTGCGTCTGTCGTGTGCTATGATCGTTCCTGTTTCCGGGCACGGGCCGGCGTCTTCGCGGAAGGGGGGAAAATGCAGCGGGCGGAAAGGAAGGTCGCAGATGTCAAAACGAGTTCAGAAGGTGTGGAACGCGGTCACCACCGTGCTGGTGGTTCTGGTTGTCATTCTGGCGCTGCTTCTGGTTGGGGTCCGGCTGGTCGGCCTCCGGCCGATGTGCGTCCTCTCCGGCAGCATGGAACCCACGTACCACGTCGGTGCACTCATCTATGTCAAGCCCTGCGCGCCCGAGGACGTGCAGGTCGGCGATCCGATCACGTTCGTGTTGAATGAGGATCTGGACGTTGTCACGCACCGCGTCGTCTCCATTGATGCGGAAAATCAGCACTTTTACACGAAGGGAGACGCAAACGATGCGCCCGACGGCGCACCCGTCTATTTCAAGAACCTCATCGGCCGTCCGGTCTTCACCATCCCGTATCTGGGCTATGTCTCCAACTGGGTCTCCAACCCGCCCGGTATGTATCTGGCCATTGCGCTTGCGCTCGTGCTCATCATTCTGACGTTCCTGCCGGATATGCTCCGCAAGGCGTCGGAGGCGGACGCGCGCGACGCGGCCCGCCGCGCCGCGGACAAGTCCGGCGCGGACACAGACGGAGAAAATTCCAGCGAAAATTTGGAAAAATAAAGGTTCCGTGCAATATTTTTGCCCTCTGGAGCATTAGCTTAGTGATTGCTGGCAGCACCTCTCTGCGGGGCGTTGTTGGAACATAGGAAGCTTTGAACAAATTTAAGGGAGGAAAAACACCCATGAAGAAGAAAACTCTGACCATCGCCATCGTCCTCGTTCTGGTCGTGGCGCTGGCTGTCGGCGCGACGTATGCGTACCTGACGGCGACGACCAAAGCGGTGACCAACACGTTTGTTGCCGGCAAACTGTTTGATCAGAACGGCAGCATCAAGCTGCAGGAGAGAGTGGTCACCAAGAATACTGACGGCACGTATAAGATCGCAGCCGATGCCGCATGGCAGGATGAAGGTATTCAGTACATGGTGCAGCCGGGCGTTGACCTTCCCAAGCAGCCGGCTGTCAAGGTGACTGGCTTGGACACGAAGGCATACCTGTTCATCGGCGTTAAGGGCAAGACGATGGAAGGCTTCACTTGGAGTGTGGACGCCGGCATTTGGTCGCCTTTGATGAACGGCGAGACTCAGGTCGAGAAAGCCGGCTACAAGATCTGGGTGCTGAAGAATGACGTGGCGAATGACACGTATGACATTCTGACCGGCAACCAGGTGACGGTCGGAAAGAATCTTGATCCTAGCACGCTGACCGCTGACAACGACATCACTTTCCAGGCATACATCTGCCAGGCGGCCGGCTTTGACACTGCCGTCAAGGCGTTCAACGACTGCTTCGGCACCCCCGCCACCACCAATCCGTAAGCATCCCCTCGTTTTCACTGATCATTGGTAAATTACGCGCAGGGAACTGCGCGGAAAAATAGAAAAGGAGAAAGCTACATATGAAGAAGAAAACCATACTTGTGGCTGCCATCGCAGTCATGCTCGTCGCGGCGCTCGTCGTCGGCGGCACCCTCGCTTACTTCACCGATACGAAGTCCGCAACCAATACGTTTACCGTTGGCAATGTCAAGATCGATCTGATCGAGTCTACCTATCACCGCGAAGGCAACGATAACTCCGGCGATACGACCATCCCCGATCCCACCCACACTGCGAGTGGCATGAAGTATGTCAAGGACGGTAACAAGGCTTTCACTGATGAGGAGATCCAGGAAAACGCTAAAAACTATACTGCCTATATCGGCCAAAAGGGCAAGGGCATGGTCCCCGGCCGCGGCGTTGCTAAGTGCCCCTACGTGATCAATACCGGTGCCAATGCTGCTTACATCCGCATCCGTGTTATGGTTCCGTCTGCTGCCAACAACGATTTCGTTGCTGTGCAGAACGGCGGCGTCATCACCAACCAGTGGTGCAGCACCTCCATGCTTAGCGGCGAGTTTATCGATGGCAAGGGCGGCGGTTGGAATAACGCTCCTTACATTGAACAAGGTGCTTACACCGATGAGAATAACGTGAAGTATGATGTTTACACCTTCGTTCGCAACAAGCCTCTGGCCGCTGGCGCTATGACCGAGTGGAACGTGTGGAACTTCATCGGCATCCATAAGGAAGCAAACACAGCTGACATCCAGAAGGCTATCGACGCTCATGCAATCGCCGCGGACGGCACTCTGCACGTTCTGGTTCAGGCTGACGCCATTCAGGCGGACGGCTTTGCAGATGCAGCCGCTGCTTTCACCGCGTTTGACGCCAAGTAATTTTCCCTGTCATTTTGACCCCGATGGGGCGGCGCACGCGCCGCCCCAGTCGGAGCCTCTCCCCGGTTCAATCCGGGCGCGGGCGGCGGCGCTGCCGCTGTCCACGCGCAGACTGAAATCCCGCAAAATTTCCTGCCGCGCCCTCCGGGGCGTGAACGCGCGTATCTCAACGCAACACACGGAAACAGTCCCTCAAGGAGAAAGGTGGTTTGTGCATGAAGAAGAAATGGACCATCGCGGCGGTGCTTGTCCTGGCGGTGGCGCTGCTTGCGGTCGGAACATGGGCGTATTTCTCGGCTGTCGGCCGGGCGGATAACGTCATCACGATGGGCTCCGTCAAGCTCGCGCTGCACGATGAGGACGGCACCGGCCAACCGTTTACCACGGTGCGCGCCATGCCCGGCAGCGTCGTGGACAAGGTCGTCTATGTCGAGAATGTCGGCTCCGGCGCGCTGTACACCCGCGTGAAGATCACGCCGGAGGTCTTCACTGCCAATGGGGAGATCGTCCC
Organism: Oscillospiraceae bacterium; assembly: GCA_048217285.1. Taxonomy (GTDB): domain Bacteria; phylum Bacillota; class Clostridia; order Oscillospirales; family Oscillospiraceae; genus CAG-103. The sequence goes on from DBFWVW010000112.1 coordinate 16,128, forward strand.
GCTCGACAGGGGCCTCCTGTCGCTGGACCTGAACGATACCGACTGGGTCGCCGGTGCGGATGGGTACTATTATTATAATGGTGCGCTCGCGCCGAAGGACGCCACGTCGAAGCTGTTCAACCACGTCACGTTCAGCACGGACATGGGCAATGAATATCAGAACACCACGGTGCATATCTACGTCACGGCCGAGGCTGTCCAGACGGCGAACCTCGACAAGTACGGCCCGATGGATGTGTGGAAGCACGTCGGCACGGTCGAAGCGAGCACGTCGAGCACGCAGATCGACCCGATCCCGGCAGCCTGAGAAAGGAGGACGAAAACATGAAAAAACGCATTCTCTCGCTCGTCCTCTGCGCAGCCATGCTGCTGAGCATGGCCGTGCTCATGGGCGCCGGCACGACCGGCGATACCGCTGCGGACACCACCGAGAGCGCATCCACGCCCCGGGCCGTGAACTTCACGAACGTTGCGCCGTTTGTCCAGATGAACGCGCAGGTTCAGAATGGCCCCGCTCGCGCCCTGCTGCGCGCCAGTTCAGCTCCGGCTGACCCGCCCCGCACAGAACAGGGTGCACTTGTCACGACCAAGGCTGCAACGGCGCTTGGTAACGGTGAGTATAAGATCAAGCTCACATCCTACACCACCGGAACGGTCACGGAGCAGCAGATCACGAAGCCGACGGACATCGTCCTCGTGCTCGACCGGTCGGGCTCGATGCAAGAGCGAGACATGACAGCTACCAACTATACTGCGTATACTAATACAAAGAACAGCAATTTGTACGACCATCGCGACAATCTGTGGTACAAACTGGGCGATTCCTATGTTCCGGCAAATGTGGTCAGTACGGAGAAATATGACTATCAACCATGCAGTGACAAGACGACGAATAAAGAGTACTATCAGAATCGAAACAATCTTTATGCATATGTGCATGGTGAGCTAGAAGAAGTGACAGTGTCAAAATCATCATGGTCGTTGAGCGGGTGGACGTATACATATACGATTCCGGGTACTACGATTGCTACAAGCAAGGGTGATAAAGAAACACCAAGATTTACAGAGATCGATGGAAATCAATTGATTCGTCGCACCATCGATTATGCATATGAGTATTCTTGTGAAGACAACGGTACCACGATTGTGCTCGGTACCTCGAGTGGTGCGGATACGAATTTCGACGCTATAACGCTTTACGAGAAGAGAGACAGCAAAATTACAAGACTCGAAGCGCTGAAAACGGCAGCCACCAATTTCGCAAACCAAATCGCCCAAAAGGCGATGGAGGAGCAGGTTGATCACCGCATTGCAGTGGTGAGCTATGAGAGCGATGCGCGTGATGAGACAAGCGGTTTCGTAGATGTGCGCACGGGAAGGGAATCCGTGATTACTGCAATCAATGGATTGTCTGCTGACGGCGGCACGTTAATAGACAAAGGCATTGAGACGGCAAATACTATTTTTACTGCTAACCCAATCACAGAAGGAGAACGCAATCGCGTTATGATCGTTTTTGCAGATGGCGCGCCAGGCTTATATAGTGACTGGTGCTCCGAAAGTGTAGAAACGGCGAACCAAGCAATTGCGAATGCAAAGATAGCAAAAAATACGCATAATGCAACTGTATACACAATCGGCATTTTCCCAGGTGCAGATGCATCTGCAAATTTGCCGGATTATACGCCCTATACTAAGGATTGGCTGGGCGAACACAAGCCATCTGTTGATAATCAGATTAAAAACTCCAATCGATTTATGCATCTGGTTTCTTCAGAGTATTTGCAGGCAACCGATATTAGTACACCAGGAAATCGGAACCCCAATATGACGAATAATAGCGGATATTATCTTTCAGCTGGCGATGCGAGCGCTTTGACAGAAATTTTCCAGAAGATCGGCAACAACATTTCCACTCCCAGTATTCACCTCGGCAGTAAAGCGGAAGTTCGTGACATGGTGTCTCCTTACTTCAACGCGCCGACAAATGCGGACAGCGTTACCGTCTACGCGGAAAAAGCAGTGTACGACGGAGAGAAGTATACGTGGACGCAAGACAATACTTGCACGGGTATGACCGCGTCGGTGAAAGATCAGACCGTCACTGTGACCGGCTTTGACTACGATGCAAACTTTGTCTCGCAAAATGGTCGTAGTGAGACCAATCCCAAAGATAGCGGTGATTTCTACGGCCGCCGCTTGGTTGTGGAGTTCAACGTGACGGTCAAGCCGGAGTTTCTTGGCGGTAACTTTGTCCCGACGAACCTCCCGACTTCTGGTGTCTACGATGAGAACGGAAATGTTGTCGAGAACTTCGAGTATCCGAGAGTGGATATTCCGGTCAAAGCCCCAACGTTGACTGGAGAATCAAAAAATATCTACTACAACGGTACGCAGCTGACGGTAAGCGACCTTTGCACTGCAAATATCAGCGCGGGCATGGCCGACTATGTTACGCTTTCGTATAGCGTGGACAAGGGAATTAGCAATACCGTTGACGGCACTTACCTCGTGACCGTGACGGCAACGCCGAAATATCCAATCGCTGGTGTGGAGCAGCAATCAGCAAGCGCGCAGACCGAAGCTACCGTTACCGTCTTTAAGCCAGAGGTAACATATCGGGATTGTACGACTAACTATGGTGTTGCGCCCACGTATCAGGAAGCCAACTTTGTCAGCGCTGTGTGGAAGAACAGCAGCGGTGAGAGTGCCGATGATGTTACTATGATTGGCGAGGAGCCCACGCTGACCTATGAATACACCCCGGCGGCAGACACATTTACGGAAGACACCTACGTCAATGTGACGGTCAAGGCAAATGATAACGCACTGCCGGACGGTGTGGTTATGTTCCGGCACAACGAATGCAACTTCCCGGGCTGCAGCTTTGATTCCAATCAGGGTGAGTTCATCGTGCACATCAATGTGTTTGACCTGACGATCCAAAAGACCGCAAAAGCTGGCACAACGATCGACCCGAACCAGACGTTCGTGTTCAAAGTGAAAAACAACGACACCGGCAAAACGATGGAGATCGTGATCACCGGCGCGAGTCAGCAGACGATTAAGGGCCTCCCGATGGGCAGCTACACCATCACCGAGGACACCAACTGGTCGTGGCAGTATCACCCGACCGAAGCCACCCAGACGATCACCGTCAGCGAGACTTCAAAGACCGTGACGTTTGAAAACGAAAAAGCGCCCACCAACTGGCTCACGAGCCTTGCAAAGGCGCTGAACGTGTGGACGAGTGATGGTACGACGGTCACAAGAGACCAAATGAACTGAACAGGAGGGATGACACATGAAACGTATCTTTAACGGTTCAGGCGGGAGAAAGACCGCGCTCATCCTCTCCCTGTGCCTGATCTTTGCACTGGCTGCCGGCGCCACGTTCGCTTTTCTTAAAGCGAGCACCGCGCCGGTGGAGAACACCTTCACAGCGGCCAAATCCGGCACGAAGATCGAAGAAAACACGGAAAACGGAGAGAAGTCCAGCATCAAAGTCCAAAACACCGGCACGGCCACGTCCTATGTCCGCGTCAAGCTGGTCATGAACTGGGTCGATGAGGCCGGAAATGTCTCTGCGACTTCTGTACCGGCACCGACGATCACAAACAATGACTGGTTTCTGAAGGACGGCATCTACTACTACAAGACGCCTGTCGCGCCGGTAGGTGCGGCGCCGAACAATGTTACGTCCAACCTACTGGAAGGTAACCCCATCACGCAGGAGAATGCTCCCGACGGCTGTCACCTGGAGGTGACGGTGCTGGCTGAGAGCATTCAGGCCGCGCCGAGCAGCGCTGTGACGACTGCGTGGGGCGTGGGTGTCAATGCAGACAGCAGCCTGACCCCGGCAACAACCACGACACCATAAGGAGGGCAACGGTATGAAACACAAGAAGCTTACCATGATCGTCGTCCTCGTGCTGGTGGTCGCGCTGGCCGCCGGACTGGGCATCTGGGCGACGGGCGAGGAGAACATCCCCACCGTCACGTACTATGACGGTACGGACGGCAACGGTGCGCGCTTTACCTTCACGCACACCGGCGAGGGTTCCGAGACGAACCTGTTCCCGAACTTTTCCGAGTGTATGCCCGGTGACAGCCTCACGCAGACCATCCGCGTGAAGGCCGACAGCAAAAACGGCGCTCAGGGCGCGAAGATCTATCTGCGCGCCGAGATCGACGGCGACGCCTCCGCCAAGGAGGGCTCCGCTATCTCGTACAACGATGTGCTCGATCACATCAGCATGACCGTGTCGAAAAACGGCGTGGTGCTCGCGTCCAACAAGACCGCGAAGCTCTTCAGCCAGCTCGACGCGACCGCGGGTCTCAAGAGCAACGTCTTTATCGCCGAGGTCGGCCCCAAGACCGATCCGGTCGATCTGGACGTGACCATTGAAGTCGACCCCGCCATGGGCAACGCCTTCCAGGAGGCGGCCGCGCACATCACGTTCGTGTTCTCCGTTGAGGACAACGAGACGCCGCCCCCGCCGCTGGAGCGCGAGAAGCACGACGCATACATCGTCGGCTATCCGAACGGCAACGTCGGCCCGCTCGACCCGATCACGCGTATGGAGGTCGCCACGATCTTCTACCGTCTGCTGCAGGACGACGCGCGCGAGCAGGTCTGGTGCACCACGTATCCGTACCCGGATGTCGAGGCCAACAGCTGGTACAGCAATCAGGTCGCGACGATGACGAACGCCGGTATCCTTGCCGGCTTCCCGGACGGCACGTTCGGCCCGCAGAAGCAGATCACCCGCGGCGAGTTTGCCACGATTGCGGCGCTGTTCTTCCATGCGCCGGAGGTCACGGACGACGCGTTCTCCGATATTTCCGACAGCTGGGCGCGTGAGTATATCAACCGCGCGGCGGCGCTCGGCCTGGTCAGCGGCTTCCCGGACGGCACCTTCCGCCCGGAGCAGACGATTACCCGCGCCGAGGTCATGGAGATCCTCAACAACGTTCTGTTCCGCACGCCGGACAAGGATCACTTCCTGGACGATATGGTCAAGTGGCCGGACAACAGCAATCCGAACGCCTGGTACTATGAGCCCGTGCAGGAGGCCACCAACAGCCACGATTATGAGCGCGTGGATAACACGTCGCCCGAGACGTGGACGAAGATCACGCAGCAGCGTGACTGGGATGCGCTGGAGGCTGAGCTGGCCGCCAAGTATCCGAACCGGTAAGCGCGCGGTGCTGCCGGAAAACCCAACCATAGCGAACACCCCCTGTGCAGTGCACAGGGGGTGTTTTTTGCGCCGCTATGCGCGCCGCTGGTGGTTGCCGTTGTGATTTTCGTCATCATGTGCTTTTACAAGCGCAACAGCAAGAACTACAACTACATCGTCTCCGAACTGGAGCAGGGGCACGATCATCCCAACGCAAAGTATGCTCTGCACAGTGAAGGATAAGAGCGCATTTTATAACCAACAGATGACCGGCACCCGGAACCGCTTTGTTATTCCGGGCGCCGGTTCCTTTCGGTTTCGGGATGTGGCCGCCGCTTTGCCGCGCTCCCCGCTGCTTGCGCGGGGGTGTGTTTTGTGCTATTCTGCAAGGGAGGTGATTCGATGAAAATTCTCATGATCAACGGCAGCCCGCACCCGCGCGGCTGCACATACACCGCCCTGCACGAAATGGAGCAGGTGCTTCAGGCGGCCAGCGCCGAGGTGCAGATCCTGAACGTTGGCGCGGAGCAGGTCGGCGGCTGCATTGCCTGCGGCGGCTGCACCGCGACCGGGCGCTGCGTGCGCGGTGGTTTGGTGAATGACGCTATCGATGCGATGGAGACGGCGGATGCGCTCGTGCTCGCATCCCCGGTGCACTATGCCGGTATTTCCGGCGCGATGTCGGCCTTTTGCGACCGCTTTTTCTATGCTGGCGGCGGCTGGCCGAACAAGCCGTGCGCCTGCGTTGTCTCGGCGCGGCGCGCGGGGACGACAGCCGCGCTCGATCAGCTGATCAAGTACCCGATGATCTCGAATATGCCGGTCGTGTCCTCACAGTACTGGCCGATGGTGCACGGTGCGCGGCCGGAGGACGTCGCGCAGGACGAAGAAGGCCTGCAGACCATGCGCCAGCTCGCGCGCAATCTGCTCTGGCTGCTGCAATGCATCGCGGCGGGGGATGCCGCCGGTGTTCCGCGCCCGGAGACGGAAGTGCGCAAGTTCACCAATTTCATCCGCTGATTTTCGGCGGTATCACGAAAAACACCCTCCGCAGACTTTGCCTGCGGAGGGTGTTATACTGCCGGGGGGGAGCAGTGCTCATCCGTGCTTTTTCGCGCGGCGCTTGCCGGTCATGTGCTCCACGGTCAGGCACAGGACGGTCGTCGCGGGCATGACGGCCGTGGAATACGGAAAGTCCGGCGCGCGGTACTGCGCCATGAGCACGCGCAGCGCGTGCTCCTTCTGCGCGTCCGGCACGACTGCGATGCGGCCCTGACCGATGATGCTCTCATAGGTCATGGTGCAGTTGCCGTGCTCGTCGTCGAGGATGAGCTCGTGGCCGCGATCCATCTCAAAGGCGACGTTCGGATTTCTGGCAATGAGGTCGTACTTTGTGCCGGCGTTCGCGCCGTGAAAGTACAGACGGACGGTCTCGCCGTCAACCTCCAGACCGAAGTTCAGCGGCAGGATGTAGGGATACGGCTCGTCATGCAGGGCGAGGCGGCAGACGTCGCAGCCGCGCATGACGGTGATAAGTTCCTGAAAATCGGTGATCTCGCGATCGGATCTGCGCATGGGGAAAACTCCTTTCCGATTAGCCGACCGGCGGGCCGAGGCGCGCCAGCACGTCCTGAAAATAGTCCGGCAGCGGGCACGTGAACGTCACAAGCTCGCCGGTTCTTGGATGAATCAATCGCAGCGCCCGTGCGTGCAGGCACTGCCCGCTCAGGCCCTTTTCCGGCCGCTTGTGGCCGTAGACCAGGTCACCGAGCAGAGGGTGGCCGATGTGCGCCATGTGCACGCGGATCTGGTGCGTGCGGCCGGTCTCCAGCTCGCAGCGGATGTGCGTGTAGCCGTTGTAGCGCGCGATGACCGACCAGTGCGTGACCGCGTGGCGGGCGTTTTTCTGCATTACGGCCATGCGCTTGCGGTCGGTCGGGTGGCGGCCGATGGGCGCGTCGACCGTGCCGGCATCTTCGCGCAGATTGCCGCAGACGACGGCTTCATACGTGCGGGCCATGGTATGGTCGGCCAGCTGCGCTGAGAGCGCAAGATGCGCAAAGTCGTTCTTGGCCGCGACGAGCAGGCCGGATGTGTCCTTGTCGATGCGGTGCACGATGCCGGGCCGCCGCTCCCCGCCGACGCCGGAGAGACTGTCGCCGCAGTGGGCGAGCAGGGCGTTGACGAGCGTGCCGTCCTCGTGCCCGGGGGCGGGGTGCACGACCATGCCGCGCGGCTTGTTGACGACGATGAGGTCATCGTCCTCATACACCACGTCCAGCGGCAGATCCTGCGCCACCAACTCCGAGGGCGCGGCATCCGGCAGCGTGACGACAAACGTGTCGCCGGGCGCTGTCTTGTAGTTTTTCTTCACGGGCGCGCCGTCTTTTGTCACCGCGCCCTGCGCGAGCAGCCGCTGGGCGGCGCTGCGCGTGAGCTCCGGAAAAGAGCGCGCAAGGAGAGCGTCGATCCGCTCGGCGCTCTCCTGTGTTTGAATCGTTCGTTGTTCCATCAGAGATCCGAAAACTCCGCTAAAATATCGTCGAGGGAGTAGTGCTCACTGTCCGCCTTGGCGGCATCCTCAGCCGGAGCTTCCGGCTCGACCGGTGCGGCAGGCGCGCTGTTGAGGTAGGCGCGCAGGGGATCCGCCGGAGCCGTCTCTGCGCTGGGGGCGGCGGGCGCTGCTGCCTCGGGTGCTGCCTGTACCGGCGCCGGAGCGGCGGGCGCTGCCGGGGCGTTTGGTGCGGGCGGCGCTGCCGGGGTCACCGGCTGCGCCTGCACGGGGGCGCGGTCCCACGCCGCGAACGGATCATCCTTCGCCGGGGCCGGGGCAGCCGGCTGCGCGGCGGGTTCTTTCGGCGCGGCGGGCTGTTCAATGGGCTGCTTCTGCCTGACGGGCAGGTGCGGCTTGTGCGCCCGGGCGGAGGCATCCGCGCGCTTGTGGGGCTTGCGCGCTTTTTTGGGCGCAGGTGCGTCCTCGCTGCCGTCACCCCGGTAGAAGATGACGTGCAGGCACAACGCGATGCCGGCCACGACGATGAAGATATCCGCCAGGTTGAACACGGCGAAGCGCACGAACAGGAAATTGAACATATCCACCACGTAGCCGCTGAGAATGCGGTCGATGCAGTTGCCGACCGCGCCGGCCAGCACGAGCACGACCGACCAGCGGCCGACCTTGCCGTGCACGACGTTGCGCCGCAGGCAGAACACCGCGATGGCGGCGAACACGACCGTGAAGATGACGAAGATCCAGTGCGGCGCGTGCTGCAGGATGCTGAACGCGGCGCCGTTGTTGTGGATATTCGTCAGCTCCAGCACGCCGGGGATGAGCGTGATGTGCCCGGTGTCGAGCGGGATATTGAGCGTGACCCAGTACTTCAGGCCTTGGTCAGCGATGAGGATCAGGATGGCTACGATGGCATACCACATAGCGGTTCCTCGCTTTCGGATCAGGATTTTGGGATCGGGGACTTACTCCGCCTTTTGCGCAGCGACGACAGCGGCGCAGCGCGGGCACAGACCGGTCTCGGGATCGGCCTGCTCGGAGTGCATCCAGCAGCGCGGGCACTTGGTGCCGGGGGCGTTGTGCACGGAGATGTGCAGGCCGGGGAAGTTCGCGCCGGCGCCGGTGACGGCGTCTTCCGGCACGTCGCCGCCGACGAGGCACTGCGACACGATGAGCAGCTCGGGCAGGTTCATGCTCTGCACGTCGTCGAGCGCGGCCTTGGCGGCATCATCGTCGGCGCGCAGCGTCACGGCGGCCTCAAGCGGCTTGCCGATGCGCTTCTCGGCGCGGGCGGCCTCCAGCACGCCGTTGACGTCCGTGCGGACACGGATGAGCACATCCCACTTAGCGAGTTCGTCGTCGCTGAGTGCGTAGGCGTCAAACGGCTGGTTCATAACGTTGAGCAACACGTTGCGCGCGTCGTCCCCGGCGCGGTGTGGCATGGCCTGCCAGATCTCGTCGCAGGTGAAGGCGAGGATCGGGGCGAACATCTTCGTCATGCTGTCGAGGATGAGGAACAGCGCCGTCTGCGCGCTGCGGCGCTTGAGGCTGTTGCGCTCCTCGCAGTAGAGACAGTCCTTGATGATGTCGAGGTAGAAGCTCGAGAGCTCCACGACGCAGAAGTCGTTGATCGCGTGCGAGACAACGTGGAATTCATAGTTGTCATACGCCTTGGCCACGCGGCGGATGAGGTCATTGAGCTTCGTGACGGCCCAGCGGTCGAGTGGGAGCATATTCTCCGGCGCGACGAGGTGCTCGGCGTCAAACCCGTCGAGGTTGCCGAGGCAGTAGCGCGCGGTGTTGCGGAACTTGAGGTAGTTTTGTGTCAGCTGCTTGAAGATCTCCTTGGAGCAGCGCATATCGGCGTGGTAGTCGGCGCTGCCCGCCCAGAGGCGCAGCATATCGGCGCCGAACTCGTTGATGATCTCGGCCGGATCCATGCCGTTGCCGAGGGACTTGTGCATGGCCTTGCCCTCGCCGTCGACCGTCCAGCCGTGCGTCAGGCACTCGCGGTACGGGGCACCCTTGCCGAGCGCGCCGACGGCCACGAGCAGGGACGACTGGAACCAGCCGCGGTACTGGTCGCCGCCCTCGATATACATATCTGCCGGCCAGAAGCCCTGGTCGCGCTGCATGGCGGCGACGTGGGTGGAGCCGGAATCGAACCAGCCGTCGAGCGTGTCGGTCTCCTGCGTGAAGTGCTTGCCGCCGCAGTGCGGGCAGGTGAAGCCTTCGGGCAGGATGTCGGCCGCCGGACGGTCGAACCAGGCGTTGCTGCCTTCCTGCTCAAAGAGCTTGGCCACGGCCTCGATGCTCTCGTCGTTGCACACGGGCTTATGGCAGTCGTCACAATAGAACACCGGGATCGGCAGGCCCCAGCGGCGCTGGCGGGAGATGCACCAGTCGGCACGCTCGCGGATCATGGCGCCCATGCGCTCCTTGCCCCACGCGGGGAGCCAGCGCACGTTCTCGCACGCGGCGACGGCCTCCTCCTTGAACGAGTCCACGGAGCAGAACCACTGCGGTGTGGCGCGGAAGATGATCGGCTGCTTGCAGCGCCAGCAGTGCGGGTAGCTGTGCACGATGTCCTCGGACGCGAACAGGGAACCGGCAGCCTTCATGTCCGCGAGGATGACGGGGTTGGACGCCTCCGTGGACATACCGGCGTACTTGCCGGCGTAGTCGGTGTGGCGGCCCTGATCGTCCACGGGCACGACCATGTCCATGCCGTAGCGCTTGCAGGTCAGGTAGTCGTCGGCGCCGAAGCCGGGCGCGGTGTGCACGCAGCCGGTGCCGGAATCCATCGTGACGTAATCCGCCAGCACCAGACGCGAGGTCTTGGGCAGGAACGGGTGGTCGGCGAGCATATTCTCAAAGAAGTCGCCCGGGTGCTGCTCGAGCACCTCATAGCTGTCAAAGCCGCCGATGTGCATGACCTTTTCGGTCAGGGCGTCGGCCATGACGTACACCTCGCCGTTCGGGGCCTGAACGAGGTTATACGTTTCGCGCGGATTGAGCGCGATGGCGAGGTTGCCGGGCAGGGTCCAGATCGTCGTCGTCCAGATGACGAAAAAGAGCTTGCTGTGGTCGACGTTCGGCAGCTTGCCGAGGTCGTCGTGCATCGGGAACTTTACGTACACGGTCGTGCACGGATCGTCCTGATACTCGATCTCCGCCTCGGCGAGGGCGGTCTCGTCGTGCGCGCACCAGTACACGGGCTTGAGGCCCTTGTAGATGTGGCCGTTTTGATACATCTTGCCGAACACGCGCACCTCGTCGGCCTCGAAGCCCTTGTTCATGGTTTTGTAGGGGTGCTCCCAGTCGCCCATGACGCCCATGCGCTTGAAGCCGGCCATCTGGCGGTCGATGTATTTCTGCGCATAGTCATGGCAGGCGCTGCGGAAGTCGGCAATGCTCATGGCCTTATGGTTGAGCTTTTGCTCCTTGATGATGGCGCTTTCGATGGGCATACCGTGGTTATCCCAGCCGGGGATATAGGGGGTATAGTAGCCGCGCATGGCGTAGGAGCGGACGATGAAGTCCTTGAGCGCCTTGTTGAGCGCGTGGCCCATGTGGATGTCGCCGTTGGAGAACGGAGGGCCGTCGTGCAGGCTGAAGCGCGGCTTGCCATCGTTCTTTTTGAGCATTTCGTTGTACAGGTCCATGTCGTACCAGCGCTGGAGCATCTCGGGCTCCCGTTTGGCAAGACCGGCGCGCATGGGGAAGTCTGTTTTCGGCAGATTGATCGTGGCATTGTAATCGTTCTTGGACATGGTTTTATCTTTCTCCTCTCAGAGTTTTATCATCAAAAATTGCGCAGGGCGGCACGGCACTGGCCGTCCCGCCCTGGTTGATTGCGTGTTCACTCAGCTGTTATGCAGAAAGTGATAAAGCTGCGTGGCGTCGTCTGCTGCACTGTCGGCCGCGGTATCGTCGGTCTCCACCGGCTGCGCCTCCACAGGGGCGGCAGACACGGCGGCCTCCGCAGGCTGCCCGGCGGCCGGAGCTTCCGGCTGCGCGGGCTGCTTGGCGGGCGCGGACACCGGCTCGGCAGGGGCTGCGCTCACGCTCGCCTGCGGAGCTGCAGGCTGCGCGGCCGCGGCTTTTGACCCGGCGATTTTATCCAGGTACTCGAGCTGATTCATGCACAGATTACGCACATCTTCCAGAAATTTTGCGCAGGACGTTTTGGCGGTGAGGAGCTTGGCTTCCTCGTTGGCGGTTTCGTGCTGGAGGCTGCCAAGTATTCGGTCGGACGTGTTCTTGGCCTCGCTGAGTATCTTGTCAGCGTTGGCCCGAGCGTCGTCCTCTATCTGCTTGCCGACCTTCTGGGCCGACAGTATGGCCAGACGCATGGCGTCTTCGCTGGCGCGGTACTCTTCTATCTTATCGACCAGCACCTTCATCTTGCCCTTGAGCACAGCAACTTCCTTCTGCGCGTTGGCAAGCTCGGTGGCCACTTCTTCCTGATAGTTCTGCACGGCGGCCATGTCGTATCCGCCGAACATCGCTTTTTCAAACGTTTTTTCCCGAATATCCTGAGGAGTCATGTTGGTTAATCCTCCATTCTTTCTATAGGTGTACTACACGATGGGCGCTGCCAGAGACAGTATGCCCGGATTTACAGATGGAACTCGCCCGCTTCCATGTCGTCGAGCTGGTCGCCCATGAGATCGACATTGAACGGCGTGATGATGTACGTCGCGCTCGCGACGCGGCGGATCTTGCCGTCCTGCGCGTAGGCGACGCCGGACAGGAAGTCGATCAGCCGGCGCGAAATGGCCGGATCCGTCTTCTCCAGATTGATGAGCACGGCGCGGCGATCGCGCAGATGATCCGCGATCTCTCCGGCGGACTCAAACTGCTTCGGTGTGGCGAGCACGACCTTGAGCTGGCCGCCGCTGTTGAGGTTGACGACCTTATCGGCCACGCGGCTGTCGCCCTTCGGCGTGTAGCTCGGCGCGGGCCGCTCCGGCTCTGTCACCGGATCGTCGCGGATGAAGGTGCTTTTTTTCGGCGCGGGCGCCGGG
>DBFWVW010000113.1:0-23437 GCA_048217285.1 Oscillospiraceae bacterium
ATGGTTGGACGAAGCGGTTATCGTCCGGCATTCTTTTGGGGGGGAGTTCCGGGAAAAGCGAATTTGAAATTGGAGGAAAAATAATGGACGAAAACAAACGTGGTTCATTTGGCAGCAATATTGGCTTCCTGCTCTCTGCCATCGGTTCCGCCGTCGGCCTCGGCAACATCTGGGGCTTCCCGTACAAGATGGGCAGATGCGGCGGCTTTACATTCCTGATCGTATATCTGGCTCTGGCGGCATTTGTCGGCTTTGCCATCATGCTCTCGGAGCTCGCAATCGGCCGCAGCACCGGCTACGGCCCGGTCAACGCCTATAAGAAGGTCTCGAAGAAGTTCAAGTGGATCGGCTGGCTGGCCATCATCGCCCCGTTCCTGATCATGACCTTCTACTCGGTCCTCGGCGGCTACTGCATCTACTACATGATTATCAACGTCGTCGGTATCTTCGGCGGCATGCCGGACAGCAGCTCGTTCGCTGCCCTGCTCACCAACCCGTGGGCCGGCATCGGCTGCATGCTCCTGTTCATGGTCATCTGCTACCTGATCAACCGCGGCGGTGTCGGCGGCGGCATTGAGAAGTTCAACACGGTCGGTATGCCCGCACTGTTCGTCATGCTCGTCATCGTCATCATCCGTGCATGGACGCTTCCAAATGCGGATGTCGGCCTGAAGTATATGTTCGTGCCCGGCTACGCTGTATCCGCCGGCTTCTTTAAGGAGGCGCCGAGCTTTATCGAAGTTCTGTCGACGGCCGGCGGCCAGATGTTCTTCTCCCTGTCCCTGGCCATGGGCGCCATGATCACCTACGGCTCCTACCTCGGCAAGGATGAGAACCTTCCGAAAAACTCCGTCATCATCGTTATTTCCGATACCCTCGTTGCCATCATGGCCGGTCTTGCCGTTATCCCGGCGGCCGTTGCCAACGGCATCAACAACGGTGTTGCACTCGCCGACATCAAGCTCGGCGGCCCGAACCTGCTGTTTGCGACCCTGCAGGACGTGTTCCATGACATGGGCGCCATCGGCGGCGTGTTCGGTCTGATCTTCTACGCCCTCGTTCTGATCGCGGCGATCTCGTCCGCCATCTCCCTGATCGAAGCAGTCGCCGTTACCTTCATCGACCATGCCAGCGCCAAGGGCCACGAGCGTGACCGCAACAAGGTGCTCGCCATCGTCTGCCTCGCCATCACGCTGCTGGCCTGCCTCGTCGCGGCTGACGGTCTCGGCTCCAACGGCATCGCGCCGAAGGATCTGTTCCACATCAACTCCGATGCGACCTGGTGCGCGGACTGGCTCGACTTCATGGACGTCTGGTCTGAGGGCATCATGATGCCGCTCGGCGCCATGCTCTGCGCGATCATGGTCGGCTGGGAGATCAAGCCGAAAGCGCTGTACGGCGAGATCGACAGTGGCTACAAGGGCAACATCCACGGCTTCTACAGCTTCTGCATCAAGTTCGTTGCTCCGGTCATTATGGCGCTCATCCTGCTCAGCCAGATCAACGACTTCTTCAGCCTGGGCCTGTTCTAAGCAGAACTTTTCGTACAACGAAACAAAGAAACCGCAACCGGCAGCCTTTTGGCTGCCGGTTTTTGTGTCCGTGCGCTGCGGCGGTCACCATATAGCCCTGCGTCCGGACATGGAAAAAGCGCCGTGCAGATCGCTCTGCGCGGCGCTTTTCCGCTTGGTGAAAGAAGATGGAGAAAGAAAAAGAGAGGATGCATAAAACAGTCGGCGGCGGGGCGGTCACCCGCCGCCGAAGTTGAGGAGAAGCAGATTATTTTGTGCTGTCGCTGGCGCGGTCGAACGTGACGGTCAGCTTCAGTGTCTCGCCGCTGCGCGAGACGGTCAGCGTGGCGCTCTCACCGGCGGAGTAGCCGCGCAGCGCACTGCGCAGCGCATCGCCGGAGGAGATGGACGTGTCGTCGATGGCGGTGATGATGTCGCCCGCCTTCAGGCCGGCCTTTTCGGCGCAGCTGCCGCTGTTGACGGCGTTGACATACGCGCCGTTCGGCATATTATAGTACTGCGCGGCGCTCGCCGGGATGGTCTGCAGCGTGATGCCGAGCTGAGCGCGGTCGGTCACGGTGCCGTTTTTCATCAGATCGTTTGCGATGGCTACGGCGTCATTGACCGGAATTGCGAAGCCCAGACCCTCCACGCCGGAGGAACTGTATTTTGCGGTCACGATGCCAATGACCTGTCCGGAGGTGTTGTACACCGGGCCGCCGGAGTTGCCGGCGTTGACGGCGGCGTCGATCTGGAACATATTGATGCCGCTGTCGGTGCCGTCGGAGGTGGTGATCGTGCGGTCGAGCGCGCTGATCATGCCGCTTGTCATGGTGAACTCCAGCTCGCCGAGCGGGTTGCCTACGGCGTAGACCGTGTCGCCGACGGCCATGCTGTCGCTGTCACCGAAGGTGACGGGCGTCACGCCACTGGCGTCGATCTTGAGCAGGGCGATGTCGTTGTCCTCGTCCACACCGACGATGGTCGCCTGATAGGTTGTGCCGTCGTAGGTGAGCACGGACACGGCGTAGCCGTACTGGTGCGCGGTGGAGATGACGTGGTAGTTCGTGAGCACATAGCCGTCATCGGTAATGAAAAAGCCGCTGCCGCAGCTCGCCTGGGAGCTGGTCTGGCCGAAGTAGTTGGTGTAGGTCACCTCGGTCGTGATGGCGACGACCTGCTTGCACGCCTGATTGTAGATGGCTGAGGCAGAACTCGGGTCGGAGCTGACCGGCTGCGTCACGAGCGTGCCGCCGGAGTTGGCGGCAGTGGAGGTGCTGCCGGTTTTGCCGGAGCGGGTGATGAGCCCCGCGATTGCGCCGCCGCCGAGTCCGCCGAGCAGCGCGCACACAAGGCACAGGCACGCGATGCGCGTGATGAGGCGTTCCTGTTCAGGCGTGCGCGCGGTCTTGGGCTTTCTCGGATGGTGTTTGCGCTTGGGCTTTTCGGCCCATGCGTCGTCGTTCGGCGTGTAGTAGCGCGGCGGGGTGCTGCCCGCGTCATCGCTGGGGTGGAAGTTCGCGTCCTCGTAGCTGCGCTCGGCTTCCGGCCGGACAATGTGATAGGTCACGTCCTCACTGCCGTCGATCTTTGCGCCGCAGTTTGTGCAGAAGCTTGCGCCCGGCTTGAGTGCCGCGCCGCACTGCGGGCATACGCGCGCCTGCGCGGAAGCGGTTTCGTCGCTTGCCGTCGTCTCCGCCTGTGTGGCGGCGCTTTCTGCGGCTTGCGCCTGTGTGGAAGTATTTTCGGCTTCCGGCTGTTCGTTTTCGGGGTAATTGGAAGCGTCGTTCATGTTGTTTGCCTCCCGGCTGATTGGTTTTTTTGAAGTGTCTATATCGTAGCCGATATTTGTAACCATGGCATGAACAAAGGACGAAGAATTTTCGAATATTCCCAAAAGCATTTGTGAACACTGCGTCTGATTTGTGAACGCGCGGCAAAAAACCGCCCGCACAGATCCTGTGCGGGCGGTGGATGTTGTTTGTGCGGATGTTACCGGCCGGAGCTGCTGTCGGCCGTTTCGTAGGTGTTGACGGCCGGCTGGGTGTCAGGCTCGCCGCCGTACTTGATCGAGTCGCGCTCGAGCAGCGGCTCGATGCCGTGCGCGCGCAGCCACGCGAGCGTGCGTGTGGAGTCGGTCAGCGGAACATAGTCAACGTTGGCATAGACGGTTTCGCCCGTTGCCGGGTCATATTGACTGAGCTGATAGCCGATGGTCACGGCGTAGGCCGTGCTCTTGCGCATGCCGCTGTCGGTCAGCCAGGCGCGGCCCATGGTGCCGTCCGCACAGTCGGGCACGATGGCGTTTTCATACAGGTCGAGCGCCTGCTCGGCCGTCAGCTCCACGTACAGATAGTCGCCGTTCTTCGTCTCATAGCCAATGTTGGCGTAGGTAAGGTGCTCGAGCGTCACTGCGAGTTCCGGCGTGTTGCGCGTGGTGCGCGCCTCGTCGCAGTTGAGCACCTGCTCGAGCTGCGGCAGGCGTGCGCTTGCATCGGGGAGCATGTATTCGCGCATCAGCACCTTGCCGTTCGAGAGCTTGTAGGTCAGCTGCAGACTGGTGACGCTGGTGTCGTCCGTGATCTTTTCGCGCTCGGACACGACGGCGCGGTGGATATCCTCCACGGCCTGAATGTTCTGCGCCTCGGAGAACGTGGAGTTGTAACCGTTGCAGATGATGCGCACGCTTTTGACCTGCGCGGCATCGGGGATGCGGCGGGCGTAGCCCGTGAGGTCACACTTTGCGCCGATCACGACGAGGCAGCACACGGCCGCCGTGACCGCGCAGCCGCGCCAGACCGTGCGCGGGATGCGCAGGGACTTGCGGATGACCATCTCGCTGATGACAAAGCCGAGCGCTGCGCCGAGGACTGCCAGCAGCAGGAACGGCACCAGATGTGCCCGGTAGGCCGGCACGTTGAGCAGCATGCCGTACACGCCAACCGGCAACGCCAGCCCGGCAAAGAGCGCCACGATATACTTCAGCACCGGCTTGAGCACCGGGATGGCGACGGTGTCGCCCGCGCTCTCCATACGGCGGCGGCGGTAGAGCTGACCCGCGCACACGAGCAGCAGCAGCGCGAACACCGCCCAGACGAGCAGATAGATCCATCCGGAGAAGTTGGCAATGGCGACCTCCGCCTCCGTGCCGCTGATCGGGCGCACCAGATCGGCGTGACCGACACTTGTGCGCCGCATGAACAGCACCAGCGGGGAGAGCCAGTCGACCGGCAGATCCACCGTGCCCGACATGCCGTACACGAACGTGTAGAGCACGGATTCGATGAGCACCTGGAAGCCCACGGCGATGAAGTTCACGAGCAGGTACAGGCATGGCAGCATGACCACGTGGCCGGTGAACATGGCGCACAGCACGGCGATGCCGTAGAACACGAGCGTCTCAAGCGCGAGCACACCCAGCCAGATGAGCAGCGGCTCGATGACGAGCGTGAAGCGTGTCGCTTCGATCAGCACGGCGAGACTGAACACCACGACCTCTGCCGACAGCAGCATCGCAAGCCCTGCCAGCAGATGCGTGCGGAACATACACCCGCGCTTTATGGGCAGCGACGCTGCCAGCCCCGCGCCGCGCGGCGTGTACAGATAGCCGAACATGGCAGCGGCCGCGAGCAGACCCGCGAAAAACGCCGTCAACGGCAGCAACATCTGCGTCTCGGAGAGAATGACGTTCGAGAGGTAGCCGATCTGCTCGGTCGACACATACGGTGTCGTCGTGCGCGCGTTGAGCAGCACACCCGGCAGCAGGATGAACAGAAGCACGCCGTAGATGACCCACAGCGGCCACCAGCGCGACAGGCATTTGCGAAATTCCGTCCCGTTACAGAAGGATGTCTTTGACGGCATAGTCTGCACCTCCCAATTCATAAATAAAGATCTCCTCGAGCGTCAGCGGCACCACATCGAGGTACTGCGGCTGCGCAGTGGACAGCCGGTTCGTGACCTCGGCGGCGTCGCTGTGGACGATCAGCGTGTGCAGGTGTCCCTGACTGCTCCGGTGCAGGATGTCGAGCCCCTCGGGCAGCTCGGCACCGTCCGGCAGGGCCACGAGCACCTTGACGATGTTGGCCTGCAGCTCTGCGAGCGGGTGCTCGAGCAGGACTTTGCCGCCGTTCATGATGCCCACATGATCGCACACGTCCTCGAGCTCGCGCAGGTTGTGCGACGAGATGAGCACGGTCGTGCCGTTTTCGGCCACATCGGCCAGCACGAGATTCCAGACCTGGCGGCGCATGACGGGGTCGAGCCCGTCCACCGGCTCGTCAAGGATGAGCACGTCCGGCCGCAGACTCATTGCCAGCCAGAACGCGGCCTGCTTCTGCATACCCTTGGACAGGCGGCGGATCTGCCGCTTTGGGTCGAGCCGGAACACCTCGCCGAGCTTTTGGTAGCGCACGGCGTCAAATTTCGGATAAATGCCGCGGTAGTAGCGCATCATGTCCGGGATTGTCGCCTGCGGGAAATAGAACACATCGTCCGGGATATAGGCGATGCGCGCCTTGACGGCCGGGTTTTCGTACACGGGCTGGCCGTCGATGTCGATCACGCCGCTGTCCGGGCGGTAGATGCCGGTCAGGTGGCGGATGAGCGTGGACTTGCCCGCGCCGTTCGGCCCGACGAGGCCGTATACCGCGCCGCGCGGCACGGTCATGGTCACGCCGTCGAGCGCGCGGAAGCCGTCAAACGTTTTGACGACGTCTCTGACTTCAATCATGGTTGGTTCCTCCTTCCGGGATGCGGCTGCGCAGCGCCTCACTGCGCACGCCGAGGTACAGCAGCTCCTGCACGACGGCGTCAAACTGCTGCAGCAGGGCGACCTGCCGCGTGGGATCGTCCGGGATCTGCGTGCAGACGTAGCTGCCGCGCCCGGCGACGGAGCAGATGTAGCCCTCCGCCTCCAGCTCGCGGTAGGCGCGCTGGATCGTGTTTGGATTGATCGTCAGCTGCGTGGACAGTTCCCGCACCGAGGGCAGCTTCTCCCCCAGCGGCAGCGAGCCGGACACGATCAGCCGGCGCAGTCCGTCGCGCACCTGCTCGTAGATTGGCCGGGAATCGCGGTAATTGATCGAGATCGTAGTGCAACACCAACTTTCTGTAGCGTATTAACTGTATTAACCGTGTTGGTACAGTCAAGCTACCATGTGCCGGCGCGTTTGTCAAGGGGTAAGATGGATTTCGGCGCAAAAAGTTCCCGGGCGCAAAAACCGCGTCCGGGAACGGAGAAGGCCGAATCGATATATAGAAAGGCAAAATGGATCTTATTTTTGCTTCTCATGGCTCTCGAGGTAGACCATCAGCGTCGCAATGTCGGCGGGGGAGACGCCGGAGATACGGCTGGCCTGACCAAGACTCGCAGGGCGGATGTCGTGGAGCTTCTGCCGCGCTTCGAGCCGCAGACAGGACACCTGCCGGTAATCCAGATCCGGCGGCAGCAGCCGCTCCTCGAGCCGGGTGAACTCCGCCACCTGCCGCAGCTGGCGCTGGATATAGCCCGCGTACTTGAGCCGGATCTCCGCCTGCTCGGTCACGACGCGCGGCAGCTCCGGCCGCGCGGGGTCGAACGGCGCGAGGTCGGCGTAGGTGATCTGCGGCCGGCGCAGAAGGTCGGCGAGACTCACGCCCGAGCTCGTCGGTGCGGTGCCGCGTGCGGTGAGCATTGCGGCGAGCGCGTCCGACGGGGCAAGGTGCGTCTTTTCCAGCCGGGCGCACTCGGCGTCCACCAGCCGGTATTTTTCCTGCACGGCGGCAAAGCGTTCATCCGATACCAGCCCGATCCGGTGGCCGATGGCGCTCAGGCGCTCGTCGGCGTTGTCCTGCCGATGCAGCAGGCGGTACTCTGAGCGGGAGGTCATGATGCGGTACGGCTCATTTGTGCCCTTCGTCACGAGATCGTCCACGAGCGTGCCGATGTACCCGTCCGAGCGGCGGAGGATCATCGGCTCGCGGCCCATCAGCTTCAGCGCCGCGTTCACGCCCGCGACGAAGCCCTGCACGGCCGCTTCCTCATAGCCGGATGAGCCGTTGAACTGCCCAGCCCCGTAGAGACCGGGCACCTTCTTGGCCTCCAGCGTCGGCAGCAGCTCCGTCGGGTCCACGCAGTCATACTCGATCGCGTAGGCGCAGCGGGTCATCTCCGCGTGCTCAAGTCCCGGCAGCGTGTACAGCATGGCGACCTGCACATCCTCCGGCAGAGAGGAGGAGAAGCCCTGAATATAGAGCTCTTCCGTGTCGAGCCCCATGGGTTCAATA
Organism: Oscillospiraceae bacterium; assembly: GCA_048217285.1. Taxonomy (GTDB): domain Bacteria; phylum Bacillota; class Clostridia; order Oscillospirales; family Oscillospiraceae; genus CAG-103. The sequence continues at coordinate 7,779 of DBFWVW010000113.1, forward strand.
AACAGCTGGTGGCGCGGCTTGTCCGGGAAGGTCATGATCTTCGTCTCGATCGACGGGCAGTAGCGCGGGCCGACGCCCTCGATCACGCCGGAGTAGATCGGGCTGCGGTCGAGGTTTGCGCGGATGATGGCGTGCGTGCGCTCGTTGGTATAGGTGAGGTAGCACACGGCTTTGTTTTCGACCGGGTGCGTGGTGGAAAACGAAAACGGCTCGATCTCTGCGTCGCCCGGCTGCAGCTCCATGCGCGAGAAGTCCACCGTGCGCGCGTTCACGCGCGGCGGCGTGCCGGTCTTGAACCGGCGCATACGCAGCCCCAGCGCTTTGCAGGATTCCGCCAGCGGGCCCGCGGCGGCCAGCCCGTCAGGGCCGGAGTCGCGCAGCACATCGCCCACGATCGTGCGCCCGTGCAGATACGTGCCGGTCGCGAGCACGGCCGCGCGGCAGCGGTAGACAGCCCCGTTTGCCGTCACGGCGGCGCTGACGCGGCCACCCTCCGTCTCGATGGCCACAATCTCCGCCTGCTTGACGCGCAGGTTCGGCTGCAGCTCCAGCGTGTGCTTCATCACGGCCTGATATTTCCGCCGGTCGGCCTGCGCACGCAGCGAGTGCACGGCCGGCCCCTTGCCGCGGTTGAGCATCCGGTACTGGATGCAGGCCTGATCGGCCGCGCGCGCCATCTCCCCGCCGAGCGCATCGAGCTCGCGCACGAGATGCCCTTTGCCCGTTCCGCCGATGGCGGGGTTGCAGGGCATATTGCCGATGGCATCCATATTGATCGTAAAACAGACGGTGTCCAGCCCCAGCCGTGCGGCAGCCAGCGCGGCCTCAATGCCCGCGTGGCCCGCACCGACAACAGCGACGTCGCAGCTTCCGGCGTCATAACGCATGACGAGATCCCTCCGGATTCCTATAGAATAACAACAACTTTTTATTCTACCCGTTTCGCGCCCCAAATGCAAGAGCGGCAGTGCGCATCCACGGCCGAAAACGGTTGTGCAGTATCTGCACAACAAAATGCAAAAAAGGTATTGCTTTATCGTGCTAATGTGATAATATAACAGTGTGCTAACAAGCAAAAAGAAAATTTGAGATATGAAGGAGAAACGACATGAAAAAGATGACCAAAGTGCTCTCACTGGTGCTCGCACTGGTGATGTGCCTGGCACTGTGTGCCTGCGGCAAGAAGGACGCCGGCTATAAGATGCTCGACGAGAAAGTCTCCACCGAGCAGTACGCCATCGGCTTCAAGAAGGGCAACACCGAGCTGCGCGACGCCGTGCAGGCCGCCCTCTTCCAGCTCTATAAGGACGGCAAGGTCGAAGAGATCGCCAAGAAGTACTCGGATTACAATCTCGATGCGATGCTCTGCCTTGACAAGCAGACCGAGACCACGTTTGACGCCGCTCAGGCGAGCGACGAGTTCAAGGCCCGCACGACCTTCACCGTCGGCTTCGATGCCGAGTATCCTCCGTATGGCTACATGGGCGCGGACGGCGAATACACCGGCTTTGACCTCGACCTGGCGCAGGCCGTGTGCGATATCTACAACTGGGAGCTCGTCAAGACCCCCATTGACTGGGACACCAAGGACGTCATCCTCAACGCCGGTCAGATCGACTGCATCTGGAATGGCTTCACGATGACCGGCCGCGAAGACAGCTACACGTTCAGTGTGCCGTACATTGACAACAGCATCGTCGTCGTCACGCTCGACAACTCCGGCATCAACTCCCTCGCGGACCTCAAGGACAAGACCGTCATTGCGCAGGCCGGCTCCTCCGCGCTGAGCGCACTGGAAGATCCGGACGGCGCCAAGGATCTGGCAGATACCTTCAAGGAACTGCAGCAGACGCCTGACTACAACACCGCCATGATGAACCTCAAATCCGGTCTGGTGGATGCGGTCGCCATCGACATCGGCGTCGCCCAGTACTACCTGAGCCAGCAGGGCTAAGGTCCGTCAACACATATCAGAATCTGCTCCAAAGGACGGCGAAGTCACTTCGCCGCCCTTTGCCGCGGTTTCGGGAAAGGTAGGAAACCATGTCATTTTCCATGATCTGCATCCAGCTGCTCAAGGGTCTCGGCTCCACGTGCCTGATCTTCGCGCTCACACTGCTGCTGTCGCTGCCGCTGGGTCTGCTGGTGTGCTTTGGGCGGATGTCCCGCTTCAAGCCCCTGCAATATGTTGTTCGCTTCTTCATTTCCATTCTGCGCGGCACACCGCTCATGCTGCAGCTGATCGTGGTGTGCTTTGCGCCGTTTTATGTCTTTGGCATGAAGCTCACGTCGAGCTGGACGTTCGCCGCGCTCATCATCGGCTTCGTCATCAACTACGCGGCCTATTTTGCCGAGATCTACCGCGGCGGCATCGAGTCCATCCCCACCGGCCAGTATGAGGCGGCCGAGGTGCTTGGCTACACGCGCGGGCAGACGTTCGGGCGCATCATTCTGCCGCAGATGGTCAAGCGCGTGCTGCCGCCGGTTACAAACGAGGTCATCACCCTCGTGAAGGACACGTCGCTGGCGTTCGTGCTCTCTTATGCCGAGATGTTCACCATCGCCAAGCGCGTGGCCAACTCCATCAGCAGCGTCATGCCGCTGTTCGTCGCGGGCCTGTTCTACTTTGTGTTCAACGCGATCGTGGCCTGGGCGATGGAGAAGATCGAAAAGCGCCTGAGCTATTATCACTGATCGGAGGGAGACACCATGCCAGTACTGGAACTGAACCATATTCGCAAGCGCTTCGGCGACCTGGAAGTGCTGCAGGACATCTCGCTCTCGGTCGAAAAGGGCGAGGTCGTGGCCATCATCGGCCCGAGCGGCAGCGGCAAATCCACGCTGCTGCGCTGCGCCACGCTGCTCGAGCGCATCGACTCCGGCGAGGTCTGCTTTGACGGGCAGTACGCCGCGCGCACGGGCGACGACGGCGCCGCCGTCTACGCCGACAAGGCGGAGCTGAAAAAGATCCGCAACTATTTCGGCCTTGTTTTTCAGCAGTTCAATCTCTTTCCGCACTACTCCGTGCTCAAAAACGTCATGGACGCGCCCATCTGCGTCCAGAAGCGCGACCGGGCGGAGGTCGAGGCATCTGCGCGCAAGACGCTCGAGAAAATGGGCCTCGGCGACAAGGCCGATGCCTATCCGTGCCAGCTCTCCGGCGGCCAGCAGCAGCGCGTGGCCATCGCGCGCGCACTGGAGATGAACCCCGAGATCCTGTTTTTCGACGAGCCGACCTCCGCGCTCGACCCCGAGCTTACGGGCGAGGTGCTCAAAGTCATCCGCGCCCTCGCCGAGGAGCACATGACCATGGTCATCGTCACGCACGAGATGGCCTTTGCCCGCGCCGTGGCCGATAAGGTCATCTTCATGGACGGCGGCGTCATCGTCGAGCAGGGCGCGCCCGAGCAGGTCTTTGGCGACACGCAGCAGGCGCGCACAAAGCAGTTCCTCGCGCGCTACAATGAGCAGCCGTGACAAAAATGTAAGAGAAAATTCAGCTTTTCCCTCTTGCACGGCTGTGCAAGATTCGGTATGATAAAAAGCGCATCGGGTTCCGGTGCGCTTTTTTGATTTTCATTTCGGGAGGGCTTCCCTTGAAGCATACAAAACGGATCGCGGCGCTGCTGCTCGCGCTCGCGCTGTGTTTTTCCTTCACGGCGTGCAGCAAGACGGTCGGCAGCTACCGCGTGGTCAAAACGCTCGGTACGGAGCAGTTTCGCATCGGCTTTCGCGACGGGGATCAGGCGGCGGTGTATGTCAATGCCGCGCTCAAGGTCCTTGCGGCCGACGGGACGATCCACAGCCTCGCGCTCAAGTGGTTTGGCACGGATGATACAACGTTTGACAGCGACGCCAATGCGCTCGACGCGCTTGGCGACATTCCGCAGCGCACGTTCATCATGGGCCTGAACGAGGAGCGCTTTCCCATGAGCTATGCCGATGGCGACGGTTACAGCGGCTTTGACGTCGAGCTCGCACAGGCAGTCTGCGCCCGCCTTGGCTGGACGCTGCAGTATCAACCGATCTCGAACCAGAACGCCTATGTCGAGCTCTCAAGCGGCAATGTGGACTGCGCCTGGGGCGGCATGGTGCTCGAGCAGGCCGACAGTAAGGACGGCAAGAAAAAGCAGAAGATGACGCTCACTGCACCCTATCTGGAAAATGCGCTGCAGCTCATTGTGCGCGGGGACTCCAAATACCGCACGGCGGGCAGCCTCAAGGGCACGACTGTCCTGCTCGGCACGGACGAGACGTATATGACCGCACTCTCGGCCAATGACAAGCTCATGAAAGCTTTCGGCGCGGCCCAGCGTGTCACCGGCGGGTCGAAGGCCTGCTTTGAGGCGCTATCGGCCGGAGAATGCGCCGCCATCGTGGCCGACAGCACGGCGCTCGCTTACTACACGCACTGACGTCTGCCGCCCGCGCGAGGCTCTGCGCGGGCGGTTTTCCGTGTATCTGCGGCATCCTCGGCGCGTTTTTTCGTCCGGATTCGCAAAAAGGGTTCCCGCTTTCGCGTCAACTGTGCTATACTATTTTTGTCTGCGCCTGCCGAACCGGCGGAATTTTTCACTTGCGCGGGCAGAAACACAGGTACGCCTATGTCGAACAGCAACAACAAATACAAAACCCTCGTGTCCAACACCATGCTCATCAGCCTCGGCACCTTCGGCAGCAAGCTGCTGGTGTTTTTCATGGTGCGTTTTTACACGAGCTACCTCACCCCAGCGGACTACGGCACCGCCGATCTCATCACGCAGACGGCCAATCTGCTCTTCCCGCTCATCAGCCTCGGCATTACGGACGGTGTGTTCCGCTTTGCCGTGGACCACACCGAGCAGCGGCGCAACATCTTCTCCGTCGGCGTGTATACGACGCTCGCGGGCGCTGTGCTGCTCGTGGCCATTTTGCCGCTGCTGGGGCTCGTCCCGCAGTTTGATGGGTTTCTCTGGCTCATCGCGCTCTATACGATGTGCTCGTGCATCCACTCGCTGTGCGCGCAGTTTGTGCGCGCCGAGGGGCACACGGCGCTCTTCGCCGTGCAGGGTATGCTCAACACCCTACTCGTCATCGGGCTGAACGTGCTCTTCCTCGTCGGTCTGCGCATGGGCATTACGGGTTATGTGCTCTCGGTCGCGCTGGCGGATCTGGCGTGCACGCTGTTTTTGTTCGTGCGCGAGCGGCTCTGGCGCCAGCTCATGCTCCGCCCGGGCTGGGCGGCTGCGCGCGAGATGCTGGCCTACAGCATCCCCATGATCCCGACAACGGTGTTCTGGTGGATCACGAGCGTGTCCGACCGCTATATGGTCTCGGCCTACCTCGGCGTGGACGCCAACGGTATTTACGCCGTGTCCTACAAGATGCCGACGATCCTGTCGCTCGTGTCGGGCATTTTCATGGAGGCGTGGCAGTTTTCTGCCGTCTCGGAGGCGCAGGGCAGCCGGCGCGAGCATATCCGCTTCTTCTCGAAGGTCTGGTGCTCGTTCCAGTCGGTGATGTTCCTTGCCGGCGCGTGCATCATCGCCTTCGCCGTGCCGGAGATCCATGTGCTCACGACCGAGCAGTATTACGGCGCGTGGCTGTACGTACCGGTGCTCGGCATGGCGATGGTCTTTTCCGCGTTCGTGAGCTATCTCGGCAGCGTCTACATGGTCGAAAAGCGCAGCAACCGTACGTTCGTCACATCTATGATCGGCGCGCTGCTCAATGTCGCGCTCAACTTCCTGCTCATCCCGTCAAAGCTCGGCGTGCAGGGCGCGGCCATCGCCACGTGCGTGAGCTATTTTGTCGTGTTTGTCATCCGGGCGGTGGATGCGCGCAAGTTCATCCCGTTCCGGTTTTATGCCGTCGGCGTCACGGAAAACTGCATCCTGCTGACGGTGCAGACGCTCTTTATCGTCCTGCAGCTTCCAGGCTGGAAGCTCGCGCAGGCGGCGTGCATTGCGCTGCTGCTCCTGCTCAACCGCAAGCCGCTCATGGCCGGCGCGGAGAAGATCATCCATTTCCGCCGCTGACGTTTTGACACATTTTTTCTGGAGGATTCGTAATTTGAAGATTTGGAACAGCCTGCTTGGGAAGATCTTTATGACCTTCCTCATCTCCATGGTGCCGGTGCTCGAGCTGCGCGGCGCGATCCCGATCGGCGTGGCGCACGGTCTGGATTACCGTGTTGCCATCGCGGTGTCCATTCTCGGCAATCTCGTGCCGGTGCCGTTCATCGTGCTTTTCATCCGCAAGATCTTTGCCTGGCTGCGCACGAAGAGCGAGCGGCTCAACGGCTTTGTTACGCGCATGGAGCAGCGCGCGCTCAAAAAGTCGGACACCGTGCGCCGCGCGCGTTTCTGGGGCCTGTTCATTTTTGTGGCCATCCCGCTGCCGGGCACCGGCGCGTGGACGGGCTCGCTCATCGCGGCCATGCTGGAGATGCGCGTTAAGGAGGCCTTCCCGCCAATCGCGCTCGGTGTTGTCACGGCCGGTGTCATCGTCGCCGTCGTGACGTATGGCGCGGCGTCGCTGCTGTTTTGATGCACGAAATAAAAAATCCCCGCTGTCCAACCGGACAGCGGGGATTTTGCTATGTACCTTACTCAGCGAACGCTTTTTCCAGTGCCTCGAGTTCCTCGCACAGCTCGTGCGGCAGCTTGTTGCCGAACTGCTCAAAGTATTCACGGATGCCCGCGCAGTTTTCGCGCCAGCTTTCGGCGTCGAGCGTCAGCAGCTCTTTGAGCGTCTCGACCGCCACGCCGCTGCCGTCGAGGTTGATGTCCTCGGGCTTCGGTTCATAGCCGATGACCGTCTCGTCTGCGCCCACTTCGTCAAAGCAGCGCTTGAGGATCCACTCGAGCACGCGCAGATTGTCACCAAAGCCCGGCCACAGAAAGCGGCCGTTGTCGTCCGTGCGGAACCAGTTGACGTTGAAGATCTTCGGCGCGTTCGGCAGCTTCTCGCCCACGTCGAGCCAGTGCTGCCAGTAGTCGGCCATGTTGTAGCCGCAGAACGGGCGCATGGCCATCGGGTCGCGGCGCACAACGCCCACGGCGCCGGTCGCGGCGGCTGTCGTCTCGGACGCCATCGTCGCGCCGACGAACACACCGTGCGCCCAGTCGCGGGACTGATAGACCAGCGGAGCGGTCTTTGCGCGGCGGCCGCCGAAGATGATCGCGCTGATCGGCACGCCGGTGCCCTTGAAGAACTCCTCACTGATGCACGGGCAGTTTTCCGCCGGTGCGGTGAAGCGGCTGTTCGGGTGCGCGCCGCGGGTGCCGTCGCTGCCGTCCCACACTTCGCCCTTCCAGTTGCGCAGGTGGCCCTTCGGCGGCTGCTTGGTCATGCCCTCCCACCAGACGGTCATGTCGTCCTCGTTGAGCACGACGTTTGTGAAGATGGTGTTTTTGCTCGTGGATGCGAGCGCGTTCGGGTTGGATTTCTGGCTCGTGCCGGGGGCGACGCCGAAGAAGCCGTTTTCCGGGTTCACGGCCCAGAGGCGGCCGTCCGGGCCGACGCGCAGCCAGGCGATGTCATCGCCGACGGTCCAGCACTTCCAGCCGTTTTTGCGGTAGCCCTCGGGCGGGATGAGCATGGCGAGGTTCGTCTTGCCGCACGCGGACGGGAACGCGCTCGTCACATAGCGAACTTCGCCCTTGGGATTCTGGATACCGAGGATGAGCATATGCTCGGCAAGCCAACCCTCGCGGCGGCCGAGCACGGAGGCGATGCGCAGCGAGAAGCACTTTTTGCCCTGCAGCACGTTGCCGCCGTAGTTGGAGTTAACGGAGATGATCTTGTTCTCTTCCGGGAAGTGGACGATGTAGCGGTTGTCGGGATCGAGCGTGACCTTGGAGTGCACGCCGAGGATGACATCGTCGCTGTCACCGAGCGCGTCGAGCACCTTCGTGCCGATGCGCGTCATGATGGCCATGTTCAGCACGACGTAGATCGAGTCCGTGACCTCGATGCCATATTTGGCAAACGAGGAGCCGATCACGCCCATGGCGTAGGGGATGACATACATCGTGCGGCCGGCCATGGCGCCGCGCAGGATCTCGTGCAGCTTGGCCTTCATCTCGTCCGGATCCATCCAGTTGTTCGTGGGGCCGGCCTCTTCGCGGGTTTTCGAGCAGATAAATGTCCGGCCTTCCACACGCGCCACGTCGTTGACGTCGCTGCGGTTGAGATAGCAGCCGGGCAGTTTTTCTTCATTGAGTTTGATGAGCTCGCCGGTTTCCACGGCGATCTTTCTCAGGGATTCGAGCTGGGCCTCCGAGCCGTCGATCCAGACGATCTCTTTCGGGGTCGTGAGTTCGGCAGTTTTGCGCACCAGCTCCAGTACGGACGGGTTTTGCGTCAGTTCCATGTTGGCAGGTTCTCCTTTTTGACTAAAATTTCTCGACCTTGATCCGTATTTATACTACATTTCTCTAAAAACACCTTACACCATCCCGCCGCGCCTGTAAAGCCCCAAACGGAAACTTTTCTGTGAACCTTTTCACACAGGCGCATTTGTGCTACAATGCGCACAGGCATTTCCAATCCGAAGGAGGGAAGCCCCATGTGGAAAACCATTCTGCCGGCAGCGGCAGTGCTGACAGCCGAGGTGGTCATCCGCCGGAAGATCAATGCTCTGCCGGCCGAGACCTTCCCGCTGCGCATCGGGCGGCGCGTGCAGCTGCGCCGGGCGCACAATCGCGGCCTGCTGTGCAGCAAATTGGCGGATCGGCCGAAAGCGGCCACAGCGCTGCAGACTGCGTCCGTTGCCGTGCTGGCGGCCGCAGCGGTCGTGTGCGTCTGCCGCCGGAGCGGCACGGCGCTGCAGCTCGGCACGGGCCTGATGCTCGGCGGCGCGCTGGCCAATCTCATCGAGCGCTGGGCACGCGGCTCGGTCACGGACTACGTGTACCTGCCGCGGGCGGTCGTTCCGTTTTTCCGGCGCATCATCTGGAATGCGGCCGACCTGAGCGTCCTGACCGGCTGCGTCATGACGGTGATCGCACTCCTGTGCGATGAAATATAATTATGTAAACAATATTATGCAAACCACTTCCGAGGTGATGGAGCAGGAAAATAGCTTTGGTTTTCTGGCGATTATAGGTTTGCTGTGTTGATGAATATGAGCATTATGTAAACTGAATTATGGAAATGATCTGACCGCAGCGGAAAGGACCTCTCGTAAGAAATCGGGCTTCTATTTCGGAAGCAGCGCATAGGATCGCGAAAAGGTTTGTCCATAGAGCCGCAGGGGAGCACGAGGGGGCAAGGCCCGCCTCGTAAGAGATTGGGCTATCTTTTTGGCTGAAAGACAAAAAGATAGCCCCTTGCTCCAACATCGGAACAAGGGGCTATCCTGCCGTGTTCGGTTCCATCACCCGAACCTCCTTTTGTTTCGTTTTCCTGCCGTGTGCAGGGGGGACTTGCGCTGCACGCGGACTCCGACCGCTGTGAAGGGAAATGCTCATGCAAGATTCCGCGCCACTGCGTGCCGACTCCGGAGTTACAGAACCCTGTCTGCTTCCGGATGATTCAGTACATTGGACTCACCTCCATCGATTGCGCTGAACCTGTATTCTAAAGGCGCTGCCCCTCGTGCGGGGCTGCTGCTCTTCTCGGGTTCTGGCTACAGTATAGCAGCTCGTTTTCTTTTTGTCAATGATTTAATAAACAAAAATAGCGAGAAATGTTCAGCGAAACGCCGAAATTTTCACTGCCTCGTGCCAACGCCCCTCAAACGCGGGGCGCTGGCAAATCCTCTGCCCGGTGCGCAAAGGAAAACCGCCGTGCGTTCCTGTGGGCGCACAGCGGCAGCAGCTTCGGTTCAGCGCTCGCTCGGAGCGGCGCTCTGTCCGCCAAAGATCCAGTCGTCCAGGTCCTGACCCATGTGGTTTCACCTCCCGGTTGATTCGCATACGGCCATTCTATGCGCCCGGATGCGAAAAAATGCACGAACCTGCGCCGTGAAAATAGAAAGAACTTGAAACCATCCGCCGATTGCGCTATAATCTATGCATATTTTCCGTAAGCGGAGCCTGTCTCCGCGGGCAACACTATTTTCAAAGGATAAGGTGAATCACGAATGAGTGCATCCCAGGACAAGAAGCGCCGCACAGACGAGCGTGCGCTGGGCACGGAGCGCCGCCAGGTCGCCTCGCAGAAGGAAGCCAAAGAGCGCAAACAAAGCAAGATCAAGTGGACGGTCGGCACGATCATCGTTGTGCTGCTCGTTGTTGCCATTCTGGTCGGCAACTCCAGCCTCTTTTACACTGCGCGGCCCGCGCTGCAGGTCGGCGATGTGAAGTATTCCTCGGCGGAGGTCAATTATGCCTACCGCTCCGCCTATCTCACGTTCTGCAATCAGTACGGCAGCTATCTGTCTGCCATTAGCCTGGATACCCGCAAGGCGCTCGATGAGCAGAAGTGCGGCATCAGCGATGAGTTTGATACCTGGGACGATTATTTCAAGGACGCTGCCAAGAAGAACCTGGTGCAGGTCACGGCGCTGTGCGATGCGGCGCAGAAGGCCGGCATCTCGCTCGACGAGGACGATCAGCATGAGGTCGATGAGCAGTTTTCCTACATTGAGCTCGCCGCCAAGCAGTATAAGTACAGCTCCGTCAGCAAGTATCTTCAGGCGGCCTACGGCAATGGCGTGACCAAGAAGGTCGTGCGCCATATGCTGGAGCTGAGCCAGCTTGCCTCGAAGTATTCGCAGCAGCAGTATGACAGCTACACCTACACGCCCGAGGAGATCGCGGCGAACTACGCCGAGAACAAGGACAGCTACGATGTGTTCAGCTATCAGTACTACTTTGTTCAGGCGGATAAGGAAGAGACCACGGACGACGACGGCAACACCTCTTCCGCGACCACGGACGCCACGATGGCAGCCGCCAAGGCCACGGCCGACAAAATCGCTGCCGCCACGCATGACGCGGACAGCTTTGCCGCCGCCGTGACGGCCAACGTTCCTGCCAAGGAGTCCGAGGACGGCACGACCACCGCGCCGAGCGCCACGGACAATGCCAACACCAAGGGCTCTGCCTTCCGTTCCGCCGTGTATGCCGACTGGCTCTACAGCGCCGAGCGCACTGCCAATGACGTAACGGTCGTGGAGCAGGAAAACAGCGGCTACTACGTCGTGCTCTTTGAGAGCCGCGACGACAATACGTACAACACCGTCAACGTCCGCCACATCCTCATCAAGGCGGAGGACAGCGACGGCGACGGCACGTACTCCGACGACGATAAGAAGAAGGCGAAGGACGCGATCGACGATGTCTACGAGCGCTGGATGAAGAGCGACCAGACCGAGGACGACTTCGCGCAGCTTGCCAATTCCATGAGTCAGGACAGCGGCTCGAACACCAAGGGCGGCCTGTATGAAAACGTCTATAAGGGCCAGATGGTGCAGGAGTTCAACGATTTCTGCTTTGACCCCGCGCGCAAGCCGGGCGATGTGGGCATCGTCTTTAACGAGAGCGATTCCTACTGCGGCTACCACCTCGTGTACTACGTCGGCCAGGGCGAGCGCTACTGCGATTACCTTGCCGATCAGGCACTGCGCACGGCAGATTTCAACGAGTGGCAGAGCACCTTCTTCGACGGTTGGACCAGCACGGAACTCAACGGCATGAAGTACGTCGGATAAATCAGACACGCGAAAGAGCCGCCCGGACAGGACGGCTCTTTTTCAACTTTCCATGGAGGGACAGGTATGACCAGAACAAAAACACAGCGCTACGACACGACTGTGCTCGATGCGCGCGCCCTTGCCGACGCGCTCGAGGCCGAGGAGAAAGCCGGCTGGGAGGTCGCAGAGGCGGGCTACGACGGCACGGATTTCGTCGTGACCTTCGAGCGGGAGGGTGCGCTATGACCGAGCAGACCATCCGCACGCAGATGCTCCTCGGCGAGACCGCGCTCGCGCGCTTGCAGCGCAGTCATGTCGCGGTGCTCGGTCTCGGCGGCGTGGGCAGCTGGTGTGCCGAGGCGCTGGCCCGTGCCGGCGTCGGCGCGCTCACGCTTGTGGACGAGGACACCGTCAGCGAGAGCAATCTCAACCGCCAGTGCTGCGCGCTGCACTCCACAATCGGCCAGCCGAAGGCGGCCGTCATGGCCGCGCGCGTGCGGGACATCAACCCCGGCATTGCTGTCGATGCGCGCGCCGAGCGCTACGAGACGGCGACGCGGGAGCGGTTTTTCGACACGGAGTATGATTATATTGCCGACTGTATTGACCTCGTGTCCTGCAAGGTGGATCTGATCCGCACTGCGCACGCGCGCGGTATCCCGATCGTGTCGGCGCTCGGCACCGGCAACAAGGCGGATGCGAGCCGGTTTGTGCTCTGCGATATCAGCCAGACGAGCGGCTGCCCGTTTGCGCGCGTCATGCGCCGCGAGCTGCGCAGCGCCGGCATTACCCACCATGCGGTCGTGTTCAGCCCCGAGCCCGCCATGACGCCGGAGGCGCTGTGCGCTCCGCCGCCGGGCCGCCGGAGCGTGCCCGGCTCGCTGCCGTGGGTGCCGGGCAGCGCCGGCTTGCTGCTGGCGCAGAAGATCGTGCTCGATCTGTGCGCCGCACCGGAGACGCACTTATGAAACCCGTCTGGATCGTGCTGCTGTGCCTGCTGGGCGCGGCGGTGCTGGCGGCGCTGGTGTGGCTGCTCGTGTGGTACGTCGAGCAGCGTATGCTGGCAAAATCGATCGGTTGTGTGCCGGAGCGCGCGGACAGTCAGGCTGCGTGGGAGCAGCATATCCTGCGCAAGCAGGGCTGGACGGCCGACTCTGAGCAGGGAATGGCGGCACTCGCGCGCGTGCGCGCCGGTGTCGCGGCCATGCAGGAGCGGCCGCACGAGGATGTATTCACCCCTGCGACTGACGGCGCGCGCCTGCACGCGCGGCTCTACCGCGTACCCAACGCGCACGCCACGGTCATCCTCTGCCACGGTTACCACAGCCATACCGAGCATGATTTCAGCGCCCAGTTTCCGGCGCTGTACGCCTCCGGCGGCTGCAACCTGCTGCTGATCGATGAGCGCGCGCATGGCCTGAGCGAGGGCAAGTGCCTTACGTTTGGCCAGCTCGAGCGCTATGACATCGCCCAGTGGGTGCACTGGGTGCGCGAGCACTCGCGCGTGCAGCGACCGATCGCGCTCTACGGTGTGTCGATGGGCGCGGCATCGGTACTGCTGGCGGCGCAGCTGCCGGAGCTGCAGGGGGAGCTTGCCTGCGTTGTGGCCGACTGCGGCTACTCCAGCTTTGAACTCGAGGTCGCGGACGCCGTGCGCCACGGCACGAACGCACCGCGCTGGCTGCAAAAGCCGCTCGCGCGCGCCTGCGTGCGCATCCTGCGCCGCAACGGACTGGACCTTGATGCCGTCGATACCACGCCCGGCATGGCGGCACTGGATATTCCCATCCTGTTTTTCCACGGCGATGCGGACACGTTCGTGCCCCTGCACCACAGCGAGCGTAACCTTGCCGCCTGCCGGAGGACGCAGCGGCTCGTCGTCATCCCCGGTGCGGAGCACGCCATGTCCGCGCAGGTCGCCCCCGAGCGCTACCGGCAAGAGCTGCTGGTCTTTTTGTGGCGCAATACGAACTATCTCTGGGCCGAGCGCGACAAACCGCTCAAATGAGCCTGCACCTAAAAATCTTTTATTTTTGACTATTGGTATCCATGAGCGCTTGGTCGTGTCGAGCGTGCTGTTTGCGCTTGTGGCTGCGCTCAATCTCGGTGTGGCGATTGCGCGCGTTGCTGCGGGGCAGCCGCTGCTGGACCACGGTTTGCTCACGCATGAGAGCAGCATGAATTTCATCATGGGGCTTGGCTTCGTACCGGTTACGGTCGCGGCGTGTATGTCCGCGGTGCGTGCCCACAGGGATGACATATGAAGAACCTAAGCTCAAGGCGGCGCGCGCCGCGCGTGACTGGTCGCAGCAACAGCTGGCGGATGCCGTCGGCGTGTCACGCCAGACGATCGTCGCTATCGAAAAAGGGGACTATAATCCCACCATTCGTCTGTGCATTTCCATCTGCCAGGCGCTGGACTGTACGCTTGACGCGCTGTTCTGGCCGGAAACGAAATGACGGCGGATCCCCACTTCCGGAGAAATTATCTGCTATATTTGCTTTGCTTTCACCACTTAGACGCAAAAAAGTCGGATGTCACAGACATCCGGCTTTTTTGCGCTTTGCAGTTAGCCCCACAGCAGAGATGCGGCGGCCGTGCCGACGGCGGAAGCGTTCGGCACGGGCTTGCACACGCAGTAGCGCTGGTGCTTTTGCACGAGGAAAGTGTCGAGCTCCTCGCTGATGGCCGGGCGCAGGAGCGTCGAGTAGCGAAACAGCGCCCCGTCCACCGCTACGACCATGGGGCGGTAGCGGTTTTTCGCGCCGTCGGTCAGAAAGACGATGGCCGCGATGTTTGCAACGATCGCCTTCGCCGCGCGGCCGAACACGCCCTGAATGATCATGGCGGCGGTTTTGCGGTCGGCGTCCGTCGCCTCGCTCAGCGCCGCGATGGCGCCGCAGTCCGGGTCCGCGCCGAAGGCGCCCGCGTCGTCGGCGGTCAGCACGTCGAGCGCGCAGAGCTTGCTTGCTGTCTCCGGCGCGAACAGGCCGTCCTTCGCGGCGGCGGCGAGCGCCAGACGGCTGAGTTCACCGAGGTAGCGACCGCTCGTCATCTTCTCGAACCGGTATGCGCCCGGTGCGGCCGAGGCCGCGTCGAGCGCTTTGTCAAAGGCACTCTGCGGCACGTCGGTGAACGAGCCGGATTCGAGGTTGACGAGCATTTCACCGTCGGTATCGCTTCCGAGCTTTTCGATCGCGCGCACCGGCAGCAGGCAGCACGTGTTCGTGCCCGTGCCGTTGACGAGCCCGGCAAAGCCGTTGGCGTAGTTGTTGGCAATGGTGGTCGAGCCGCTCAGGTACGTGGCCGGGGTGTCGTTGATGACCACGATGGGCAGCTTCGCGCAGCCGCGGCGCGCCAGCTCGTCGGCGAGGTCGGCGCCCACGAGGTGATCCACCCACCCGGTCAGCTGCACCTCCTTCGTCATGCCGAGCACTTTCGCGTCCAGCTCCGGCGTGTTCTCGGCCGGGTAGCTGAAGCAGACGCCGATCTGCGTGACGTGCGCAAGCAGCGGCTCGAGCGCGTCGGCCGCCAGACGGATGAAGTCCATCCAGTCGGCGTCGCACTCCGAGCCGGGCATGGGCAGCGCGCGCTCGTTTTCGATGATCGGCTGGCCGAACTCATAGTGCACGGTGGCAACGCGGAAGTTCGTGCCGCCGGCGTCAATGACGGCGACGCGCTTGTCCTTCGGCGCGGTGATGTGGCCATGCGGCGCGAGGTAGGCCGGCAGCATCGGCAGACCGCCCGCCTCGCCGCGCAGACCGCGCTGCATCGCGGCGAGCATGGCGTCGGTGAGGGACTGCGTGTCGACCTGGTCGGGCGCGGCGTCGTATTTGTGCAGGAAATCCAGCACGCGCGCGTCGATGTGGATTGCGGGCACGGGCTCGTCCTGCGCCGGCGCCGCGAAGGGGAACGGCGCGCGCGGCGCGTCCGGGGTCTCCGGGGCGGGCTTGTTTTTCTTCAAAAACGGAAGCTTCATATGTGTTCTCTCTCTTTCTTACCGAAAACCCCACGCCAGGCCTGGCGTGGGGTCGG
>DBFWVW010000012.1:0-8139 GCA_048217285.1 Oscillospiraceae bacterium
CATGTCTTGTGTTATACTCTTGCTCATGAGGAATATGGTCTCCTTTCGGGCTGGTTTGGTGTGGTAACTTAACTATAACCCATGAGACCATATTTCTCATAGCTTTTTCTTCAATTGTCCAACATGTATTGTAGTCCTACAGCATACCATACCGGCGCGCAGCGCGCAACCTTGACATTTCCGGGTGCATATGTTAAGATGATGAATACAATGAACGGAAAGAGTACGCCCAATGTCCGGTCTCAGAGAGGCACCCAGATGCTGTGAGGGAGCCGTCCGGTGGGGCGGAACGTGCGTCCGGGAGCGTGGCGGGAGGAAATGCCCGCCCGAAGGCACCGCGTTACGGTGCAGCGAGCGAGAAACGAGAGTGGAACCGCGAAGGACTTCGCCTCTCATGCCGGACGGCATGAGGGCGCTTTTTTATTGCAAATACGTCTCAAAGGAGCCTGAATATGAAACTGTACAACACCATGTCCATGCAGAAGGAAGCGTTCGTGCCGATCGAACCGGGCAAAGTGCGTATGTACGCCTGCGGCCCGACGGTATACAACTACATCCACGTCGGCAACGCGCGCCCGATCATCATGTTCGACGTGCTGCGCCGCTATCTGGAGTACCGCGGCTACGAGGTGACGTTCGTGCAGAACTTCACCGACGTGGACGACAAGATCATCAAGCGCGCCAACGAGGAGGGCATCTCCAGCGAGGAAGTCGCAAAAAAATACATCGCCGAGTACTTCACCGATGCGCACGCGCTCGGTGTCCGCGAGGCGACCGTGCACCCGAAGGCCACGGAAAATATCCAGCAGATCATCGACCTCATCACAACGCTCATCGACAAGGGCTACGCCTACGAGGTCAACGGCGACGTGTACTACCGCACGCTGAAGTTCCGGGACTATGGCAAGCTCAGCCACCAGCCGATCGAGGATCTGCAGTCCGGCGCGCGCATCGACGTCAACGACATTAAGGAGAACCCGCTCGACTTCGCGCTCTGGAAGGCCGCCAAGCCCGGCGAGCCGTTCTGGCCCTCGCCGTGGGGCAACGGCCGTCCCGGCTGGCACATTGAGTGCTCGGCCATGTCCAACCGCTACCTCGGCAAGACGATCGACATCCACTGCGGCGGCAGCGACCTCGCCTTCCCGCACCACGAAAACGAGATTGCGCAGTCCGAGGCCGCCAACGGCTGCAAATTCGTCAACTACTGGCTGCACAACGGCTTTATCAACATCGACAACAAGAAGATGAGCAAGTCGCTCGGCAACTTCTTCACCGTGCGCGAGGCCGCCGCCGTCTACGGCTACGACTGCATCCGTATGTTCATGCTCATGAGCCACTACCGCAGCCCGCTCAACTACTCCGGCGAGATCCTCATGCAGGCCAAGGCCGCGCTCGAGCGTCTGCGCACCGCCAAGAGCAATCTGGAGTTTTTCATCGCCAACGGCCGCGACAGCGGCCTGAGCGAGGCGGACGCCGCCTTCGTGCAGAGCCTTGACCAGTACCGCGAGAAGTTTGACGCCGTCATGGACGACGACTTCAACACCGCCGACGCCATCTCCGTCATCTTTGAGATGGTGCGCGAGATCAACACCGCCGTCTCCCCCGCCGCCGACCCGAGCAAGGCGCTGGCACAGGCGTGCCTCGACCGCTTCCTCGAGCTGTGCGACGTGCTGGGCATCCCGTTCGGCACCGATAGCAGCGAGGACCCCGAGGCAAAAGCCATTGAGGAAAAGATCGCCGCGCGCCAGGCTGCCCGCAAGGCCAAGAACTGGGCCGAGGCCGACCGCATCCGCGATGAGCTCAAAGCCGCCGGCATCGTGCTCGAGGACACCCCTCAGGGCGTCAAGTGGAAGCGCGCATAAGCCGCCATACAACAGCGAACCTCTGCATCTGCCCCGACCGCAACGGTCGGGGCGGTTTTCCTATCCGGCGCACAAAAATCCCCGATTGGGTCACCAATCGGGGATTTTCGCAGTTAGCAGTTATGGGTAAAGGGATGGGTTCACATCAGGGGTGCTGGGTGGCGTCAGAATCTTCCGTGTCCGCTTCGCCGTTATCAGCACAGACCGTTTCCGATTCCGTCTCAGCCGGAGCTTCCGCTGTCTCGGCGTTGTCCGCCGGAGCTGCTTCCTCCGCCGTTTCCGCGGCACCGGCCGCGGCTTCCGCTGCGGCAGCGCGCTTGGCCTCTTTTGCCTCCTTGGCAGCGGCTTGCTTGGCCTGAAGCTTCGCGTGCTCCTCGCCCAGCCACATACGCAGGCCCTGCTTGCGCAGTGTTGCCGCTTCTTCCTCGGTCATGGTTCCGGCCGCAACTGCCTTCTTCAGCTTCCGGCAGTAAAGCAGGCGCAGCACCGCGACGATCATGGCCAACACGATCAGCACGATGAGAATGTAGAACAGCGGGCCGTGGTGCGCCTTTGTAACGGCGAACTGCAGATCGCGATCCATGGTCTTAAAGACGAGGTAGCTGCCGTCACGGCTGCTGGACGTGCTTGCCCATGTGCCGTTCTGATAGGTGTAGACCGTGTAACTCGCGCCGGTGTCCGGCGCGTAAACGCGCAGGGAAACGGTGTTGTCCGTGTCGTCGTCAACCGTGTCGTTGAGAATCTCGACGTTGTACTTCATGTACAGCTGCTGGTTGCCGCGCAGCGTCGGGCCGTCGGCCTCAGCCGATGTGATGTGCACATCCGTTGCCGGGTCAAAGACGCCCTCGGCCAGCACGATCGGCGTGCGGCTGTTGTCCGCATACAGGTCGCCGGCCACGACCGTCGAGACGGCGGTGTACTCCGCCTTGACCTCAAGGTCGAAAGTCAGGTGGCTGTAATCATGTTCCGGCCAGGAGCCGTAGTTGCCCTCCACGGTCGGGCAATCAGGGATCTGAGATTCGTCGATCGAGCCACCGTAAGCAAACGTGATCGTCTTGACGACCTCACCGTTGGCCGTGAAGGTGACGGCAAAGCTGGAGAACTCCGCCGGGATGCCGTCGCGCGCCATGAAGGCCTCATAGCTCATGCCCTCGGCCTTGCCCGCATAGCTGATGCCGTCAATGCCGGCCTCCGTCTCGTGGACGAAGTAATTATCGGCCGCGCTGCCGTCCTTGTCGATCTCACCGGCGATGGTGCCGACACAGTTGCCGGAGCCGTTGAGATTCACGAGCGTGTTGCAGCCGCTGACGTTCATGCCGTAACCGGCGATACCGCCGATGTAGTTACGGCCGGTCAGCTCGCACTTGGCGAAGCTGTTGCGCACGGAACCCTGCGACTGGCCGACGACACCGCCGACATAGTCACCTGCCGTGCTCTCAGCCGTGCCATAGCCTTCGCAGCCGCTGATGACGCCCAGATCCGCATAGCCGCAGATGGCGCCGACGCAGTCTTTGCGCGAGGTGGCATTGCCGTAGTTCTTGCTGTCGAGCAGCACGCACTTGGTAAAGTACTTGGCCGTCAGCGTGGAGTCTTTGATGACATTGGAGTCGCTCTCCGGATCAAAATCGTACTCAATGTCCATCGTACCGGCAACGCCGCCGACATTGACGTCGCCGTCGACCTTGCCGTAGTTATTGCTGTTATAGACCTTGCCGTCCGTCGTGCTCGAGAGCGCTTCCTCCGAAACGTCCTGGATGATGTCGTCCTTATCCTTACTCAGGGCAAGCTCGAGGATGTCGCACAGGCGCATCATGACGACGTTGAACTGATCGTTGACCGCCTTCATATCGCCGATGATCTGGTTGCTGTAGGTGGCCGTCTCCACGCTCAGGCGTGACAGACCGGACGAGATGCTGCCGAGATCGTCGAACATCTGCTCCATCGCGGTGCGGTAATCGCTGCTGATGTCGGGCAGATTGAGCGGATCGTTGCTGGCAAGGTATTTCGTGACCTGGTCGAGGTAGCTCATACCGGTCGAGAAATTGCCGCTCGAGGTCTTGAGCGCGTCGAACGCGTTCTTGAACGCGGCGCTCATGTAATCCAGGCGGGTGTGGCCGGTGGAGTCCTCGGTGAGGTAGTAGGTATTGATGATCTTCGTCATCGTGGAGATGTCGCCGGAGATCGCACCAATCGCCTCGGCAGCGTCGCCCGTACCCTTGAGCAGGGCGTCACGCTGCGACTCATAGGTGCCGAGATTGTCGGGGTTATACTCGTAGCCGTACTTATCGGACATCTGCTGCCAGTTGTCCGGGCGGCTGGCGATCAGGTCATAAGAGCCGGTGCCGTAGGCGTTGTCCATGACCTTCATGAGCCAGGCGCAGTAGTCCATGGCCGCGTTGAGCTGGTCGGACGAGACGCTCAGATCCTTGGCTGCGTCCTTAAACGCCGTCTTGTCGGCCTCGGTCATCTCATCGACAATGTCGAGATAATCAAAGCCCTTGTTGAAGTAATCAATCGATTTGTCCAGCGACACGGCCGCCGTAGAAAACTCCGTGATCGCGGGGGCAAGCATTTTCTCCGCCGTGTTGATGCGGATGAACACTTCGTTGACGGTCGTGACCGTATTGTCCACGTAGTCCGTGGTGCGCTCGGCCACATAGCGCGCGCTCTCCGTGGCGCGGGCCGCGGAATCGCTCAGCACGCCGACTGTGGCAGCCAGCGACGACGCTGCGGCGCCTGTGTGGTTGAGCAGGGTATCCATCAGATCATGGAGCGTGTTGAGCTCCTTGGCCATGGCGCCGATCGAACCGGACTCCACATCCAGCGTGATGAACGGCTCCATCTGGCCGCAGATGCCGCCGACGTCCTTGCGGCCGGAGGCCGTGCCCCAGTTCGTGCAGCCGGAGACCAGGCCGCTCTGGCGGCCGACAATGCCACCGATGTTGTAGCCGACGTGCTCAAAGCCGACGCCGCCCCAGTTCGTGCAGCCAATGATGACACCGGACGAGAAGCCGCAGATGCCGCCGACGTCCGTGGAGGTATTGGCCTTTTTCGGCGTGTCATCGTCCTCGTCGTCCGAGACGGTGGGGAGCGTCAGGGAGTTGAGATCCTCCGCGCTGTCAATCGCCTCACTGGCGTTGATATTCACGCCTGTGGTGTTCGAGCAATAGGAGATCGTACCGATGTTCTGACCGACGATGCCGCCGACGTAATGGTCGCCTTCGACAAAGCCTTCGGTCTTGCAGTTATAGATCATGCCGCTGCCTTCGTTCGTGCCCGCGATGCCGCCGACGTTGTTCTCGCCGGAGATCGTGCCATTGAACGAGCAGCCGGAGATCGTGCCGTAGTTCGTACCGACGATGGCGCCGATCTCGTTGAGGGTGCCGGCCGTGTCGATGTTGCCGGTGACCTTCAGGTCACGGACCGTACCGACCGCCTGCACATAGCGAAACAGGCCCATATGGGAAGCATCGCCCGAGAGCTCCACCCCGCTGATCGTATGGTTCTGACCCTCGAACGTGCCGCCGAAAGTCGGGATCGGCACAAAGTCCGATCCGCTCAGATCCACATCGTTGTCCAGATAGACCGTCTTGCCCTGCGAATATGTATCCAGCTTGCAGCTTTTGCTCAGCTGCACAAGATCGTCCGCAGAGTAGATGTGGATCTCCTTGGCGTTCGGCTGCGCAGCCGCGCCGCAGAGCAGGCACATGGCCGCCACCAGCGCCATCGCAAGCAGCCGGCGCACATTATGTCTTTTCATCGGAACCCTCCTCACCGTGCAGAGCCGCCTCCGGCGCAGGCTGCGCCGAAGCCTCCTCCATCTGCACATTTCCGATATCGATCGATGCGCTGACCGTGCCGTTCACACGGCCGTGGATCTCCGCATCGACATAACCGTTGATGTAGCCGCGCACGTGCCCGTTGACACGCATGGCCCCCTGCAGATGCTGCTGCGCGGCATGGTGGCCAATTGTAAAGGATGTTTTTTCTACCAGAGAGTCGCCCAGCAGCAAAATCTGCGGCAGGACACACATGACCAGCACCATCGAGATCAGCGTGCCGCGGCCCAGGCAGATGCCGATGGACGCGACCGTGTTTTCCGAGGACAAGAAGCCGATGGACATGCCGGCTGCGGCGAGGATGGTGCCGGAGGTCACGACCGTCGGGAACGCCTGGTTGAGCGCCTCGATCATGGCTTCCTTATAGGGCATCTCCTCCTTGAGCCGGAGATACCGGCTCGAGATGACGATGGCGTAGTCGATGTTTGCACCCATCATGATGGCGCTGACGATCAGGTACGCCAGGAAATACAGATTGTTGTGCAGAATCGTCGGGAACGAGAAGTTGATCCACACGCTACCCTGGATCACGAGGATCAGCAGCAGCGGCAGCGCCACGGACCTGAACGTCAGCAGCAGCACAAGAATGACGAACACGAGCGTGAGAATGCTGATGAGCGTGTTGTCCGTGCTGAAAGCATCGGAAAAGTCCTTGTCCTTGGCCGTCTCGCCGACGAAATAGGATTCGTCGTAGTATTTACCGACGACGCCCTTGATGACCGTCAGGTAATCGTAGGTCTCCTCGCTCTCGACCGGGAGGTTGAGATAGAGGATCATGCGCGAATAGGCCTCGGAATGAAGCTGCTTTTCGCCGTCGATCAGGCGGCCATACATCTCCTCGAGGTCGCTCATGGTGGCGGCGGCGATCTTCGAGCGGTAAATGTCGCGCTGCTCATACAGGAACTTGAACATATTGATGAGCGGCACGGAGCAGTTGTCGATATTGCTCAGATCCACGAGCTGGCCGAGGGCCTTCGTGTAATCATCGTTCGCGGTGCAGTAAGCTGTGTAGAGCGCGCGCGACACGCCGATGTCGATATCCGTGAGCTCGGCGAATTTGCGCGGCGTGAGCGAATCGGTGACCATGTAGCCGTCCTTGGCCTCCTCGCCCGCGAGCGCCTGAATATGATCGACGCCCTTGAGTTCATTGAGATCATCGAGCAGGTCTGCCTCGCTCTCAAAGTCCGTGAACGGGAAGATGAGCACGACCTGATTTGTCTCGCCGAAGGTGGCGTTGATCTTCTTTTCGGCGATCTTGTAGTTATTTTGCTTAATGGTATCGAGCGTACTGTAGCCGAACACGAAGGGGCATTTGCTGCTCAGCAGGAAGCCCGCAATGATGATGACCAGAAAGATCGGCGGCACAATGTAGCGGCTGCGGATGGCAAAGCGGCCGAGCGCATCGATGCGCGGCAGGAACTGGCGGTGGTGCGTCTTATCGATCCACGGGCTCATGTACATGATGAGCGCCGGCATCAGGAAGAACACCGTCAGCATCAGAAACAGGATCGACTTGATGAGCACAAGGCTCATGTCCTCACCGATCTTGATCTTCATGAACGAGAGCGCCAGCAGGCCCGAGATCGTCGTCAGACTCGAGGCCGAGATCTCCGGTATGGCCAGCGTCAGCGCGCGGATGGTGGCCTCGCGGGGCGCGAGATGCTCGCGCTCTTCCGTGTAATGATGGCACATGATGATCGCATAGTCGATGCCGAGGCCGAGCTGCAGCACCGCCGTGATGGAGTTGGTGATGAACGAAACCTCATGGAACCAGTAGTTCGTACCCTTGTTAACCCAGACAGCCACGGCAAAGGTGATGATGAGCACCGGGACCTCTGCGTAAGTATGGCTCGTGAGCAGGAGCACCACGAAGATCGAACACATGAGGATGATGAGCACGATGCGCATCTCGCGCTCGAGGATCTCGCCGGTCGGGTTGCCGATCTCGGTCGTGATATACGTATCATAGCCGTCCAGCGCTGCGCGAACGTTCTTCACGCCCTGGATGCTGATCTCGTCGAGCTTTTCCCCGTCAAACGTGACCTCAAAAAGCGCCGATGCGCTATTATAATGGTGTGTGTCTTTTTCAAATGTCACGCTCTTGACGCCGTCCACACCGCGCAGCATCTCGGCAAGCTCCTCCGCCTGCGCAAGCGTCACGTTGGACACCATGACCTTCGCGTCACCATAGGTGATAAACTCGCGGTTCATAATCTCCAGCCCCTGACGCGTCTGCGTGGAGTCCGGCAAATAGTCGGTCAGCTCATTGTTGACGTCCGTCTTGCTCGCTGAGAAGATCGACAGCACACACGCCACAGCAAACAGCACCACGAACAGCCGCCGTTTGTCCACAATGAACGCCGCCAGACGCTCCATAAACGATTTCTTCATACCCCAGCCCCTCATCGGGCGATTCCCCCGCCCGGGATCTCTCTGCG
>DBFWVW010000013.1:0-4576 GCA_048217285.1 Oscillospiraceae bacterium
CATGTCTTGTGTTATACTCTTGCTCATGAGGAATATGGTCTCCTTTCGGGCTGGTTTGGTGTGGTAACTTAACTATAACCCATGAAACCATATTTCTCATAGCTTTTTCTTCAATTGTCCAACATGTATTGTAGTCCTACATTTTGCAGCGGGGCAAAAAGGCGAAACGCCGCCTCCGGAAACGGGAGGCGGCGTTCAAAATGCGGGTTTTATCCCCTTCAGGCAACGTCCTCGAAGCCGGGCACCGGCTTCTTGGCGGTAATGGCGCGGATGACAAACAGAGCCGCGAACACGAGCACAACGCCGATGGCAAGGCAGATGTAGACATTCTGGATGAAGCCCGCGAGGATGTAGTTGACAAAGCAGACGGCGCCAACGGTGCCGGCATACGGCAGCTGCGTGGACACGTGGTTGACATGGTTGCACATTGCGCCGGCGGAGGCCATGATCGTCGTGTCGGAGATGGGCGAGCAGTGGTCGCCGAACACGGCGCCGGCCAGGCACGCAGACACGCCGATGATAAACAGCTCGCTCGACGGGTCGAACACGTAAGTGACGATCGGCAGCAGGATGCCGAACGTGCCCCAGCTCGTGCCGGTGGAGAAGCTCAGCACGCAGGCGACGATGAAGATGATCGCCGGCAGGAAGCTGAACAGCGACCCGGCCGCGGAGTTCATGACGGAGGCGACGAAGTACTTGCCGCCGAGCAGGCCGGTCATGTTCTTGAGCGAGGTGGCAAACGTCAGGATCGTGATAGCGGGCACCATGTTGATAAAGCCCTTCGGCAGGCAGGCCATGGCGTCCTTGAAGTTAATGAGACGGCGGCACCAGAAGTAGAGGATCGTGAACACGAGCGCAATCAGCGAGCCCCAGGGCAGGGCGGCAAAGGCATCCGTATTGCCGAAGGCACCGACAAAGTCATGGTAGCAGTCACCGGCAGCGTCCCAGTAGCCGCCGACGTAGACGAGACCGACAAAGCACGTCACGATCAGCACGGCGACGGGCAGAATCAGGTCGATGACGCGGCCATTGGCGTTGGACTCGATGCTGTCGTTGGCAGCGCCGACGCGCTCGCCGGTGGTATAAAGGTCGTCCTTGAAGCGGGCGTTCATCTCGTGCAGGCGCATCGGGCCATAGTCAAACTTCATGAGGATGAGCGCAATGACGAACACGAACGTGAGCAGCGAGTAGAAATTGTACGGGATGGCGCGCACGAACAGGTCAAAACCGTTGTAGTCCTCGACAACGCCGGACACGGCGGCCGCCCAGGAGGAGATCGGCGCGATCATGCACACGGGCGCGGCAGTCGCGTCGATGAGATAAGCGAGCTTGGCGCGGGAGATCTTGTGCCGGTCGGTGACAGGCTGCATGACCGAGCCGACGGTCAGGCAGTTAAAGTAGTCATCGACGAAGATGAGCACACCGAGCACAAAGGTCGCAAACATCGCACCGGCGCGAGTCTTGATGTGGGTCTCGGCCCAGCGGCCGAAGGCGGCGGAGCCACCGGCGCGGTTGATGAGCGCGACCATGGCACCGAGGATGACGAGGAAGAGCATGATACCGGCGTTGTCGGCGACGGCGGGCGTCAGGCCATCGGTGATGATGGCATCGAGACCGATGATCGGGTTAAAATTCGAGTAAAACAGCGCGCCGAGCAGGATGCCAACAAACAGCGACGAGTAAACTTCCTTCGTGATGAGCGCGAGGATGATGGCGACGATCGGCGGCACGAGGGCCCAGAACGAAAACGCCATGCGGCTGGTGGATGTGATCTCGCCGGTGCCCTCGCAGACACCGCATTCCTCGCCCTGCGAGATGCCGGTACCGTTGCAGGTCGTGCAGGTGATGGACTTGGCCACATCCTCCCCATCGTCGGCAGCGAGCGCGCACACGCTCAGCAGCGACACGGCCATCACGACGAGCAGCAGCACGGCCAGGATCTTGCGTCTGGAATTCATAGTGAAATTCCTCCCATAAAAAATGTCATGAACAGAGCATACTGTTCATGACACTTGAAACCCTTGTACCGGTCAATGACAGCGCTCCGCGTATTGCGGCAGTCCGGCGGATCTTCTCCGACGGCCCAGGCAATCCCGCGGCAGGCACCTGCGGGACCCTTCGGCGGCTGCCCCTTTCCCCTCCCGGTGACCTGCCGGTAGCCGAGGGTACTGATGACGTCCGCACCTCTATCATGCTTTGTTCAGCTTTGCCCAGTATACGGTCGTGTTCACAAAATGTCAACCAATTTTGCAAATTTTGTGTAGTTCCGCGCTTTCAACAAAATCTTTGCGCCGTCTTTATGCACTCCATACAAAAAGCTGCACCTGCCGGGGGGTGGCAGGTGCATTTGCGGTTGGGTGTTGTTTCAGCGGCTGCCCTTGTCGTATGGAATACCCTCGGCCTTGGGGGCGCGGGAGCTCTTGGACGTGAAGGCGAGCACGATGATCGTGATGAGGTACGGCAGCATCTGATAGAAGTGCGCGCTGATGCCGATCTGCGCGAGCAGATACACGCCGTCGCCGTTGATGTCCAGGCTGGTATAGGCCGCGGCAATGCACTTAAACAGGCCGAACAGCAGCGACGCGCCCGCGATGTTCAGCGGCTTCCAGTTGCCGAAGATCATGACGGCAAGCGCCAGGAAGCCGAAGCCCGCCACGTCACCGTTGGACGAGCAGTTGGCCGTGGTCAGCGCGTAGACAAAGCCGCCCATGCCGGCCAGTGCGCCGGAAATGGTCGTGCCGGCGTAACGCATCCTGTAGACGTTGATGCCGAGCGAGTCGGCCGCCTGCGGATTTTCGCCGCACGCGCGCAGACGCAGGCCAAAGCGCGTCTTGTACAGCAGAATCGACAGGATGATGAACAGCAGGATGCACACATAGGTCGCGAGGTACACCTTATTGATAAAGGTCTCGCCGAAGAAGCCGAGATCGACGGATTTGTCGATGCCGAGCGTGCTCTTTTTGATCATGAACCAGCTGGCCGAGTCGCCGCTGGCCATATTGAGGGTGTTCTGGTTGGCGATGACGCGGATGAAAAACAGCACCAGCGCGGGCGCCAGCAGGTTGAGCGCCGTGCCGCCGATGGTCTGGTCGGCGCGCAGATTGATCGATGCGAACGACAGCAGCAGCGAGAACAGCGCGCCCATAGCCGCCGACACGAGCATGGCCAGCAGTACGAGCCCCTGCAGTGTGGCCCAATCACCGGCAGCTTTGGCGGCGATGAACGTATCCACGCCCTGCATCTGGCGCACGAAGAGCACGCCGATGAACGCGCCGAAGATCATGATGCCCTCGAGCGCGAGGTTGATGATGCCGCTGCGCTCGGCAAACACGCCGGCGAGCGCCACAATCATGAGCGGAACGGCATAGATCAGTGTCTGTTGGATGAGAAAGCTCATGCCTGCTCGCCTCCTTCCGCGATGGACGCATCCGCGTCCGGGTCTGTGATGGCCGGATCCGGATGCAGATCCGGGTCGCCGAGCGACTGCGCGGACTCGACCGGTGCGGCGTCAGCCGGCGCAGCGCCGGATTTGTGCTTTTTCTTCCGGCCATCGAGCAGCATACGGATCACGAGCGAGAACGCGCTCAGATACACGATGGCCGCGATGATGACGTCGGTAATGTATTCGTTATAAGCCGTGAGGTTGGTCAGCTGCAGACCCGCAATGTCCAGCACAGACATGAAGATGGCCGTGAAGATGACGGCGATGGGGTTGTTGACCGCGAGCAGCGCCACCGGGATGCCGTTGAAGCCCTCGGCCGGGAGCGTCTGGTACGTGCTCCAGAAAAACTCCGTGTTGCCGGACAGGTAATACAGCGCGGCGCCGCCGCCGGCGAGACCGCCCGCGATGGCCATGGACAAAACGATGTTGCGCTTGTCGCGGATGCCGGCATAGCGGGCGCTGTGGCGGTTCATGCCGCAGGCCTTGAGCTCATAGCCGAGCGTCGTCTTGTTCATGAGGATGTACATGGCAATGGCGAAGAGGATCGCCACGAGGATACCGGCGTTGACCTGCGAATTCGGGAAGAGCTTGTCCAGGCCGAGCTTCGCGGTGGCCACGTCGTTATAGGTCGTCTTGTAGATATAGCCGGACTTGGTGTTTTCCACAAGGTTCTTGAAGTTGCTGATATCGAACATCCAGGTGACGAGGTTTGCCGCCAGCCAGTTGGTCATGATGCTCGCGAGCACCTCATTGATGTTCAAAAAGGCCTTGAGTGCGCCGGGGATCGCGCCCCAGACCGCACCGGCGGCGACGCCGCCGAGAAAGGCGATGATCCAGATCAGCCACGGGGCGACGCTGGTCGACGGGATGCCGAGCGCGATGCACAGCGACACGAGCGTGCCCATGAGGTACTGGCCGGGCGCGCCGATGTTGAACAGGCCGGTCTTGAACGCCACGGCGACGGACAGGCCCGTCATGATCAGCGGCGTGGCGCGGAAGAGCATATTGCCGAAGTTGGTGGAGTTGAAGCCCCAGGTGAGCACGCCGGACGCGGTGCGGCCGGTGCTGAACAGGCCGGCAAACACGATGCGGATGCCATCCCAGACGCTGGCCGCGCCGAGCTCCGGATTCGAG
>DBFWVW010000014.1:0-30616 GCA_048217285.1 Oscillospiraceae bacterium
ACTTTTTTAATGATACGGCGACCACCGAGATCTACACCGGCACGCTGACCTTGCGCTTAAAAAACAGGCCGAACACCGGGACCAGCACCACGTACAGCGCCGTGAGGAAACCCGCCTTTCCGGCGTCCGTTCCGGCTGCGATGCCGGCCTGCTGGAAGTTCGAGGCGATGGCCAGCGCCGTGCCGCAGCAAAAGCCGCCGAGCCAGAGCTGTTTTTGCCCGGCGCGCTTTTCTTCCGCTGTGGGCTGCGGACGGTCCTTGCGCACGGCGCCCAGCACCGCGATCAGCACCAGCAGGGCGAGCACGGCGATGAAATAACGCACGGCGTTGAACGTGAACGTGCCGATCGTGTCGGCGCAGACGTCCTGCGCGACAAAGGCGGTGCCCCAGATGAGCGCGGCCAGGATCGGGAAAACAACTTGTCGGATCTGATTGTGTTTCATAAGCGGGAACCCCTTGGCAATGTCGGCGGCAAACACAAAGGCAGTCAGACTTTTTTCGCCTGACTGCCGGTAGGTGTGCACCCGTGTCCTCAGAATAGTACACGCGCGGGCGCTTGTCAATCGGGGTTTTGCTGTAAATCACGAAATTTTAAGGCTTGTGCGCGCGCCCGCCGCTGTGCATGGCGGCGTGCTCTTTGGCAATCTCGGCATAGAGCGCGGCGGCCGTCCAGGCGGCGTTCGTGTCCGTCAGCATGGCCTTGAGCGCGACGGGTGGGATGTGCGCGGCGCGAAACCCCTGCAGCATCCCCTCGAGCATACCGGGGCGAAAGTGCGCCATGACGAGCATCTCCCCCGGGAGCGGAGCGGCGGGCGCGTCCGCTTTGCATGGCAGCACGCCGGCCAGCGCGCCGACCGGCTGGCCGAAATCGGCCGGATCGACCGCCTGCACCCGGATGCCGAGCCGCAGGCACACGACCTGCATTTTGCCGAGCTTTTGGGGGGCAAATTGATAGGCGAGTAGGGTGGGGGTCATATCAGAGCACCTGCTTCCAGATCAGAATGAGATACGCCACGGCCGCGCACTGCAGGCACAGCAGCGCGGGAAAGCCGAAGCGAAATTCCTTGTGTTTCGTCTTGTGGTGGAACACGCGCATACCCAGCGTGCCGCCGAGCGCCCCGCCGAGCGCGGCGAGGGCGAAGAGCGTGCCCTCCGCGATGCGCCACTTACCGGCGCGGGCCTTCGCCTTGTCGATGCCCATGGCGGCAAAGGCGAGGACGTTGATGGCGGCGAGGTATAGGAAGAGATACTTCATCGGCGGCCGCCTTTCCCATGCGGCTTGGGCGCGCTCCTGCCGCCGGATTTGCCGGGAGCCTTGGCGGCGGCAGAATTCCTGCCGGACTTTCCGGCCTTTCCGGGTTTGGCGCTTTGCGCGGTGCGGGCGGCTGCGGGCTTTTTGCCGCCGCCGTAGACCTTGCCGTATTTGCGCTGGGCCGGCTGGGGTTCGGCGGGCTTGGCGGGTCTGCGCCGGTCGGTCATCGGGCGGACAAGGCAGTCCTTGCCGAAGCCGATCAGATCCTCGCGCCCGGCCTCGTGCAGTGCCTGAATGACGAGCCGGCGCTTGTCCGGCCGGCGCCACTGCAGCAATGCGCGCTGCATATCCTTTTCATGCGGCGTTTTCGCGACATAGACCGGCTTTATCGTGCGCGGGTCGATGCCGGTGTGGTACATACACGTGCTGATCGTGCCGGGGGTTGGATAGAAGTCCTGCACCTGCTCGGGCTGGCGGCCGCGGCGGTTGAGATACTCCGCGAGGGCCACGGCGTCGGCGAGTGTGCTGCCGGGGTGCGAGCTCATGAGGTACGGCACGACGTACTGCTCCTTGTCGTACTTGTTGTTGAGCTGGCGGTATTCGTCCATGAAGCGCTCATACGTGCCGATGTGGGGCTTGCCCATATAGTCGAGCACGGAGTCGATGCAGTGCTCGGGCGCGACCTTGAGCTGACCGGAGATGTGGTAGCGCACGAGCTCGCGGAAGAACGCGTCGTTATCGTCGCAGAGCATATAGTCATAGCGGATGCCGCTGCGCACGAACACCTTCTTCACACCGGGGATCTGGCGCAGCTTGCGCAGCAGGGCGAGATAGTCCGAGTGGTCGGCGTCGATATTCGGGCAGGGCGTCGGCGCGAGGCACAGCCGGTTCGGGCACATACCGCGCTCGAGCTGCTGACGGCACGACGGGTGGCGGAAGTTGGCCGACGGGCCGCCGACGTCCGACACGTAGCCCTTCCAGAGCGGGTGATGCGTCATGGCCTCGACCTCGCGGATGACGCTCGCGTGGCTGCGGCTCGTGATCATGCGGCCCTGGTGGAACGCCAGCGCGCAGAAATTGCATCCGCCGAAGCAGCCGCGGTTGTGGATGACGCTAAAGCGCACCTCCTCGATCGCGGGCACGCCGCCGAGCGGCTCGTACATGGGGTGCCACTCGCGCGTGTAGGGCAGCTCGGCCACGCGGTCGAGCTCCTTTGTGTCGAGCGGCATGGCGGGCGGATTGATGACGAGACAGCGCCCCTCGCACGGCTGGATCATGGCACGGCCGCGGATGGGGTCGTGCTCGGCGTACTCGGTGCGCGTGGCCTCGGCATAGAGGCGCTTATCGTCGCGCACGTCCTCAAACGACGGGAGCGTGATGTGGTCAAATGCGCACGTTTCCGGCTCGCGCGAGATGTAGCCCGTGCCGGGGATGTCCGTCATCGTGCGCACGGACTGCTTTTTCTTCAGCCGGCGGGCGATCTCAATGGTTGCCGCCTCGCCCATGCCGTAGACCAGCAGATCGGCCGGGGCGTCAAAGAGGATGGCGCGGCGGACCTGATCGTCCCAGTAATCGTAGTGCGCGAAGCGGCGCAGGCTCGCCTCGAGCGAGCCGAGGATGATCGGCATATCGGGGCCGAAGGCCTCGCGTGCGCGGTTGCAGTAGACGATGGCCGCGCGGTCCGGCCGGCAGCCGGTGCGCTTACCGGGGGAGTAAAAATCCTCGCTGCGGCGGCGCTTGGCCGCCGTGTAGTGCGCGACCATGGAGTCGAGATTGCCGGCGCCGATGAACACGCCCAGCCGCGGCCGGCCCATGGCGCGGAAGGCCTCCGCGTCGTGCCAGTCCGGCTGCGCGAGTACGGCCACGCGCAGGCCCTCGGCCTCAAGCACGCGGCTGATGACCGCCGTGCCGAAGCTCGGGTGGTCGACATACGCATCGCCGCCGACGACGAGTGCGTCGTACCACCACCAGCCGCGCTCGTGCATCTCCTCGGCGGAGACGGGCAGAAAATCACACCGCTGCATGCGTCACCGTCCTGTGGATGAGCCGGCCCATGAGCAGCAGATGCGCGCGCACGCCGGGGTCGCGCCCGATCTGCACGAAACCGCTGCGCTGATAGAACGTAATGGCGCGGGCGTTGTTTTCCGACACGTGCAGGCGCACGGTGCTGCGGTCATGATTCTCATAAAACCAGAACGCGTAGCCCAGCAGCTGGATCGCCCAGCCGCGGCCGCGATATTCCGGCAGCATATACAGCAGACTGATCCAGCCGCAGCCGGCCTGCTCGTCGCGCCCGGGATCGAGCTCGACCAGACCGACCACGCGGTCCCCGCTCAGGACGCGCACGACGGAGCCGGGGTGCTCCTGCGCGTGCCGGGCGGCGCTGCGGGCATAGAGCTCGGGCACGAAGCCCTCGTCCGTTTCGTGCACGTTGCGCCAGGCGTCCCGGTAGCACTGGAGGTAAAACGCCTCGTCGCGCGGGAAGCGCAGCGGCTCATAGCGCAGGTTCTCCGCGCCGCTGCCGCTGCCGCGCCACCAGGTCTGGCTGCCGAACGTGCTCAGCGCGGGCGGGAGGTGGCGGTTGTCGTTATAATACTCCACGGTCGTGCGCTCGCCGTCAACGAGCAGCAGACTCACGGATGTGTTGTCGCCATAGGGCAGGGTGGCCATCTCACTGTTCGGGATGCCCAGCACGGTGCATAGATAGGCGCGGATGGCCATGCCGTGGCTCACGAGGGCGATCGTCTGCCCATCGTGCCGCGCGGCAAGGTCCTCAATGGCGCGGGCCATGCGCTTTTGCACTGCACGGATCGGCTCGCAGCCGGGCACGGACCAGCGGTCCGGATCCGTGTTGAAATAGTGCATCTGCTCCGGAAATTCGTGCTCCACGTCGCCCCAGGCGCGGCCCTCCCACACGCCCATGCAGATCTCCGTCAGGCGCGGTGTGGCCACGGCCGGAATGTCATGATAGCGCGTGATCGCCTCGGCCGTCGCGCGCGCACGCGACAGGTCGCTGCAGTAGAGCGCGTCGATGTGCTCGCGGCGGAACCGCTGCGCGAGCGCGTCGATCTGCTGCAGGCCGAGCGGGGTGATGCTCCCGTCCCAGCGCCCCTGGATGCGGCGGTAGAGGTTGCCCTCCGCTTCCGCGTGCCGGATCAGATAAATTTTCGTCATTGCGGACCTCCAAAACTTGACCATAGTGGAATCATACAGTATAATAATCTGAATCCGCGCTTGATTTCGCGCGGGAATGTGTCTGCACCTGTACGAGCGCATTATACCGTGTTTTTGCGGCGCGCACAAGTGCTTTGGAGGGCAAAGTGAAAGTAATCCACCTCATCAGCGGAGGCGATACCGGCGGCGCCAGGACGCATGTTTACTCCCTGCTGAAATATCTCGGTCAGATCATCGACGTGCAGCTCGTGTGCTTCCGCGGCGGCGATTTTGCCGACGGTGCGGCTGCGCTCGGCATCCCGACGATGGTGCTCGACGGGAGCTTTCCGGCAAAGCTCGCCGCGCTCAAAAAGCTGATCCGAAGCGGGGAATACGACCTCGTGCACTGCCACGGCTCCATGGCAAATGTCATGGGCGCCTTACTGCGCCCGAGCGTGCACGTGCCGGTCATCAGCACCGTGCACAGCGACTACCGGCTCGACTATCTCGGCCGGCCGTTCGCCCGCGCCGTTTACGGCACGCTCAATATCTGGGCGCTGCACCAGCTCGATTACCGTGTGTGCGTGTCCGATCCCATCCGCCAGCGGCTGATCGACCGCGGCTTTGAGCCGAACCGGCTCTTTTCCATCTACAACGGGCTTGACTTTTCCCACGTCGTGCCCAAGACCGACCGCGCGGCGTATTTCGCGCAGTTCGGCTATACCGTCCGTCCCGGCGACGTCATTGCGGGCATTGCCGCCCGGCTTGACCCCGTCAAGGACATCCCGACGCTCATCCGCGCCGTGGCTCTGGCCCAAAAGGCCTGCCCACAGCTGCGTCTCGCCATCGCGGGCGACGGCAAGGAGCGCAAAAAGCTCGAGGCGCTCACGAAAGAGCTCGGACTTACCGACAGCGTGTTTTTCCTCGGCTGGGTCAACGATCTCGACAGCTTTTACGGCGCGCTCGATATCAACACGCTCTCGTCCGTGTCGGAGGCGTTTCCCTATGCGCTGCCGGAGGGCGCGCGCGCGCATCTGGCCACTGTCGCCTCCAACGTCGGCGGCGTTCCGGCCATCATTGAGCACGGCGTGACCGGCCTGCTCATCGAGCCTGGTGATGTGCGTATGCTCGCGGCCTACCTCGCGCGCTACGCGCTCGACGAAAACTACCGGCACGAGATGGGCGAGGCGCTCTACCGGCGCGGCAAGGCCGACTTCTCCGAGGAGGCCACCGGCCTGCGCCAGCTGGAAATTTACAACGCCGTCTTCCGTATGGAGCGCAACCGGCGCGACGGTGTGCGCGACGGCGTACTCATCTGCGGGGCCTACGGCTTCGGCAATGCCGGAGACGACGCCATCTTGCAGGCCATCATCGGCGAGATGCGCCGCATCGACGCGCATATGCCCGTGACCGTGATCTCCCGCCGCCCGAAGGATACGCGCAGCGCCTATGGCGTCAACGCCTGCAACCGGTTTCGTTTTCTCAGCATCCGGCGCGTGCTGCGCCGGAGCCAGCTGTTTATCAGCGGCGGCGGCAGCCTCATGCAGGATGTCACGAGCCGCATGAGCCTGTGGTATTATCTCAGCACGATCCGTCTGGCGCATCGCTGCGGCTGCAAGGTGCAGATGTACGGCTGCGGTATCGGCCCGATCGTGTACGAGCGCGACCGGCAGCTCGCCGCGCGCGTCATCAACACCTGTGTCGATAAGATCACCCTCCGCGAGCCGGACAGCCGCGAGACACTCAGTGATTTCGGCGTCGCGGAGCCGGAGATTATCCTCGCGTCCGACCCCGCGCTCACGCTGCCGGCCGCCGAACGCAGCCGTATCGACCGCATTCTGCGCGAGCACGATATGGATCCGGACGGCAAGTATATCGGCTTCGTGTTGCGCAAGTGGCCCGGCATCGAGGAAAAGGCCACCGTGTTTGCCGCCGGCGCCGTGTACGCCTATCTGAAATACGGCCTGACGCCGGTGTTCATCAGCATCAATTTCCGCACCGACGGCGAGGCCGGCCAGCTCGTTACGGAGCATTTGAGCATCCCGTTTTACGTGCTCGACGAGCAGATGTCCACGGGCGAGGTGATCGGTGTGCTCTCGCGCATGACGGCTGTCGTGTCCATGCGATTGCACGGGCTGATCTTTGCCGCCGGGCAGGGCGTGCCGCTCATCGGCGTTGCCTACGACCCGAAGGTCACGGCGTTTCTCGACTATGTCGAGCAGACAAACTATATGCAGTTCGAGGCAGTCAACGAAAAGGACCTGTCCGATCAGATTGATGCGGCTGTCGCGCTTGCCGGCAGAGGCGAGGAGCTGCGCCGCCGCACCGAGCTGCTCAACCGGCAGGAGGACAACAACCGCGCCACAGCCGCCCGGCTGCTGGGGAAGGAGTAAACGAGCATATGATCCGCAGCGCTGTTCTGGTTTCCGGCAAGGGAACAAAATTGCAAAGTTTGCTGGACTCCGTGTTCTTCGGCGAGATCCCGGAGCTGCAGCTCGTCGCCGTCATCTCGTCCGACGCCAACGCTTACGCGCTCAAGCGCGCGCGCAACGCCGGCATCGAGACCGTCGTCGTCGAGCCAGCCATGTTTCCGAACGACACGTCGTACGACATGGCCATCCGCAACAAGCTCAAGGATATGGACATCGAGCTCGTCATCAACGCGGGGTTTTACCCCGGCGTCGGCCGCGAGACGGCAAAGAGCTTTCGCAACAAGGTCATTGCGGTGCAGCCGTCGCTCGTTCCGGCGTTTGAGGACCTGCGCGGCGACGCGGTGCACGAGGCGGTGCTCGCCCGCGGCCTGAAGGTCACGGGGGCGACGGCCTATCTCGTGGATGAGGCCGGCGGCGTCGGCCCGGTGCTGCTGCAAAAGGCTGTGCCCGTGCTCGAGAGCGACGATCTGACGACGCTCAAGCGCCGCGTGCTCACCGACGCGGAGTGGAAGCTTCTGCCCGAGGCGGTCAAGCGCTTCTGCGCCGGGAAGATTCGCCTGCACGGCGGCCGTGCGCAGCTGCTCGAATGAAATATGTGCAGAAAAACAGCCCCGAACCGACAAGGTTCGGGGCTGTGATCGTTTTGTATTCAGCCGGCCATGAGGTGCACGCGGATGACGCCCTCGGCCCCCTTGAGCGCCGCCATGAACGCCTCCATCGTTGTCTGCATATTCTCGGTCGCGGCCGTGATCGTCACGGGGGCGACGCCGCTTGTCGGGATGCTCTGGTTGATGGTGAGTATATTTGCGCCGTTTTCGGCAAAAATAGCGAGGACGGACGACAGAATGCCCTGCCGGTCGAGCAGCTCGAGGTTGAACGTCACCAGATGGCCGCGCGACATATCCTGAAACGGGGACACAAAGCCCTTGTATTTGTAAAACGCGCTGCGGCTGATATCCACGCGCGCCACGGCATCCGCCACTGTGCGCACCTGGCCGGTCTCGAGCAGTTCTTTGGCCTCGATCACCTTGGCGAAGATCTCGGGCAGGACGCTCGCCTCCACGAGATAGTATTTCGGTTTGCTGCCTGCTGCCATGAACGGGCCCTCCTTTGTGCGTGCACTGCGGGCAAATGTTTGCCAGCACAACACAGTGTAACACATTCCGGGCGGCAGTGCAAGGATTATTCGGAAGGAGCCGATGAATTTTGGGTGGATTTCTCGCGTGCATCCTCGCCGGGGCGGCGATGAGCATTCAGGGCGTGATGAACACGCGCCTGTCCGAGCACATCGGTACGATGGAGACCAACGCCTTCGTGCAGTGCGTGGCGGCGGTGCTGTCACTGCTGGTGCTGGTGTTCTGGCGCACGGGCAGCTTTGCCGCGCTGGGTGCCGCGCCGAAATACTGCTGGTTCGGCGGTGTGCTGGCGCTGGCCATCACGGTCACGGTCATGCTCGGCATGGGCAGGCTCGGCCCGACGCTCGCCGTGGCGACGATTCTCATCGCGCAGCTGGCTACGGCCGCGGCCATCGACGCCTTTGGCATCATGGGCACGGAAAAGCTCGCCTTCGGCTGGAGCAAATGGGCGGGGCTTGTGCTGATGACGGGCGGCGTGCTGCTCTTTAAAATGAAATGAAATGAGACGGTGATGATCACCGTCTCATTTTTTACTGTTGTTACAGGCCGATGCTCGCCAACAGGTCCGCGATGCCGGAGGACTTGATGATCGCGAAGATCGAGCCAATGTCATAGTGCTCATACGCCGCTTCCCAGATGCGGTCGGGGCTGCCGCCGGTCGCGAGGCCGACGCCGAGCACGATCTCGCCGACGATCAGGATGCACAGCGCGATGATGAGAATGGTTTTCCAGGCTTTTTTCATGCGGCGATCTCCTTTCTGCACCAGCGCTTGCCCGTG
This sequence comes from Oscillospiraceae bacterium, assembly GCA_048217285.1. Taxonomy (GTDB): domain Bacteria; phylum Bacillota; class Clostridia; order Oscillospirales; family Oscillospiraceae; genus CAG-103. The sequence continues at coordinate 8,752 of DBFWVW010000014.1, forward strand.
CGCGTGAGCAGCCGGACCCAGCCGATGACCATGCGGATGAACAGCCAGATGGCCAGCCACACCACGACGAGCGCGATGGCGATCACGGCGGCGCCGCCGCCGAGCAGGATGAGCATATCCGCCACCATGGGCAGGCCGATGAAAGCCGTCGCGATCAGGCCCACACCGCCCGCGCCGCACGCGACGCCGATGGCCAGCACGGCCAGATCCAGCACCAGCAGCACGGCAAAGACCGGCACGCCGATAATGATCGCGCCGAGCGTGTAGAGGATCGCCAGAAAGACGTTCGTCTTGTAGGCCGGCTCGTCGTAATAGGCCTCGTCATAATACCCTTCCTCGCCGTCGGTGGCGTAGCTCGGGTCATCATAGTCGCCCTCGGGCTGCTCGTCGTAGTAGCCGTCGTCCGCAGGCTGCTCGTCATAGTAGCCGTCGTCCGCAGGCTGCTCGCCGTAGTAGCCGTCGTCCGCGGGCTGCTCGTCATAGTAGCCGCCGTCTGCGGGCTGCTCGTCGAGTGAGAGCTGACCGTCGAGCACGGGCGCGGCGGGCTGCTCATCATAACCGGGCTGCTCGTCATAGGCATCGGCCGCAGACTGGTCGGCATAGGCCGGCTGTGGCGCAATGGGGCGATACTGCTCGGCACGCGGACGCGGTTGCGGCGCGCGCTTGGGCTGCACCTGCTCGGGCGCGACCACGGGTGCGACGGCCGGTGTGATCTTGCCGCTGTCAGCGTAGCGGATGAGGGCAACGGCCACTTTCGTCGGGTTGCCGATCTCCTGAATGAGGCGCTCCTCATCGGGGGCGTTGTCAAACATATTCTCCATCTGCGCGATGAGCGCCTGACGGGTATTGTCGTCGGTAATCAGGCCGAGCAGGCTGCTGATCTCCGCCATGTAACTCTGTCTGTTGATAGATGGTCACCTCCAAGGGGTTCGATTTCATCTTGAAATAGCATCTCTAATTTACACATTATATTGCACGAACGGTGTGCGGTCAAGCCCGAAATGCACTTTTCAGCCGTGATCCAGCCCTTGACAGGCGGCCGGCGGCGGGGTATCCTGTGGAAAAAGGACCGGTTTTCCGAAAGACCGGAAAGGAGTGGAACGCATGGAACAAGAGCGCCCTTACACCGAAGCGGAGCCCGAGACTGCGGCCGAAACAGCGGCTGAGACGGTCGAAACAGCTGCGGAGGCCCCGGCTGAAGCGAGCGATGCCGCGCCCAAAAAGCCACGTGAGTCGTTTTTCCGCCGCCAGCGCCGCGAGCTGGCCGACGCCTGGCGCGAGATCTATTGCAACAGCCGCGCGCGGCGCATCCGCACGTGGCAGATCGTGGTGTTCGCGCTGCTGATTGTCGAGGTAACGGTCATGGCCGTCGCGCTCAACCCGGTCTACTGGATCGGTACCGGCCTGCTCACGTTCTGGTGCGTGGGGCAGCTGTTTGACCGCCGGCCGGCGCGGCACTCCGTCGGCGCGATCGTGATGTACTTTCTCATCGCCGTCATGATCGGTGTTTTTGCGGTGCAGGAGCTGCTTGGCGCTTGACAAGCGGCGGAGGATTCTATACACTATATAAGTTACCCCATACATTAGAAATACGCCCGCGCGCTCACCCCGCGCGGCCTACAGAGGAGTGTTGCGCTTATGGCCAAAGATAAGAAGGTCGAGCAGATCACCGATATGGAAGTGGACTTCGCCCAGTGGTTCACCGACGTGTGCACCAAGGCGGAGCTGGTGGACTATTCCGATGTCAAGGGCCTGTTCATCCTGCGCCCGTATGGCTACGCCATCTGGGAGAACATCCAGAAGGTGCTCGACGGCAAGTTCAAGGCGACCGGACACCAGAACGTGTCCATGCCGATGCTGATCCCCGAGAGCCTGCTGCAGAAGGAGAAGGACCACGTCGAGGGCTTCGCGCCCGAGTGCGCGTGGGTCACAATGGGCGGCAGCGAGGAGCTGCCGGAGCGCCTGTGCGTGCGCCCGACGTCCGAGACGCTTTTCTGCGAGCACTGGAGCCACATCGTGCACAGCTGGCGCGACCTGCCGTGCCTGTACAACCAGTGGTGCAGCGTCATGCGCTGGGAGAAAACCACCCGCCCGTTCCTGCGCGGCCGTGAGTTTCTCTGGCAGGAGGGTCACACCCTGCACGCCACCGAGGAAGAGGCCCGCAAGGAGACGCTGCAGATGCTCGAGATCTATGCCGACACCTGCGAGCAGGAGCTGGCCATGCCCGTTATCCGCGGCAACAAGACCGACAAGGAGAAGTTCGCCGGCGCCGTGAACACCTATACGATCGAGTGCATGATGCACGACCACAAGGCGCTCCAGTCCGGCACGAGCCACTACTTCGGCGACGGGTTTGCCCGCGCGTTTGACATCACCTACACCGATAAGAACAACCAGCAGGCCTATCCGCACCAGACCTCGTGGGGTATGTCCACGCGGATCATCGGCGGCCTGATCATGACCCACGGCGATAACAGCGGCCTCGTCCTGCCGCCGCACATCGCGCCGATCCAGGTGATCGTGCTGCCCATCGCGGCGCACAAGCCCGGCGTGACCGAGAAGGCCGAGGAGCTCGTCGCGCGCCTGAAGGCCGCCGGCCTGCGCGCGCAGGGTGATTTCAGCGACAACAGCCCCGGCTGGAAGTTTGCCAACTGGGAGATGAAGGGCGTGCCGCTGCGCGTCGAGATCGGCCCGAAGGACATCGAGGCCGGCCACTGCGTCGCCGTCCGCCGCGACAACGGCGAGAAGGTCACCGTCGCGCTCGACGAGCTCGAGGCGCGCATCCCCGAACTGCTCGAGGCCGTGCAGCAGGGCCTGTTCGACAAGGCCAAGCGCAACCTCGACGAGCACACCTACGCGGCGCACTCGCTCGCGGAGGCCAAGGAGCTGCAGGAGAAAAACGGCGGCTTCATCAAGACCATGTGGTGCGGCGACCTCGACTGCGAGCTCGAGATGAAGGACAAGGCCGGTATGTCCAGCCGCTGCATCCCGTTCGAGCAGGAGCACCTGGACGATGTCTGCCCCGTGTGCGGCAAACCCGCCAAGTGCATGATCTATTGGGGCGTGGCGTACTAAAGCACGCGCCCAAATCCAAAAACCAACCGCCCGCTGCGATCGCAGCGGGCGGTTTTGATCATTCATTTTCGATGTAGAAGATCTTGCGCAGCGTCTGTACCGGGAGCTTGACGATGCTGCGGTCATAGGTCACGAGACCGTTGAGCTCGTGCTCCACGTCGCTCAGCTGCGTGTACACCGCGGCGCTGAGGCCCTGCGCGATGGCCGGACGGATCTGCTCGTCATAGAGCGCCTGAAGCGCATATTCGAGCGAGAGCGGCGCGTCGCACGTCTTATAGCCGACGCTCTTGCCGCCGGCGGCGTGGCCCTCGACGCGGTGGACATAGCCGCCGAATTCGCTCAGCAGCGTGGCGCGGCCGAGCTTGTCGGGCTGGAATTTGTACTTCCGGAAATACACGTGCAGGCTGCGCACATCGCCGAAGCCCTGATCGTGCCAGCCGCTGGCCGGGTCGATCGTGCGCGTCTTATCTATGGACCGGATGACCTGCACGGCCGTTTGACTGTCAAACTGGCCCCAGCCCTCGTTGAACGGTACCCACACGGCGATGCACGGGTGGTTGTAGAGCGTGGTGACCATGTCGCGCAGCTCGTTCAAAAATGCCTTGCGCGCCGTCACATTCGTGCGGCCGAAGAGGGGATACCAGCTGTCGTCGAGGTGCCAGCCCGTCACGAGCGGGGTCGAGACGATGAGCGGGCTGTAGCGTTTGCCGCCGCAGGGCATATCCTGCCAGACGAGCATACCCAGCCGGTCGCAGTGATAGTACCAGCGGTCACACTCGACCTTGATGTGCTTGCGCAGCATATTGAAGCCCATGTCCTTGGCCAGCTGGATGTCATAGATGAGCGCGTCGTCGCTCGGCGCGGTGTAGAGCCCGTCCGGCCAGTAGCCCTGATCGAGCAGGCCGTTGTGAAAATACGGCTTGCCATTGAGAAACAGGCGGCACACGCCGTCCTTGTCCGTTTCCACGCTGCACTTGCGCATGGCAAAGTAGCTGTAGACCGTGTCGTCCCCGAGCGTCACGCTGAAGGGGTAGAGCGTCGGGTGCTCCGGTGACCAGGGGCGGAACGACTGCACCGGCACGTGCGCCGGCACGCCCGCCGGGAATGTGAAGCGCTTGCCCTCGAGGTCGATCGTGCACTGGCCCTCGCCCTCGACGGTGATCTCCACCTGATGCGCGTCGAACAGCGGCGTCACGCGCAGGGAATGAATATAGTTTTGCGGCACGCTCTCGAGCCAGACCGTCTGCCAGATGCCGCTCTGCGGCATGTACCAGATGCCGTGCGGGTGCAGCGTCTGCTTGCCGCGCGGGAGCTGGGAGCGGTTCGTCGCGTCGCGCACGCACACGAGGATCGTGTTTTCTTTGGCCAGAACCTCGGTGATGTCCACCGTGAACGGCAGGTAGCCGCCCGTGTGCGTGGCCAGCTCCACGCCGTTGCACCACACGGTCGCGATCTGATCGACCGCACCGAAGTGCAGCAGCACGCGCCCGATGTTGAACCCGTCCGGCAGCGTGACCGTGCGGATGTACCACAGGTATTCCTCCGGCTGCAGGACGTGTCCCACACCGGACAGCTCGCTCTCGGGCGAGAAGGGCACGAGGATCGTGCCGTCGGCCTGCGCGGGCTTGCTTGCGCTCGTCGTGATCGCGTAGCTCCACGGGCCGTTGAGATTCAGGTAGCTGTCGCGCACCATCTGCGGCCGGGGATATTCCGGCAGGGGCTGCGCGCGGTCGAGCGTATCCGCCCAGGGTGTCAGCATAACGTGGCCTCCTTTTCCCGCCGGCGGCGCGCCGGCAGAGCATTTTCTATCTATTTTACAGGATTTTTCCGCGCTTGTTAAGTCCCGAACACGGATTTTTTCCGTGCGGCGGCGGTCAATGCCGCCAATATGCACAAAATGTTGCAAATTTTCCGGAAATGTTGGATTTGTCAGCTTTTTGCAGGCTCGTTAATATTTAAATTAGTACAATTTGATGTTTTTCCGCCATTTTTGGTGGACGAAATTAGGGTGGTGTGCTAATATATGTGGGTCAAAAAATAGAGAGGTGATGCAAATGCCCTTTAAGTTTCATGGCGGAGTTCATCCCAACTACATGAAGGCTCCGGACGTTCCGGTGACCGTCATTGCGCCTCCGCCGCAGGTCGTGCTGCCGATGATGCAGCATATCGGCGCACCCTGCAAGCCGCTGGTCGCGGTGGGCGATTATGTGAAGATGGGTCAGAAGATCGCTGACAATCCGGCGCCCGTCTCCGCTCCCATCCACGCGACGGTCTCCGGCAAGGTGATCGCCATCGAGCCGAGACCCCACCCCCTGGGCGATATGATCCCTGCGATCGTGATCGAAAATGACTTCCAGGACACCCCCTGCACGGATCTCGCGCCTCTGACGCCCGAGCAGCTGAAGGATCCTGAGGCCATCCTCGAGCGCATCCGCGAGGCCGGTATCGTCGGTCACGGCGGCGCCATGTTCCCGACCGCGTTCAAGATCCGCGGCGGCCTTGGCAAGGTCGACACCCTCATCATCAACGGTGCAGAGTGCGAGCCGTACCTCAACGGCGACCACCTGACCATGAAGAATCACCCTGAGGAGCTGCTCAAGGGCATCGAGCTGGCGCGCATCGCGTCCGGTCTCGACAAGGCTTACTACGGCATCGAGAAAAACAAGCAGGACGCCATCGACCTGCTCCTGTCCAAGAATCCCGCGCAGTACGGCGTGGAGATCGTGCCGGAGAACGTCAAGTACCCCCAGGGCGCCGAGAAGATGCAGATCAAGGCCATCACGAACCGTGAGGTCAAGCCCGGCGGCCTGCCGTCCGGCGTCGGCTGCAACGTCATCAGCACCCAGACGGCGTATGCCATCTACCGCGCCTGCTACGAAGGCATGCCCAGCATCGAGCGTGTCCTCACCGTTGCCGGCAGCGCCATGGGTGACAAGTCCTACAACCTGCAGTGCCGCTTCGGTACCCCGTTCAGCTACATCGTCGAGCAGTGCGGCGGCTTCGTCGTCGAGCCGAAGAAGATCGTCCTCGGCGGCCCCATGATGGGCCTGATCGCCACGAATCTCGAGGCCCCCAACATCAAGGGCACCGCGGGCATCCTGTTCTTTACCGATAAGGAAGACCGCTCTGTCGAGAATCCGACGTGCATCCACTGCGGCAAGTGCCTGACCGTCTGCCCGATGAAGCTCGAGCCGCTGTATATGTATAAGTACTATCAGAAGCGCGATTTCGAGAATATGCAGAAGTACCACATTCTCGACTGCTTCGAGTGCGGCAGCTGCTCGTACAACTGCCCGGGCCGCCTGCCCCTGACCCATACCTTCAAGACCGCGAAGCTCCTCTTCGCCGCCCGCGCGGCCGAAGAAAAGGCCCGCGCGGAAGCCGCTGCAAAGGAGGCTGAAACGAAATGACACCGAAAGAATATACCTTTGACGCTGCCTATCAGCCTCAGGTTCGCGCCAAGCGCGGCACCCGCGAGATCATGCTCGATGTGATCATCGCCCTGCTCCCGGCCCTGTGTGTCGGCGTGTGGCAGTTCGGCGCGCAGGCGCTCATCCCGCTGGCCGTGTCCATCGTGTCGTGCGTGTTCTTTGAGTGGGCTTACCGTAAGCTCATGAAAAAGCCCGACTCCATCGGCGACCTGTCCGCCGTGGTCACGGGCATCCTGCTCGCGTACACTCTGCCGGCCAACTGCAAGTGGTGGATGCCGATCATCGGCGCGTTTTTTGCCATCGTGGTCGTCAAGCAGCTCTACGGCGGCATCGGCAAGAACTTCCTCAACCCGGCGCTCGCCGGCCGTGCGTTCCTGCTCGCCTCCTACGCGCTGTTCATGACCACCTGGGTCGTGCCCAGCAGCCTGACGTCCGTCGTCGGTGCGGACGCCGCCACCATGGCCACCCCGCTCAGCTACATGAAGGCCGGCGAGGCGCTGCCGCAGTACTACACCTTCAAGTCCATGTTCCTCGGCACCATGCCCGGCTGCCTCGGCGAGGTCAGCGCGCTCGCGCTGCTCATCGGCGGCGTGTACCTGCTGTGCCGCAAGGTCATCACCTGGCACATCCCCGTGTCGTTCATCGGTTCCGTCACCCTGCTGACGCTCATCTTCGGCAGCCGCAACGGCGGCTATACCCACGTCGAGTGGATGCTCGACAACCTCCTGTCCGGCGGCCTGCTGCTCGGTGCCTTCTTCATGGCGACTGACTACAGCACCAGCCCCGTCACCGCTCCCGGCCGCATCATCTACGGCGTCGGCTGCGGCGCGCTGACCGTGCTCATTCGCGTGTTCGGCGGCTTCCCGGAGGGTGTTTCCTTTGCTATCCTCATCATGAACTGCTGCGCGTGGATGTTCGACAAGCACACCCAGCGCCGTCAGTTCGGCGTCAGCCGCGAGGACGTCAAGGCCAAGAAGGCCGCTGCAAAGGCTGCGAAGAAAGAAGCAAAGGAGGCTGCTGCAAATGGCTGAAAAGACTGAAAAGAAATCCGGCGGCGGCCAGATCATCAAGCTTGCGCTCGTGCTCTTTGCCGTGTCTGCCATCATGGCGCTGGCCCTCGGCCTCGTTTATGAGGTGACGAAAGACACCATTGCCATGCGTGCGGTCGAGACGACCAACAAAGCATACGCCAACGTCCTCCAGGCCGACGATTATTCCGAGCAGGCCAATTTTGAGAACGACGGCACCATTACCAAGCTCAGCACCGCCACCACCGGCGGCCAGCAGATCGGCTACGTCGCCGAGACTACGTTCTCCGGCGCGCAGGGTATGATCACCATGGTCGTCGGCCTCGACAGCGATTATAACTGCACCGGCGTGTATGTTACCAAGCACTCCGAGACCTCCGGCCTCGGCGCCAAGGCGGCGGAGACCAACGAGGGTGCCTGGCGCGACAGCCTTGTCGGCCAGGGCGATGGCCTTGCCCTGACGAAGGACAAGGGCACCATCGAGGCCATTTCCGGCGCGACGATCACGTCCCGCGCTGTCGTCACCGAAGTGCAGACCGTCATCAACGCGGCCAAGTCGCTGGGTTAAGGAGGGCTGAAATATGAATATCAAACAACAGTTCAAGGAAGGCCTCATTACCAACAACCCGGTCCTTGTGCAGCTCATCGGTATGTGCGCCACCATGGCCATCACGACCAGCCTCTTCAACGGCATCGGCATGGGCCTGTCCGTGCTGATCATTCTGACCTGCTGCAATGTGGTCATTTCTCTGATGCGCAAAGTCATTCCGAATGACATCCGTCTGGCCATCTTCGTGCTGGTCATCGCCAGCTTCGTCACCATTGTCGATCTGGTGCTGCAGGCTTACGTTCCCGCGCTGAGCGCGTCCTTGGGCGTGTTCATCCCGCTGATCGTCGTCAACTGCATCATCATCGGCCGCGCCGAAGCGTTCTGCCAGAAAAACCCCGTGGGCCCGTCATTCTTCGACGGCATCTTCCAGGGCCTCGGCTACACGCTCGTGCTCATCGCCATGTGTGTCATTCGTGAGCTGCTCGGCAAGGGCTCGTTCGGCACCGGCATCTTCAACACCATCGACGGTGTCATCGGCACCGGCAACGGCATTCAGATCTTCCCGGCCGAGTACGGCGCGCTCGTGCTCACGCTCCCGATCGGCGGCTTCATTACCCTCGGCTGCCTGATCGCGCTGATGCAGTACGCACTGCGCAAGTCCGCCGAGAAGAAGGAAGCCAAGGAAAAAGCGCTCGCAGCGCAGGAAAAGGAGGCGGCATAACATGAGTTCATCGACCGGTATTTTTGCCATCATCCTCAGCGCCGTACTGACGAATAACTTCATCTTCTCGCAGTTCCTCGGCTGCTGCCCGTTCCTCGGCTGCTCAAGCAAGATCGACACCGCCGCCGGCATGGGCCTCGCCGTCACGTTCGTCATGGGTCTGGCGTCCGCCATCTGCTGGCTTGTCAACTGCCTGCTCGTCAAGCTCGGCCTGGGCTTCCTGCAGACGATCGCTTACATCCTCGTCATCGCCGCGCTCGTGCAGTTCATCGAGATGTTCCTCAAAAAGTCCATCCCATCGCTGTACTCCGCGCTCGGTATCTACCTGCCCCTGATCACCACCAACTGCGCCGTGCTCGGCGTCGTGCTGCTCAACACGCAGTACAGCTTCGGCTTCCTGCAGAGCGTGGTCTACGGTGTGTTCGGCGGTCTCGGTTTCATGCTCGCCATCTGCCTGTTCGCAAGCGTGCGCGAGAAGCTCGAGTTTGCCGACTATCCGGAGAGCTTCGAAGGCTTCCCGATCTGCCTCGTCTCCGCCGGTCTGCTGGCCCTGGCTTTCATGGGCTTCTCCGGCATGAAGATCGGCTAAGGAGGGCGTGAATATGAATTTTACTTTGATTCTCGAAGGGATCGCCGTCCTCGGCGCTATGGGCGCCATCTTCGGCGCGCTGCTGGCGTTCGCCGCCAAGATCTTCTATGTGGAAGTCGACCCCAAGCAGGAGGCCGTGCGTGAGTGCCTCGCCGGCGCCAACTGCGGCGGCTGCGGCTACCCCGGCTGCGACGGTTATGCCGCTGCGGTCGCGGCGGGTCAGGCTCCGGTCAACTGCTGCGTTGCCGGCGGTCAGGCTGCCGCCGACAAGATCGCGGAAATCATGGGCGTCTCCGCCGGTGCGGAGGAGAAGATGGTCGCGTTCGTGCCGTGCTCCGGTGCGGAGGGCGTCGCCGTCAAGCGCTTCAACTATCAGGGCCCCCAGGATTGCCAGGCTGCCATGCTGTTCGGCGGCAAGAGCAACAAGGAGTGCCGCTTCGCCTGCATCGGTCTCGGCAACTGCGCCAAGGCCTGCAAGTTCGGCGCGATGCACATCGTCAACGGTGTTGCCAAGGTCGACCGCGACAAGTGCGTCGGCTGCATGGCCTGCGCCGATGCCTGCCCGAAGAAGATCATTGAGAAGGTGCCGTATAAGCAGGCTGTGCTTGTCGGCTGCCGCAATCAGGACAAGGGCGCCGTCACGCGCAAGATCTGCGATGTCGGCTGCATCGGCTGCATGAAGTGCCAGCGTGAGTGCCCGGCGGAAGCGATCAAGATCGAGAACTTCGTGTCCACGATCGACTATGACAAGTGTGTCGGTTGCGGCCACTGCGCTGAGATCTGCCCGCGCGGCATCATCAACCTCATGGACATGGTCAAGCAGTAAGCTGCCGGCCGGTCAACCAAATGATAGACAGACGGACATTTCGGTGTCCGTCTGTTTTTTGCGCACGGAGCGCGCAACGTCCCTTTTCCTGCGGCATGTGATGTGTTACAATGAAACAAATGCACGCAAGGAGGTCGCCATGTACCAGATCCGACCTGATGACTATGCCACGTTCCGGTGCCTGGCCGGGGCGTGCCCGCAGACGTGCTGCACCGCGTGGGAGATCGTCGTCGATCCGGACGCGCAGGATGCTTACCTGCGCCTGCGCCATCCGCTGGCGGAAAAGCTGCGGCGTGTGCTGCGCGTGGACGCCGAGGGCGACACGTACTTTGCGCAGGCGGATGGACGCTGCCCGTTCTTGTGCGCGGACGGCCTGTGCGAGCTGCAGCGTACGCTTGGCGAGCAGAGCCTGTGCCGCACGTGCCGGGACTTTCCGCGCTGGGAGGTGCTGCTGTGCGACCGGGTGGAACAGGGACTCTCGCCCGCGTGCCCGGAGGCCGCGCGGCGGCTGCTGGAGCGTTCTGTGCCGCTGCGGTTCACCTCCATGCTGCTGCCGGACGACGGCTATGTGCCCGGCGCGCGTGAGCGGCGGCTGACTGCTGCGGTCACAGCGGTGCGCGACCGGATATTGGCGCTGATGGCGCGGCCGGGGCGCACGGCGTATGAAAATCTTGCGGCGGCGCTCGCTTTTGCGCGCGCGGCGCAGCGCCTGCTTGACCGGCACCGCATCGCGGCGCTGGCGGCCAGAAATGTACCGGCGGTGACAGCCGATGCCGCGCTCGAGCCAATGGCGCCGGCGGCACTGGCTGCGGCGTTTGCGTCGCCCGAGCCGCTCGATGCCCGTTGGCCCGAACTGCTGCGGCGCGTGGCCGCGCTGGATGCCTGCCCGCCGCCGCGGCTGACGGACGTGCAGCAGATATGCCTCGCGCAGACAATCGTCTGGCGGCACGGTATGGACGCGCTCGACGACCGCGATGTGGTCTTTCCCGTGCGGTACGCCGCCGCAACGCTGCAGCTGCTCGACTGTTTGGCGACGGTGAGCAGCCTCACGGATGCGCAGCTGATCGTGCTCGTCACGCGCGAGGTGGAAAACGACCCCGAAGCCCTGTCCCGGCTGCGCGCCGGGCTGCAGATAGCAATCAAAAATGAATGCTCAGGAGGCACACAATGATGAAAACATGTGACTGCAAGATCATGAATACCCTTGGCAAGTACCAGAAGATCTGGCCGTGGATCGGCGCGGCGGGCTACGCCATTGATGGCGCGGAGGTCGTGCTCAAGCACACGAAGTGGGGCAAGGCACACTACAAACTGCGTATGCTCCTCCACGGCGCGGGCGCGGGGCTGCTGTGTCTCGGCGCGGGCGTGCACACGGTGCAGGCGTTTGCGACCGGCCGGGCGGACGTGCCGTCCGTCGTCAGCGGCTCGGTCATCGGCTCGGGCATCCTCGGTCTGAACTACACACACGCCGCGGCCAAGAAGATCGGCCCGAAGCAGGCGCGCGTCATGCACCGCGTGTTCTGCGGCGTGACGGGGCTCGGCATGGCGATGCACGTGTTTGCCGTCAAGCAGCCGAAGCAGTAAGATACACTGCGTATCCGACAGAAAACAGCCACAGTGGTTCGTGCCACTGTGGCTGTTGCCATTTTTAAGAAAATGCGATAATCTAGAATTTGCAGAGAAAACCGGAATTTGGGAGGAAGCTATGAAAAAACAAATTTGCTGCATGATTGCCGCGGTGACTGTGGTCACAATGCTGCCGGGCTGCGGCGCAAAAGATACACCTGCCGATCATTCGCCTGCGCCGGCGGTTGTGAGCACTGTCACGCCGGAGAGCACCGCTGCGCCGGAGCAAACAATAACGGAAGATATGGCCTATGAAGGCGTAAACAACGATTGCCACAAAATGTATGACTGGAGCATAGCAGAAGAACTCCCGGACATTATGTATGTGGCAAGATACGATGAAACGGACTCCGAGTATGTCGTGATGTTTCGCAGTTATACAGGCGCGCATGAGTACTTCTATGTCGACAAAACAACGGGCATGACAAGGATGACGTTTCGGGATTACGGGTTGAACGATGAAGAGGACGGAGGAACCATGAATTTGTGGGACTATCTGGATGCTGAAAACGGAACTGCAATCGGGCAATGCGCGATATTTCGTGTGCCGGCTTGGCTGCAAAAAATCCAAACGGTGTGACCGGAGAGGCCACACCGTTTTTTCGCCGATATTCCGCCCGTGCTGCCGATATTGGCGGCGGGGATGGTTGGGTGTTTGCGTGCGTTTTCCCGCCTTGGCTCAGCCGGTGGTGACGTAGCTGCCGCTGTCCGGCGCCTGAGCGAGAAACGGGACAAAGCGCGTCGCGGCGTCAAAGCTGCTGTCGGCGGCGATGGCGCTTTGCAGCGTGCCGACGTTATCGGCCGTGGCGAACACGCACACACGGTCAAACAGCTTCGGAAACACCGCCATGTCCTGCCCGGACTGCGCGGCCTTTTCCTGCAGGATGGAGTCCGCGCTCACGATTGCGCTCACGCGCAGACCCGTGGCGCTCAGATTCGTGCGCAGGTACTTCGCCAGCGCGACGACGGCGTCCGTGCGCGAGGGCGTGCCGCTCTGGGACGCATATTTGAGCTCCGTGCCCGACAGCGGCTGCTGCAGGTACGAGAACGCAACCTCGTCAAAGCCCAGGTCGTGCAGCTCCTTGCAGAGACTGACGAGGTACGTGCGGATGAACGTGTTGTACGGGTCGACCCAGCCGCCGGAGCCGTCGGTATACGCGCTGCCGGACGCGGTCTGCTGCGCGGTGGCGGCGTAGCGCTCGGCCATGAGCGTATCGACGCACGTGCTCACGACGGCGACGAGGTAGATGTTCTGCCCCTTGATGGTCTGGATCGCGTCGGCGAGCTCGACCGTGCCGTTGACGCCGTAGGCCGCGGCGTCCGAGACACCGGACTTCCAGCTCAGCGTGCCGCCGGGGGCCTTCATCTGTAGCACGAGGGCGTTGCCGCCCGCCGCCTTGACGGCGGAGGCCGCGCGCGTGAGCCCGTCGGCCGTGATCTTGTCAGCCGTCAGATACTGCGCGTGCAGCTCGGTGAGGCCCTTGCCCGCATCGGAGACGATGCCGGAGTAGTCCGGGTCCTCGAGCACGAGCTCGGTGTCGACCGTCTCGGGCTGGCCGTCCTCGGTCACAGGGGCGGGCGTTTCCATGATGGGAAAGATGACGTGCAGGGAGCCGTCGCTGTCATAGACGATGTATTTCTGGCCGGCGTAAAACAGGATCACGGCCAGCACGATCAGCCCGGCGAGGATCCACAAAATCACCGGCCAGGCCTTGCCCCGGCTGCGCCGGGCGCGGTAAACGTCTTTGCGATGGGCGCGCATCGGCACACCTCCTTTGGGTCAGGCGGCGTCAGCCGCGGTTTTCAATGTCGCTGATGAGGGCGACGCGGCGCGCGTGGCGGCCGCCCTCAAAGTCCGTGGTCAAGAACGTGTCCACGATCTTGAGCGCGAGGCCCGGGCCGAGCACGCGCGCACCCATGGCGAGGATGTTCGCGTCGTTGTGGCGGCGGGTCATCTCGGCGGAGTAGCAGTCCCCGCACAGGGCGGCGCGGATGCCCTTGACCTTGTTGGCCGAGATGGAGATGCCAATGCCGGTGCCGCAGATGAGGATGCCGCGCTCGCACTCACCGGCCGCGACCGCGCGGGCCACGGCCTCGCCGTAGATGGGGTAGTCGCAGCTTTCCTCGCTGTAGGTGCCGAAGTCCTTGTAGGCAAGACCCAGCTCGTCCAGATGGCGCATGACCTCCTGCTTGAGGGCAAAGCCGCCGTGGTCACATCCGATTGCAATCATAAAAATACCTCGATTTCTGAAATTTCCCGGCGTTAAAACGGCCAGTCCGGGAGCCATTTGAGCACATTCCATGCATAGTCGCGCGGGATCGTCACGCCCGTGAGCACGGGGTAAAACAGCGCCAGGAGCACGCCGTTTGCCGCCGTGAAGGCATACACGATGCCGAGATAGCCGCGCTGCCGCAGCCGGTTGAACACATAGCCGAGCGCGAGCACGAGAAAGAGCGTCGCCGCGAAGTAGTGGTATTCAAACGTCAGGCGCGAGATGAACACCCACGGCAGCACCTGCGCCAGATAGCCAATGAGAAGGAACAGCGCCGTGCGCTCACCCTTCACCGCGCGGTACGCGAGCACCGGCAGCGCCAGCAGTCCGCCCCAGCACAGCAGGGGGTTGACGAACGCGCCGATGGTCGACACCGTCCCGTCACCGTACGACAGGTAGTAGAGGATCGGCCGCAGGTCGAGCAGCCACTGCCACCAGCGCGAGGAATACGGATGCGTGGCGACGAGACCGGAATGATACGTAAACATGAAGCGCTGGTTTTCCAGCACGATGGCGGCGTATTCGCGCGTGAAATACATACCCGCGCCGTGCAGGCCGCGCGCCGCACCGTAGGGGTAATAGCTCGCATAATAGATCATGCCCGGCACGAGCACGAAAAACACGAGGCAAAAGCCGATGTTGCCGATCAGCTTGCGCGCGTACCGGCGGCCGCTGCCGTCGCGGTGCGCCTGCACGCCGGCAAATATCCAGTGCAGCGCCCAGAGCACGCCGAGGCCCGCCCCGGCATAGAGACACGTCCACTTCGTGGCCGCGCCGATGCCGAACGTGACGCCGCAGGCGGCGAGGTGGCGCAGCTTGCCCTCCGTGAAGTACCGGTACAAAAACAGGTACATGAGCAGGATAAAAAACGTTGCGAAGCTGTCGATGGTCGCGATGCGCGTCTGCGTCAGGTGCATGAAGTCGAACGCCAGCAGCGCCGCGCCGCACCACGCCACGCGGTCGTCGCGGAACATCCGGCGCAGCAGGTCCCACATCAGCGGCAGCATGGCCACGCCGAAGAGCGTGCCCATGAAGCGCCAGCCGAACGGCGTCATGCCGAAGAGCACGATGCTGAGCGAGAGGATCTCCTTGCCGAGCGGCGGGTGCGAGACTTCATACGGATACACGCCGCGCAGGTGCTCATAGGCCGTGCGCGCGTGGTAGATCTCATCAAAATACGTGCTGTTGTCGTATGTGGACGATGCGGGTACGGTGTCCGCTTCGTCACAGAGCGCGTCCGCGCCGGCGGGGCCGGAAACGTCGCGCACGCCGATGCGCTCGCCCTGCAGGTCGTAGAGCGCGAGCTCGCCGAGCTCCATGTGCGAGCTCGCCGTGATGCGGACGTAGGCCGCCGTTGCGGGCGCAGTGTCCGTCATCTGCGGCTGGAGCCACTTAAAAAGGTCGGCGTAGCCCTGCGGCATCGTGCCGGCGGGCGTGAAGGTCACGCCGTCGAAGGAATAGGCGAGGGTGTATTCGCCTGTAGACAGGCCGGGGTAGTACCACACGGTACCGATGGCGGTCTCCCGGTCGAGCGCGAGCACGGCGGATTCGCCCGCCTCAAACGTGCAAAACCGCTGCGGGTCGCGCGCGGAGCCGAGGTTGCAGAATGCAGCGACGGCGTACACCGCCGTCAGCACCGCGATCGCCAATCCGCTGCGGCGCCCTGTGCGCCGGGGGATGGGTGCGCGCGCGGGCAAAAACAGATGCGCCAGCAGCGCGAGCGTGAGCGTGATGGCGGCTGCGAGCAGAATGTACCGGAGCGCTGCCATGCGCGGTCCCTCCCTTTGCCGGAATGCCGGATGGTCTATATTATAGTACAGCACAGCGGCCCTGTCCAGAAAAGAATCCGCCGAAGCGCTGGCGGTACTTGACATCTGTCCGGAATAAAGTTAGAATAATGTGATTATATTTTTGGCGGCGGATGGAGCACCGCCACGAATATCGTTATGTTCCCGGCGGGTGCGCTTGATGGCCCGCCTTTTCCAACTTGAAAAATATCGTAGAAAAAATCTGAAGAAACGGAGGATCACAATTTCATATGTCGTTACCACTAGCACTCGGTTGTATCATCGCAGCGCTTGTTGTGGGTTGTATCCTTGGCGGGCTTTACCGCAAGAAAGTCTCGGAGCGCGAGATCGGCAGTGCGGAAGAGAAGGCCAAGCAGATCATAAATGATGCCTATAAGAGTGCCGAGAGCAAGCGGCGCGAGACCCTGCTCGAGGCCAAGGAAGAGATCCACAAGAGCCGTACGGAGTACGAGCGCGAGGTCAAGGAGCGCCGCGCGGAGCTGCAGAAGCAGGAGCGTCGCCTCCAGCAGAAGGAGGAGACGCTCGACCGCAAAACGGACACGCTCGACAAAAAGACCGACGCGCTCAACCAGAAGATCGCCGCGATCGACACCAAGCAGAACGAGATCAATCAGCTCAAAAAGACCCAGATGGAGCTGCTCGAGAAGATCTCCGGCTACACGGTCGAGGAGGCTAAGGCTTTCCTCATCAACAGCCTGAAGGACGACGTCGTGCATGAGCAGGCGCTCATGGTCAAGGAGATCGAGGCTCAGTACAAGGACGAGGCCGACAGCCGCGCCCGCGAGATCATTGCCACTGCCATCCAGCGCTGCGCCGCCGACCATGCCAGCGAAGTGACCGTGTCGGTCGTGCCGCTGCCGAACGACGAGATGAAGGGCCGCATCATCGGCCGCGAGGGCCGCAACATCCGCGCCATCGAGACGCTCACCGGCTGCGACCTCATCATCGACGACACGCCCGAGGCCATTACGCTCTCGAGCTTCGATCCCGTGCGGCGCGAAGTCGCGCGTATCGCGCTCGAAAAGCTCATTCAGGACGGCCGCATCCATCCTGCCCGCATCGAGGAAATGGTCGCCAAGGCCCAGAAGGAGGTCAACGCCACCATCAAGGCCGAGGGCGAGCGCGCCGTTTTCGAGACAAACATCCACGGTCTGCATCCCGAGCTCATCAAGCTGCTCGGCCGCATGAAGTACCGCACCAGCTACGGCCAGAATGTGCTCAACCACTCCATCGAGGTTTCGCACATTGCCGGCCTGCTCGCTTCCGAGCTCGGCGTCGACGTGGCTACCGCCAAGCGCGCCGGCCTCCTGCACGACATCGGCAAGGCCATCGACCACGAGGTCGAGGGCAGCCACGTGACCATCGGCGTCAACATCGCCCGCAAGTACAAGGAGTCCGAGGAAGTCATCCACGCCATCGAGGCCCACCACAACGATGTGGAGCCGCATACCACCGTCGCCTGCCTGGTTCAGGCGGCCGACGCCATCTCCGCCGCGCGCCCCGGCGCCCGGCGCGAGAACATCGAGAACTATGTCAAGCGTCTCGAAAAGCTCGAGGAAGTCACCAAGAGCTTCCCCGGCATCGCCAACTGCTTTGCCATTCAGGCCGGCCGCGAGATCCGCATTATGGTCAAGCCCGAGGAGGTCTCGGAGGATCAGATGGTGCTGCTCGCGCGCGACATCGCCAAGAAGATCGAGGACGAGCTGACCTATCCCGGTCAGATCAAGGTCAATCTCCTGCGCGAGACCAAAGCCGTCGACTACGCGAAGTAAACCGAACAACGAATTGCAAAACGCCCGCCGGATTTCCGGCGGGCGTTTGTGTGTTTCGAGGCAGCGGGTGGAAGCGGCGTTTTTTCAACAGATGACGCAAAAATGCATGAAAAACGAAAATGTTACATTTCCCAAGGGAACGCTTGACAAAACGGGAAAATTTATGGTAACATTTTGCCAGGAACTGATAGATATTGTTCCAAAATACGAAAGGAGAGTAAAATTCATGAATTGGGATTGCCCGTTTTGCTTCCTCGGATGGCTGCATGATCAGTGGGGCTGGGACCACGAAATGGCCGAGAAGTTCAGATCCATATGCCCGAACAAGTAATTGATTTTTTGTGTGCTTTTAACCGGTAGCACGCTGTCAGCCCGCTTGGGGCTGAGCCAACCTTACGAGGCATGACGCTTTGCGTCAGGCTTTGTTTTTTTGCCCGGATCCGGCGCGTGCTGCCGCCGGAGCGGGAACGCGGACAGAAAAAATCCGACGCCCGCATCGCGGGTGCCGGATCTTTTCTTGTCTGTTGTATGCTGGGGCAGGGGATCAGTACATACCGCCCATGTCCGGGGCAGCGGGAGCGGCCGGAGCGGCCTTCTCGGGCAGGTCGGCCACGAGAGACTCGGTGGTCAGGACCATGGAGGAGACGGACGCGGCGTTCTCGAGCGCGCTACGGCAGACCTTGGTCGGATCGACGATGCCGTTTTCGATCATGTCGCCGAAGGTGTCATGCGCGGCGTCGTAGCCGAAGTTGGCGTTCTTGCTCTTGATGACCTTGTCGAGGATGACCGCACCCTCAACGCCGGCGTTGGCCGCGATCTGGCCGATCGGGGCGCGCAGCGCCGTGGCGATCATGTTCGCACCGGTCTTTTCATCGCCGGAGAGCTTGGCAGCGGTCGCCTGAGCGGCCTTGCTGGCCACGACATACGCCGTGCCGCCGCCGGCCACGATGCCCTCTTCGACGGCCGCGCGGGTCGCGTTGAGTGCGTCCTCGATGCGCAGCTTCTTTTCTTTCATCTCGGTCTCGGTCGCAGCGCCGACCTTGATGACCGCAACGCCGCCGGACAGCTTTGCCAGGCGCTCCTGCAGCTTCTCCTTGTCGTACTCGGAGGTGGTCGTCTCGATCTGCGCGCGGATCTGCGCGATGCGGGCCTGAATGTCGTCCTTGGAGCCAGCGCCCTCGACGATGGTCGAGGTCTCCTTCGTGACCTTGACCTGACGTGCGTGGCCCAGCTGCGCCAGCGTGGTGTCCTTGAGCTCCATGCCGAGGTCGGTCGAGATGACCTGGCCGCCGGTCAGGATGGCGATATCCTGCAGCATTTCCTTGCGGCGGTCGCCGAAGCCGGGCGCCTTGACGCACACGCAGGTGAACGTGCCGCGCAGCTTGTTGAGGATGATCGTTGCCAGCGCCTCGCCTTCGATGTCGTCGGCGATGATGACGAGCTTCTTGCCCGCGTTGAGCACGGCCTCGAGCACCGGCAGGATCTCCTGGATGTTCGAGATCTTCTTGTCCGTGATGAGGATGAGCGCATCGTCGATGACGGCTTCCATCTTGTCGTTATCGGTGACCATATACGGAGTGACATAGCCGCGGTCGAACTGCATACCTTCGACGACCTCGGAATAGGTCTCGGCGGTCTTGCTCTCCTCGACGGTGATGACGCCGTTCTGGCTGACCTTCTCCATCGCCTCGGCGATGAGCTTGCCGATGTGCTCGTCACCGGAAGAGATCGCGCCGACACGCGCGATGTCGCCGCTGCCGCTCACGGGCTGGGAGTTGGTGCGGATGGCTTCGACGGCCGCCTCGGTTGCCTTCTGGATGCCGCGGCGCATGACCATCGGGTTCGCGCCGGCGGCGAGGTTCTTCAGCCCCTCGCGGATCATCGCCTGCGCCAGAACGGTGGCGGAGGTGGTGCCGTCGCCCGCGACGTCGTTGGTCTTGGTGCTTACTTCGCGGATGAGCTGCGCGCCCATGTTCTCAAACGGGTCCTCGAGCTCGATCTCTTTTGCGATCGTCACGCCGTCGTTCGTGATCAGCGGAGCGCCGAACTTCTTTCCCAGCACCACGTTGCGGCCCTTGGGGCCGAGGGTGATCTTCACGGTATCTGCAAGCTGATCCACGCCGCGCTGCAGCGCCTTGCGTGCTTCTTCACCATAAATAATCTGTTTTGCCATAATGATAGCCTCCTAATGAATCAAGCAGTTGGGTGTTACTCGACGACGGCCAGAATGTCGCCCTGACGCACGATGGAATATTCCTCGCCGTCCACTTTCACGGTGGTGCCGGAGTACTTGCCGACGATCACGCGGTCACCCGCGGCCACGGTCATTTTCACTTCGTTGCCGTCCACCATGCCGCCCGGGCCGACTTCCACGACCTCGAACATCTCGGGCTTCTCCTGTGCGGATGCTGCCAGGATCAGGCCGCTCTTCGTCTTTTCCTCGGCCTTGAACTGCTTGAGGATCACACGGTCTGCCAACGGTTTGAGTTTCATGATCTATATGCCTCCTAATATTGAATACAAAAAGCGATGCGTTAGCACTCAATTCCTTGGAGTGCTAACGCATCATACTATACCACAATTTTTCGGATTATCAAGCCCCTGGCGAAATTTTTTTGTAAACGTTTTGTGACCGCGCTTTTCGTCACGCGTGGACAAATTCGCGCGTCTCGTGGCCGCCGGCGGTCTCGGGGTGGAAGAAGGCCATATTTGCCGGCACGAGGAAGTTCACGCCGCCGGGGATGAGGTCGAAGTTCACGTGCTTGCTCCAGAGCGCCTCGCCGTCGATGTTCACGACGAGCTCCTGCTCGCTGTCGATCTCGAGATGATCGCCCTCAAGGTGCGTGATGTACGCCTGCAACTCGCGGTAGCGGCCCTTGGCGTACTTGCCGACGAGCTGGATGAACTTCAGGCGCGAGACATCGCGGATGACGAGAAACTCCAGCTTGCCGTTATCCGGCCGGGAATCGGGGATGGGGTTGAAGCCGCCGCCGTAAAACCGGCCGTTGCACGCGCAGATGAGCGATGTGCCGCCGCTGTAGTCCATGCCGCAGCCGCGCACGGTCAGCGGCTGGGC
Organism: Oscillospiraceae bacterium; assembly: GCA_048217285.1. GTDB lineage: Bacteria > Bacillota > Clostridia > Oscillospirales > Oscillospiraceae > CAG-103. The sequence continues at coordinate 29,527 of DBFWVW010000014.1, forward strand.
GATGCCCTTAAAGAGATTGGCCACAGTGGAGAAAATGTAGCTGTCGTGATACTTGTGCACCTCGGTGCCGATGCGCGCGTCGATGCCGACCGAGCAGATATTGATCGCGTAGCGTCCGCAGCACTCCATGACGTCAAAGGGGCGCACCTCGCCGCGCACGAGATCGGCCATGTCAAAGAAACGGTCCTTCTCCTCGCCGAACATTTTAATGAAGTCGTTGCCTGTGCCGCAGGGGAAGTGGGTCACGGCGACGTTGTCGTGACCGACGGCGCCGTTGACGCACTCGTTGAGCGTGCCGTCGCCGCCGCAGGCATACACCCGCAGCTGCTCACCGGAGGCGGCCTCGGCCTCGATCTTTGCGCACGCATCCATGGGCGCGGTCGTGATGTAGACCTCGTAGGCGTCCGCGCTGCTCTCGAGCGCGAGGCGCGCCTGCTCGGCCACGTATTCATGCCGGTCCTTGCCGCCGGCGACGGGGTTGACGATGAACAGATGTTTCATAGCGGAATTCCTGCACTTTCGACAAAATCATACAATTACTATACCCTGACCGGCGGAGGCACGCAAGAGGGAAAATGCGAATATTTTCGGATTTTTAACTACCGGTGTTAAATATATGCGGCTACGTGCTGGATATGCGGCCTCACACATCGCGCGTGTACTGAAACAGGTCGCAGCGGAGCGTGCCGTTGTAGAGCTTGCGCTTCTTGTCCGCCGGGCGGCCGAACGCACGCTCGAACTCCGTGTGCGAGCTCAGCAGATAGAGCCGCCAATGCTCGGTCCTGGCATATGCCGCGCCGAAGGCGGTGTAGAGCGCCTCGGCCTCGCGCTTTTCCATCAGGCGCTCGCCGTAGGGCGGGTTCGTGACGATGACGCCGCGGTCGGTCGTGCGGTCAAAGTCGCGCGCGTCCGCCACCGCGAACGTGATGCAGTCATCCACGCCGGCACGGCGGGCGTTTTCGCGCGCCATGGCGACGGCGCGGGGGTCAATGTCGGAGGCAAAGATGTGGTAGTCGCCGTGAAATTCCCGTGCGCGCGCTTCCTCGCGCGCCTGCGGCCAGATCTCGGTCGGCAGCCACGCCCACTGCAT
>DBFWVW010000015.1:0-18835 GCA_048217285.1 Oscillospiraceae bacterium
CTGCCACGCCTTCTATTCTCTGAACGATTTCGCAAAGCAGCTTGCGGTCCACAACCGTCGCTCCAACAGCTTACCTATGAGGCCCCTCCACTGGCTCTCCCCTGCAGAGTTCTCTGTCCAATATGTTTGACAAACCTACACCGAACCAGGCAGAAAAGCACCGCAGGCGCCGGAATCGTTGAACGGCAGACGCACGGCAAAATCTATTGCCACTTTGAAAACGGCATCTGCAAAGGCTGGTACTGCAAGAACTGTCACACCTACAGCTGGAAATAAACGTGCAAAAAGCTCCCCTTCCAGGGGGAGCTTTTTGCTGCCTTATCGCACGCGCAGACGCTCTATGAGCGCCTCGTCGCTCTCGGCCATGCAGGTCTGATAATCCGTATAAAGCACCATGCCCGGCAGCGCACCGGACGGCTTGCGCACAAAGCGCGCCATGGTGTAGTCCACCGGCGTTTTTCCTCCGCCGCGCGCCTGCGAATAATACACGGCAAGGCTCGCCGCCTCGGCGATCGTCTGATCGTCCGGCGTCGTATCGCGCGCGCGGATGATGACATGGGAGCCGTGCACCTTCTGCACGTGCAGCCAGATGTCCGTGCGGCGGGCGGTGCGGTGCGTCAGCTCATCGTTTTGCGTGTTGGAGCGGCCGACGAGGATCTCATACCCGGTGCTCGACACAAAAGCGAGCGGTGCGCGCTGCGCCGCTTTTTCTTTTTTTGCATTGCGCGGCTGGCGCAGGTATCCGGTTGCACGCAGCTCGGCGCGGATATCCGCAAGGTCGCGCTCACTCTCGGCGCGCGCAAGTTCATCGAGGACACTGTTGAGATAGTCAAGATTCCGGCTCGCCTCGGCGATCAGGCCGGTCAGGTGCTGCTCGGCCGTCTTGGCCTTGCGATAAGACTTATAGAGCGCGGCAGCGTTTTCCTGCGGGCTCTTGCGCGGGTCAAGCTCGATCGTCACGTCCGGGCAGCCCTCGGCATAATAGTCCTGCACCGTCACGGTGCGGTCTCCCTTGCGGATACGGTAGAGATTGGCCTTGATAAGGTCGGCCCTCTGACGCAGGGCCTCTCGGTCAGCGCAGCGCAGCAGGTCTGACTGCTGGATGGCCAACTTTTTGGCCGTGCGGTCACGCAGGGTACGCACCTGATGCGTCAGCTCGTGCGAGCGGCGGCGCATGGCCTCCGCCTTGTCACGACGGAGATAAAACTCGTCGAGCAGCTCGGAAAAGGAACCGCAGCTGCGGCTGGTCAGCGCGCCCTGATACTGCAGGATCGGCACGGCGGAAAAGTCCTTTGGCCGGTCGCCGTCGAGCAGCATGGCAGGCACGAGGTTGTTCGTCTCGACCGAGAACACCAGCGCATCCAACTCGTGCTCCAAGCGCGCGCGCTGCGCATCGTCCAGCCGCTCCAGACGGGGGCTGGCGTCACCGAGTGCGCGGAAGCACACTTCCCGGCACAACAGTGGCGAGACGCCGGAAAACAGCCCCAGCAGCCACTTATCGAGCGTCGCCGCGATGGGCGCGGAAAGCAGCTCCATCCGCTGCTCCGGCGTCGTGTCAAACAGGACCGGCTTGTCCTGCCGCAGCGGCAGGCGATAAAACAGCCCCGGCTGCACCTGACGCGTCTCGCTCATGGAGGAATCGACGCGGCGCATACAGTCGATGATATGTCCGTCCTCACTGACGAGAATGACGTTCGACTGGCGGCCGAGCATCTCAACAATCAGCTGCTTTTTGACCGGCGTGCCGAGTTCATCGCGGCCGTCAAGGTCGAGCACGAGCATACGCTCAAAGTCCGGCTGGGTGACCGCCGTGATACGCGCGCCAACCAGGTGCTTGCGCAGGAGCATACAGAACATCGGCGGTTCGGCCGGATTTTCGAATGTACCGGCTGTGAAATGCACACGCGCACTGCCCACGCCGCCGTGCACAAGCAGCTTCGCGTTGCCGCTCTGCGTGCGCACGGACAGCAGCAGCAGGTCGCGCTCCGGCTGCTGCACCTTATCGATGCGCGCGCCGGTCAGGCTCTGTGTCAGCTCCTGTGTCAGGCCGTGCAGAAAAACTGCGTCCATTGGCATACTACAGCACCTCCGTGATTCTGGAAAACAGCTCGCGCAGACGCTGCGTGCGTCCAAGCAGATACAGCCAGCCAAAGAGCGTCTCAAGTCCGGTAGCCGCGTGATACTGCGCGATGTCCGCGTGCTGCGGCACGGAATTGACCTTCGCGTTGCGGCCGCGCTTATAGACCGCGCGCTCCTCGTCTGTGAGCTCTGCCTGAATGGCCTCCGCTGCGCGCGCCTGCGCGGGCGCGTTGACACGGCGGACCGTCTCGCGGTGCAGATCGGTCACAGCCGTGAGCCCGGCGGCGCACAGCGCCGTGCGCATCATGAGCTCATACACCCCATCGCCAATGTGCGCAAGGGCGAGCGTACTGTAAGCGCCGACCTGCGCCGGCGTCATTTCCGGGGAAAAGTCCGTACCGTTTGGAAAGGCAATCGTGCCGACGGGGCGGCGCTCCGGCCGCCCCGTGTGGAGATCATGAGTCATCGTCTTCGGGTTCCTCTTCGTTATCGTCGGCAAAGTCCGTCTGCGCCTGCAGCACCTCGCTCGGCGCGGTGCCCTGCACATACTGCATCTCCTGCCACTGCTGCTTCGTGATGAGGATCTTGCGCGGCTTCGAGCCCTCAAACGGGCCGACAATACCCATCTCCTCCATCTGATCGACCATGCGCGCAGCGCGCGAATAGCCGAGCTTCAGCCGGCGCTGCAGCATGGACACCGACGCCTGCTTTGTCTCGAGAATGACGTCCACGCCCTGCGGCAGCAGCTCGTCATAGTCGCTCTTTGCAGGCTTGTCCGCCTCGGGCGCGGGGCCGGATTTTTTGTCGGCCTCCGCTGCGGATTTCTCGATCTGAGCAATGATGTCATCGCTGTACTGTGCCTCGGAGTTCTGCTTGATAAAGCGCACGACCTCCTCGCGCTCCTCGTCCGATACGTACGAGCCCTGCACACGCAGAGGCTTGCCGATGCCGATGGGCGCATAGAGCATATCGCCCATGCCGATGAGCTTTTCCGCACCGGAGGTGTCCAGGATGATGCGGCTCTCGAGCGAGGACGAGACCGCAAAGGCAATGCGGCTCGGGATGTTCGCCTTCATGAGGCCGGTGATGACATCCGCGGACGGACGCTGTGTCGCAATGATGAGGTGCATACCTGCGGCACGGCCCATCTGCGCCACACGGCAGATGCTCTCCTCCACCTCTTTGGCGGCGCAGAGCATGAGATCGGCCAGCTCGTCGATAACGATGACGACCTGCGGCAGCGTCTGACCGTCCGGCTCATTTTTCTGCAGGGCATTGTAGCTTGCGAGATCGCGCACCTGCGCCTCGGAGAAGAGGCGATAGCGCTTGAGCATCTCCACGACCGCCCACTGCAGCGCACCGGCCGCCTTCTTCGGGTCGGTCACGACGGGAATGAACAGATGCGGAATGCCGTTATAAATGCCGAGCTCGACCATTTTCGGGTCGATCATGATCAGGCGCACCTCATCCGGCGTCGCCTTATAAAGCAGGCTCAGGATGAGCGAGTTCATGCACACGGACTTGCCGGAACCAGTCGTACCCGCAATGAGCATATGCGGCAGCTTGGAGATGTTGCCGATGATGCAGTTGCCGCCGATGTCCTTGCCGACGGCGAACGAGAGCTTGGACTTGGCGTTGCGGAATGCCGGCGAGTCGATGATGTCGCGCAGGCAGACAGCGCTGACGATCTTATTCGGCACCTCGATACCGACGGTGGAGATCTTGTCCGGGATTGGCGCGATACGCACATTCTCCACACCGAGCGCAAGCGCAAGATCGCCGGAAAGGTTCGTGATCTTGTTTAGCTTTACACCCGCCTCAAGTTCCAGGTCATAACGCGTGACCGTGGGACCGCGCGTCACATCGCGGATGGTGGCGCTGACGCCGAAGCTGCTCAGAGCGGTGTTGAGCCGGTCGCGGTTGAAGCGGATCTCCTCCGTCGCGTCCGTCTGATCCTTCCTCCCTGCGCGCAGGAACGACACCGGCGGGAGCTGATACGCCGAATGGTCGGCATTCTCGCTCTCGATCGCCGAGGTAATTGCGGCCGTCTCCGCCGCGACGGCGGCGCTGGCCGCCTTCTTGGACGGCTTCGGCGGGTCCTGAATTTCCTGCGTGGCCGGTACGGTGACGCCGCAGATATCGGCTGCTTCCTCCACGGACAACGGCTGGACATTCTGCGTGGCATCGACCGGCGCGGTCTTTTTCGCGCCGCGGGCAGGCTTCTTGACCGGAATGGGATCGATCGGGTCGTCACCCGGCTCCGCCGGTGTTTCCTCGACCGGAATATCAATGAACTTTTTCTTCGCGACCGGCTTATCCGGCGCAGCGCGGCGTTGACGGCGCTGCGGCTCGGGCAGCGGCTGCGGTGCCGGTTCGTCCTCATCATCCGCAAGCGGCACATCCTCGTCCGGGATATACTGCGACTCGCGCCGCGCGCGCGACCAGGCCACGATCTTGCCGACAGACAGGTCCATGCTGCCCAGCACGCAGACCACAAACGCGGCCATGGTCAACGGCAGCGCCGCGTACACGCTGATACCTGCCTTGAGCAAATAGCCCATGCCCCCGGAGATCACGCCGCCGGATGTAAGCGCCTTACCACCGTCATAAAGCTGGCCGATGATCGCGCCGAACGTCTGCGCCGTAAATGCAACACGGCAGAGCATCAGGTGCACAATCGTGCCGAACAGCGGCGCGATCAGCAGTGCCGCTGTCACACGCAGGCCAAAGTGCTCATGCGGGTTGCGCACAAAGATCCACGCCAGTAGCAGCATCGCAAACGGGAATGCCCAGAAGCCCCAGCCCATGATGCCACACAGGAACCCTGCAAAGCCGTCGATGATGACGCCCTCGGCATGAAACAGGCCCAGAAATGCCAGCAGCGACAAAATAATGCACACAAGCGCATACGGCCACGTCGGTGCCGTCGGCACAGTGGCCGGAGCCGCCTTGGCGGCCGGCTGTTTTTTCGGCGCGGAGGCTGTCTTTTTTGCTGCCGGAACGGATTTTTTCGCCGTTCCGGTTTTCTTTTTGGATGATGAAGTTGCCATTGTATAACTTCCTCTCAGAAAATCAGAGACAGAATCATCGTCAGCGCACCTGCGCCCCAACAGTAATAGGAAAATGCGCCGAAGCGGCCCTTCGACGTCAGGCGCTTGACAAGGCCGATGGCCGCGACGCCCGAAGCCATCGCAACGAGCATACCGATCAGATATGCAGGCAGGAGCGACACATCAATACCCGTCTTGGCCGCCTTGGCCAACGACAGGATATTCGCGCCCAGCACTGCGGGCAGCGACATCAGAAACGAGAAGCGCACCGCAAAGCTGCGGTCCAGCCCCGTGGCCATACCGGCCGCAATCGTGGTTCCCGAACGGGACAGGCCCGGAATCGTCGCCACAGCCTGGCACACGCCGATGACGAGCGCGTCGCGCACGCGCATATTCTTCTCCGTGCGCGTGCCTTTTGGCATTTTATCGGCAACGAACAGCAGAAAACCCGTGAGGATGAGCATGAGGCCGATGAAGAAAGTATGGTAGTAGAGCTGCTCCACCTGATCGTTGATCGGCAAGATCAAAAACAGCGGCAGCGTCGCCAGAATGATCATGAGCACCATGCGTGCAGCGGGAAGCTGCTGCCGGCGCTGCTCTACCGGCAGACGCGTGTTGCGGAAAAATGCGAACGTCTCACGCACCATGGCCACAATGTCCCGCCAGTAGACGATGCAGATGGAAATGAGCGTGCCCAGATGCAGCAGGACATCGAAAAACAGATGGCCGTTTTCCGTCGTAGACATATGAAACAGGTTTTGCAGGATCGACAGATGGCCGGAGCTGGAGATCGGCAGAAACTCTGCGATGCCCTGCACCATACCGAGTAAAATTGCATTCCAGATACTCACGGATGTACCTCCCAATGTGCAGATAGGAACGTTTCATTATAACATAGTTTTCTTCTTGTCACAAGGGAAAGCGGGCTTTACACCCGTTTTCCCTTGTCGCATCCGGTCACACCTGCGTGTCGCAATAAGCGGCCAGCACGCCGCGGTACGTCATCCAGCAGTCAAACTTCGCCACGAGCTCAAACGGCGCATGCATACTCAGCACCGGTACGCCGGCATCAATGGTGTCGATATTGCGGTCGGCCATAAATTTGGCGATCGTACCGCCGCCGCCCTGATCGACCTTGCCCATCTCGGACAGCTGCCAGACAACGCCATTGTCGGCAAACAGGCGGCGCAGATAGGCCACGAGCTCGGCCGAGGCATCGCTCGTACCGGACTTGCCGCGCGCACCCGTGAACTTGCAGATGCCCATACCATAGTTGAGCTTGGCCTCCGTGCGCTTGGCGCTCACTTCGGGGAAGCTGGGATCAAAGGCCGCGCAAACGTCCGCCGAGAGGCAAAAACTCTTGGCAAAGCAGTGGCGCAGCGCAACATCCTGCTGCTCGCAGAGATCCGCCATGAAAGCCTCAAACGCCTGCGACTGCATACCGGACACGCCGTCGGAGCCGATCTCCTCTTTGTCGGCAAGGATGCACACGGCCGTGCGCTCCGGCGCACCGTCGAGATCGAGGATCGCGCGCAGCTCGGCATAGGCGCACACACGGTCATCCTGACCGTAAGCACCGATCATGCTGCGGTCAAAGCCGATGTCGCGCGCCGGGAACGCCGGCACGGCGGCAAGCTCTGCCGACAGGAAGTCCTCTTCCGTAATGCCGTACTCATCATAGAGCAGCGACAGCACGGCGAGCTTCACGCGGTCGCGTCCCTCGCCGGCATACGGCATACTGCCGATGACGATGTTGAGCGCCTCGCCCGTGATGCCCTCTTCCATGGTCTTGCGCATCTGATCCTTGCCAAGGTGCGGCAGCAGATCCGTGATAACAAACTGCGGCTCATCCGGCTCACGGCCGATGGCAATATCGACCGTGCTACCGTCCTTGAGCGCGACCGTTCCGTGCAGCTCCAGCGGGATCGTGACCCACTGATACTTCTTAATGCCGCCGTAATAGTGCGTCTTGAAATACGCCAGCTCCGAATCCTCATACATCGGCGTCTGCTTGAGATCAAGGCGCGGAGAGTCGATGTGCGCGCCCGCGATCACGCAGCCATGGTCGAGCGGCTGCTCGCCAAGGACAGCCAGCATGAGCGCCTTGCCGCGGTTATTGACATACACCTTCGAGCCCGGCTGCAGCTCCATGCCGAACGTGTACGGCACGAAGCCCGCCTCCTCCGCCATGCGGATCGCTTCCCGGACGGCCTCGCGCTCAGTGCGCGCGGCGTCGAGAAACCGCTTGTACCCCTCGGCGTAAGCAAAGATCTCCCCGGTCTGTTCGGCGTCGATCTGATCGTAGCCATTTTTCGGCTGATAAAACAGCTTTTCCTTCCACTGCTTGAGTTCCTTATCTTCGCTCATGAGAGCACCTCCTGTATCAATTGATGGCAGCGACGCTGAAAATCGGCGAGCGTGCCGCCGTTGTCCAGCACATAGCTGCAATGCTTGGCAAACCATTCGTTGGGTTTTTGCGCATCGATGCGTGCCTCGGCATAGGCGCGCGTCACGCCCTCGCGCGCGATGAGCCGCTCAATGCGCATCTCCCGCGGCGCTGTAACGCCAACGGTCACGGTGCATAGCTCCGCCAGCCCGCTCTCAATGAGGGCGATGGCGTCGATCGCCGCAGCCGTACCGCCCTGCCGCGCCCACGCGCGCAGGCGAGCGCGCACCTCGGCGCGGACATACCGATGCGTAATGGCGTTGAGATCATCGAGCGCCGCCGCATCCGCAAACACGAGCGCGCCGAGCCGCTTGCGCTGCAGAACCCCATTTTCTATTGTACCCGGAAAACGGGCATGGATCTCCGAGAGCATAGCGGTATTTGACGCCAGCAGCTCGTGATACACCGCGTCGCAGTCAATGACAAGCGCGCCCTGACGCTCCAGCTCCGTGAGCGCGGTCGTTTTGCCGCAGCCGGTGCCGCCCGTGATGCCGACTATGTGCATCGTCCGCACGAGCGCGTCCCAAACGGCGTCGTCCGGCACGGCGGCAGAGCGCAGAATCCGGTACGGCGTGCGTGAGAGATCCACAAGGGTTGACTCCCGGCCAATGCCGCAGAGACCACCGTCGATGACGGCCGCGATCTGCCCGTTAAAATACGCCAGCACATCATCCGCCGACTTCGGGCTCGGCGCGCCGGAGGGGTTGGCCGACGGTGCGGCCAGCGGCAGCTGCGCGGCCTCAATCAGTGCCAGCGTAGCCGGGTGATCCGGGCAGCGCAGGCCAACCGTCTCCCCGCCAGCGCGCACGATCTCCGGCACACAATCCCTGGCCCGCAGGACGATCGTGAGCGGTCCGGGCCAGAATGCCTCGGCAAGCGTATACGCCGCCGGCGGCACATCAACGCAATAGCGCACCATAGCGGACGCGTCATGCACCATCAGTGACAGCGGCTTGACGCTCGGCCGGCCCTTGACTTCATAGATCTGCGCGACGGCATCCGGATCCAGTCCATTGCCGGCGAGCCCATAGACCGTCTCCGTCGGTACGGCGACGAGCTGCCCGGCGCGGATGGCGTCCGCCGCCTGCACGATCTCGGTTGTGATTCGTTTGGTATTCATGCTTCCTCCGCGGATGCGCGCAGCTTCTCGGCCTGATCGGCCAGCGTGAGCGCATCAATGATCTCATCCAGATTGCCGTCCAGCACCTGGTCGAGCTTGTAAAGCGTCAGGCCGATGCGGTGATCCGTCACCCGTCCCTGCGGGAAGTTATAGGTGCGGATGCGCTCGTTGCGCATCCCGGTGCCGACCTGACTGCGCCGCTCGGCCGAACGCGCAGCGCTCTGCCGGGCGCTTTCCGCAGCATACAGGCGCGAGGCCAGGATCTTCATCGCGCGATCCTTGTTTTTATACTGACTGCGCTCATCCTGACACTCAACGACCGTTCCGGTCGGCAGGTGCGTGATGCGGATGGCGCTCTCGGTTTTATTGACGTGCTGGCCGCCGGCGCCGGAGCTGCGGTAGGTATCAATCTGCAGATCCTTCGGATCGATATGCACCTCCACGGCATCCATCTCCGGCAGCACGGCCACGGTGGCGGTGCTGGTATGGATACGGCCGCCGGTCTCCGTCTCCGGCACGCGCTGGACGCGGTGCACCCCGCTTTCAAACTTCAGGCGTGAGTATGCCCCCTGTCCGCTGATGAGCAGGCTCGCCTCGCGCACACCTCCGAGCTCCGTCTCGTTCAGATTGGCGATCTCGGTCTTCCAGCCGTGCGCATCGGCGTACATACTGTACATCCGGTAAAGACTATGCGCAAAAAGCGCCGATTCTTCCCCACCGACGCCGATGCGGATCTCAAGAATAACGTTGCGATCATCGTTCGGGTCGCGCGGCACCAGCAGGACGCGCAGCTGCTGTTCCAGCTCCGCACTGCGAGCCTTGCCGCTCTCGAGTTCCTCACGCGCGATCTCGTGCAGCTCGGGGTCGCTCAGCAATTCCTGCGCCTGCGCAATTCGCGCCTGACAGGCGGTATATGCCCGGTAGGCCTCCACGACCGGCTGCAGCTCGCGCTGCTCACGGCAGAGCTTTGTGAATATCGTTGGGTCGGAATAGTATGCAGAGTCGGCCAGCTTGCTCTCAAGTTCGGCATACCTGTTTTCAATTTGTCGCAGTTTTTCGAGCACAGTGCCGCCTCCCTTGTTGCGATATTTGCTCAATGTATCAGTTTACCACAGCGGCGCAAAAATGTAAACAGGCCGCAGCGTGCAAAAAGCGCCGGCCACAAGGCCGGCGCTTCTCGCAAAAACAGAGAGGCTCGTCAAAAATGCAAAACAGAGAAAATGTAAATACAGAGGAGAGCGTCGAGAGAAGAGAATTTCGCAATAAGACGATTTGGCACCGTTTACACGATGCGGTTGACGAGTTCCTCCCCGTGAATCTGGCGGAGAATGTTCTGATAACCGATGCTGAAGCAGCGGATAACGGTTTCGCGGGTCGCCGCACCGAGGTGAGACGTGGTGATGACCTTTTCCATCTTTACGAGCGGATCGTTGGGGTCGAGTGGCTCCTTCTCCCATGTATCAATGGCAGCGCCCCAGATGGTACCGTTCTGCAGTGCCTCGACCAGCGCCTTGTCGTCGATGACGGCGCCACGCGCCTCATTGACGATGATGGCGTTCGGCTTCATCATGACAAGCTGCTCCTTGCCGATCATGCCGCGGGTCTGCTCGGTCAGCGGGCAGTGCAGAGATACAACATCGGACTCACGCAGCAGTGTCTCGAGGGAGACGTATTCGCAGTTGAGCTTCTTTTCCATTTCCTCGGACATACGGTACGGATCGCTGTAGATCAGCTTGCAGTCCCACCCATGCAGGCGCTGCATGACCATGCGGCCGATGGCGCCACCGCCGACAATGCCGACCGTCTTGCCGCGCAGCTCATAGCTGTCGTGGCGCCAGGTCCAGCTGTGCCACTCGCCCTGCTTGCAGCGACGGTCGATCATGCTCAGACGGCGCATGCAGGCGAGCATGAGCGCAATGGTGAACTCTGCAGTTGTGGAGGCATTCTCACCGGCAGAATTGCACACCGGAATCCCCTTTTCCTTGGCGTAGGCAATGTCCACATGGTTATAGCCGGTCGCAGGGACATGGATGAGCTTCAGATCCTTGGCGCGGTCCATCTCCGGCTTGCCGATCTTGCAGATTGAGGCCAGGATGTAATCGGCGTCCTCAAAATCCCCCTTTTTGCCGTTTTTCACGGGGTACAGGAACCGGAGATCCAGCTCCTTCGGACAAAGTTCAGAAATCAGGGTCTCCATTCCCTCCGTCGGGAGTTTTTCACAATAAAGAACTACGTTCGACATAGGTTTCTATTCCTTTCTTTCTGTTTCTTTTCTGTTTTCTTCTTTCGTTTGGGCACTGTGCCGACTCACGGCTTCATGGTGCCGGTGGCCAAAAACCGCTGGTGCCAGGACAGCGCCTGGGCCAGATCGTGCGGCGTCTGCTTCCCGGCTGCAACGTCGAGCGCGTGCTCATAATATTCACGCAGCATGGGCCGGTAATCCGGGTGTGCACAGTTTTCAATAATGAGCTCGGCGCGCTCGCGCGGGGTCTTCCAGCGCAGATCAGCGATGCCCTGCTCGGTGATGATGACCTGCACGTCATGCTCGGTCTGGTCTACATGCGACACCATCGGCACGATGCAGGAGATAAGGCCGCCCTTTGCAACGGACTCCGTTGCAAAGATGCACACGCGTGCATTGCGCGCAAAGTCACCGCTGCCGCCGATGCCGTTCATCATCTTGGTGCCCATGATGTGCGTGGAGTTGACGTTACCGTAGATATCCACTTCGATCGGGGTGTTGAGCGAGATCACGCCGAGGCGGCGCACCACCTCCGGATGGTTCGTTATCTCCTGCGGACGCAGCAGAATCTTATCCTTGAAGTAGTCAATATGCTCATAAAAGCGACGGCGGTTTTCCTCTCCGAGCGCGATGGAGCTGGTGGACACAAAGTCAAACACGCCCTGCTCGATCAGGTTCAGCGCCGAATCCTGCATGACCTCGGTATACATGCTCAGGCCATGGAAACCGCTCGAGGCGAGGCAGCTGAGCACCGCGTTGCCGACAGAGCCGACGCCCGACTGGATCGGGCCCGGATTCTCCGGCAGACGGCCGGCGGCGATCTCCTGCTTGAGGAATTTGACGACGTTCTCGCCGATGGTCCTGGTCGCCTCGGAAAAAGGTTTGAACTTCTGCGGCTCGTCACGGCGGTCCGTGAGAACGATCGCCGCAATCTTCTCCGGCGGGCACGGGATGTATGGGGTGCCGACACGGTCGTCCGGCTTTGTGATCGGGATGATGCGCGCATGCGGCGGCAGACCGATCTCAAAGATGTCGTGCATACCGGCCAGCCCCTCCGGGAGCGTTTCGTTGACCTCCACGATCACTTTCTCGGCATTGCGCACGGCCGCGTCTGCGCTCCCGCCGGAAGCTGCCAGGTATAGCCCCTGCTCGCTCACCGCCGCACATTCTACCACAGCCACGTCGATTTTTGGACCGGTATGTTGATTCATGAGCATGGGAAAATGCGAGATGTGCACATCACTGTAGCCGACCGTGCCGGCGTTGATGGCATTGCGCAGGTCCTTATGCGACTGATGGGCATAGCGCTTTTTGACCAGGCCGGCGCGCACCATCGCACCGTCGATCTCGTCGCCGACGGCGGCACCGACGCAGATGGTCAGGTCACGCGCGTGGCCGGAGCGCACCAGCGCCTCCGGCACCGCCTTCGGGTAGCCGACGCTGGTAAAACCACTCACGCCGATGGTCATGCCGGTCTGGATCAACTGCGCCGCCTCATCCGCGGACATGATCTTACTTTTCAAGAGTTCCGGTACTCTTTCCATGGGTTCCTCCTGATTGTTGAATTCATAGGCAGTCCGGGCGGATCAGGCAAGATCCGCCTTGCCGTGCTCGTAGCCGAACTGCAGCGCCTTGAGGTTGAGATCGACCACCTTCGGGTTCATGACCGCTCGGATGGCATTCTGCGCATTCTCAAGCGAGATGTCCGGGTTGTGCGCCACGATGTAGCCCATCATGACGATGTTCGTGCACACGGCGCGGAAGTTTTCCTCGGCGTACTTCGTGGCCGGGAACAGGAAGACCTGCTTGGCCGGCGTGCCGGAAACGTCCTCTGCTGTAACGAACGTACTGTCCACAAACAGGCGGGTATCGGGGTTCATGTCGCCCTTGAACTTATCAAAACTGGGCTTGTTGAATGCGACAAACGAGTCGAGCTGATCGGCCTTAACGTAATCGATGCGCTCGTCGGAAACGACGAGCTCCGCCTTGCAGGCGCCGCCGCGGGCAGCGGGACCGTAGCTCTGCGTCTGCGCGACTTCATAGTTGTTCTGCACACCATAAGCGTTTGCCAGCAGCACCGCCAGAGAGATAACACCCTGGCCGCCGGAACCGCCGAATCGAAAATCCTTACGCATGGTTTTGTCCTCCTCTTATTCCTTGGTGACCTCGATGCAGACATCGGGGCAGGTACGCTCGCACATCTTGCAGGCTATGCAGGCATCCGGATTCTGGGCATACGGCATCAGGTAACCGCCGCTGCTGCGCTGCTCACCGATGGCGAGCACACCCTTCTTGCACGCGCGCACGCACAGTGCGCAGCCTTTGCACCATTTGCTGTCGATCGTGATCTTCATTTCTTCGCTGCCTCCTGTTTCTCCGCCTGCACGTCGCAGAGCTCTTCCTTGTGCGTGTCTTCATACAGAACGCCGAGCGTGATCTTGCCGTCCTCGGACACGCTCTCGCCGTTTTTGGCATTGCAGACCTGCGCTGCATACCAGTCGTACATTTCAGTCGGGGTCTTGAAGTTGAAAATGTTGCGGCCGGCAGTCGTCGGGCACGGGCTGAGCACCTCGATAAACGAGAAGCCCTTGTGCTCCATAGCGCTGACCATGATGCGCTCGAGCTGCACGGGATTGGTGACACTGGCTCCTGCGAAGAACGTGGCACCGGCGCCGGTCACAAGCTTGTACATGTCAAACGGGTGCTCCTCGTTGCCAAGCGGAGAGGTCTTGGTCACGGCACCGTAGGGCGTGGTCGGGGCACGCTGGCCGCCGGTCATACCATAAATATAGTTGCTCATCATGATGACGGTCATGTCCACGTTGCGCTTGGCGGCGTGGATGAGGTGGTTGCCGCCGATACCGGCGCAGTCGCCGTCGCCGGAGAACACAACAATGCGCTTATCCGGATTGACCGCCTTGAGGCCCTCGGCCTGCGCGAGCGCTCTGCCGTGCAGGGTGTGCAGGCAGTCAAACTTCAGGTACACCGGACTCCAAGAGGAGCAGCCGATGCCGCTGACGAGCGCCATTTCATTTTCCTTTATGCCAAGTTCATCGATCGCGCGGATGAAGCTGTTGACCACAATGCCGTGGCCGCAGCCGGGGCAGAAGATGAACGGAAGTGCTTCCTGACGGATGTATTTTTCTGCGATGCTGTTCATATCACTTCACCTCAACAATCTGATTGTAAATCGCGGTCGGTGCCGGGAACACTCCGCCGATGGAGCTGAACGTCTCTACTTTGTCATAGCCGACGACACGCTGCACCTCGCGGGCGTAGTCACCGACGTTCATTTCCGGAACGATCACGCGTTTGGCGTTGGCGCAAGCGGCGCGAATCTCTTTTTCCGGAACAGGCCAGATGGTATTGAGCTTGAGCAGACCGACCTTGTACTGCTCATCGCGCGCGCGGCGAACGGCGGACAGGGCGCTGCGGCTGACGGAGCCATAGGCCACGACCACGGTCTCAGCGTCGTCCAGGAAAAAGCCCTCCACGGAAGTAATGTCGTCGATATTGTCGAGGATCTTGTCACAGTAGCGGTGGATGGCAGCGGCGCAGACCTTTGGATCCGTGCCGGCGCGGATGCCGCGCTCGTCATGCAGCTGACCGTCAACGAGGACATTGTGGCCCTCGAAGCAGCGGATGCGCGGCGGGATCTTATGCTCGTCAGGCTGGAAATACGCAGTGCACTTGCCCTCAAACTTCTCGTCGAAGATCTCGACCTCCTCGGGGATGACGAGCTTCTCACGGGTGTGGCCGACAGTCTCGTCGGAGAGCACAAACACCGGCACACGGTACTTATCCGCCAAATTGAAGGCGCGGACCGTAAAGTCAAACGTCTCCTGTACGGACGACGGCGTGAGAGCGATGATCTCATAGTCACCGTGCCCGCCGTAGCGTGCCTGCATGACAGCGTCCTGCGCCGTGCAGGTCGGCTGGCCAGTCGCCGGGCCGCCGCGTATGACGTTGACGATGACCAGCGGCGTCTCGCAAACGATGGCATAGCCAATACCCTCCTGCATCAGGGTGAAGCCCGGGCCGGACGTGGCCGTCATGGCACGCGCTCCGCCCCAGCTGGCACCGATGACCGCATTGATGGAGGCGAGCTCGTCTTCCATCTGCATGAACACGCCGCCGGCGGCAAACATCTTATCGGACAGGTATTCGGGGATCTCCGTTGCCGGAGTGATCGGATAGCCCGCCATGAAGCGGCAGCCGGCTGCCAGCGCACCGGCTGCACAGGCCTCGTTGCCCTGCATCAGCTTCGGGCCGCTGTTGCTTACTTTTTGCATACTCATAAGCCATAACCTCGTTTTCTCAAAAAATTGAATGGTTTACAGATAAAAAAATCCGGCAAAACGCAGTCTGTCACCGAGAGCGAGCAGGCTGTTTTTTGCCGGAAGCATATCTCTTCTGCTGCGCGCGGAAACGCGCCGCCAAAATACGCCAAGCAGATATAAAATTGGTTCCATACGGACGTCACCCGACATTAGTGAGCACGCTGAATCCGGGCCAGAACGAGATGAGCGCCCAGCCGATAGCGGATACCGCCAGGATCATCACGACCGTGAGCACGATGCCGCGCACAAACATATACCGCGGACTCAGGCCATAGCCGATCGGGATCGAGCGGATTGACGTCGGCAGCGTGTAGGACAGGTTATACGACACGGTCGCGACCCAGAGATACGGGATCACGTGCAGGGAGAGGCCCTGTGCGATTCCGATCACGATCGGGATCGTGACGGCGGCACAGGCCGTGTTGTTGATCACGTCCGAGAGGACGACGTTGAGCGTCACGATAATCAGAACAAGCAGGAACGTGTTGTGCACCGGGAACCGGGCGATCAGTCCGGCAAACACCTCCGATGCGCCGCTGCCATTGACAAGTGCGCCGAGTGCGGTGCCGCCGGCAAAGAGGAAGAACATCCCCCACATCAGGTTCTGCTCCACGTGCTCCCACGTGATAACGGGCTTTTTCTCCTTATCCCGCAAAAAGAACATGACCAGGCCTCCGATCAGAAACACGAAGCCGGGTTTGAGAATCGGAAACTGCCGCTGATACAGCTGCCGCGTGAACGCCAGCAGCGCCGCTACCGCAAACACGATCAGCGAGATACGGCCTGCGCGGCTGAGCTTCGGCAGATTTTTGCACAGATCGCTGAAATATGTTTTCGAACCCTCAAGTGTTTTCTTTTTGCACGGCAGCAGCAGCAAATACACAAGTGTCAGCACCGTTACCGCCAGTGCAAACGGCCAGAGCGCCCGCACCCAGTCGGTGTACAGGAACTCCGCGCCTGTCAGTTCCTCGATATACGAGACCGTGATCAGATTCATGGCGCCGCCGAGCGGTGTGAACATGCCGCCGTTATTCGCGCCCCAGACGATCGCCAGGAGCACAAGCTTCGCGGCACTGCTTTTTTCCACGTCGCCTTCGCCGACAAACTTGAGCATCGCCATCGCAATGGAGCACAGCACGGCCGCGACCACCGCATTTGGCAGCACAGCCGAAAGCACCGTCGAGATCAAAAACCAGATCACTACCTGCTGCCTGACGGAGGTACCGACCAGCGCCAAACCGTGCGCAGCAATGCGCTTGTCCACGCCGGTGCTCTCCCAGACCATGGTGATGATATCGGCACCCGCCAGCAGGAACACCAGCTCCGCCGAATAGCAGTTCGTAATGCTCGACATGTCGGCGAGGGCAAAGACCGCGTTGATGACGACCGGCAAAAACGCCGTGATCGCCGGAGACACGGGCATTGCCACCCACCAGACACCCATCCACAGAACCGTTCCCAAAGCGAGCCGCACATTTTGTGTCAGGCCACCGTAGGGGACAAAACTGAGCGCAAAGAGCGCCGGACCGAGCATCAGCCAGATTTTCTTTCGGTTCATAGGTCAGATCATAAACGAAAACTTACAGAATACCGATCACCGGGAACCAGACCATCACGCTGAAGATCAGTCCGAGAATGATGAGCAGCGCGATCGGGATCGCACCCTTGAGCTCCTGCGCCGTGCTGAAGCGGCCGGTCGAATAGAAGATCAGGTTCGGTGCACTGTTGAACGGCAGGAAGAACGCGCCGGCGGAGATCGCCATAACGGTCAGCAGACCCATCGTATAGGGGTCAAAGCCAAGCGCGGAGGCCATCGTCATGCTCACGGGGACCATGACCGCTTCCATCGCGTTCATGCCGGCGAAGATGATGTGCAGCATGACCACGAAGCTCAGCCAGATGATGAGGAACGTGTTGATGTTCATCGCGGCAAACGTCGGGTTGGTGGTAAAGATCGCATCGACCAGCCACTGGAAGCCGCCGGTCTTGTTCACGCAGGTCGCCAGTGACATCGCAAAGCCGAGCTGCAGGAAAGCAGGCCAGGCAAACGTGCCGTTGAGATCCTTGAACGTGCACACGCCGATACCCGGGCAGAGCATCAGGAAGATCGTCACGAACACAATGTAGTCCGGAGCGATGTGGTGCCATTTATTCGTGCAGAAAGCGGCAAGCGTCAACAGGAAGTAGAGACCTGCTTTCTTCTCGTTCTTGCTCATGGGTCCCATTTCCTTGAGCTTTTCCTTCGCGAACGTGATGTCGATCTCGCGCTTTTCGCCCTTCTTGGAACTGAAGAGCAGGTGGCACAGGATCGGGATCAGCAGCAGCGTGATGCCCGCGGGAATGAATGTGGCCTGCAGCCAGCCCGTCCAGGAGATCTCCTGACCGGTGACCTCAGTCACGAGCGCCATGCCGATCGCATTGGCGCCGACAGCCGTGTAAAACAGCCAAGTGTTGGTGGTATTGGTAAAGAGGTTCGAGAGCATGATCGCCGCGTCGCCCTTGTGTTCGCCGCGCTTGTAGCCCATGCCTTCGCAGATGTTGTCGCAGATCGGCGACATGACGGCGCCGCGCGCCGTGTTGGAGGGGATCATCAGCGACAGGACCGTGTTGGCGATCGAGGTCGCGTAGTTGGCCATGAGCTCCGTCTTGCCCATCTTCACAAGGATCCAGTAAGCAACACGCTCACCCAGACCGGAAAACTTGATGGCAGATCCGATGAAGCCGGCCCACAGGCACAGCCACCAGCCGGAGCTGGAGAAGCCGGAGACAACGTTGGTCTTCATGCCAAAGAAAATTGCGAGGATGGCCGCAGCCAGAACGCCGATCAAATACTCCGGGATCGGCCGAACGATCCACATCAGGATCGCCCACACAAAAACGATCAGAACACCTTTGCCCTGTGCCTCAAGTCCCGTAAACGGCACCAGAGCCAGCAGCGCGCAGAGCACTGTCAGGACAGCCGCTACGATCAGGCGGTTTCTCTGTTGTTTTTTCACTTGTTACACTCCAATTCCTGTTCTCTTTCAGTTTCTTCTCGCGGCAAAACGCAATCAGGTGCCGGCTCCAGCTGTGCTGCCAGTTTCTCCCACCGAATAAAAAAAGACCAACTACAATCTCCTGCAGTTGGTCTTGGAAAGTCGATTCCGTCTCGGGAGAGAGACGCTGACAATCAAACAACTCATATACTATGTAATTGCGATTTGCTTCCTACGCGTTCAAAGTAGCACATTCCTCAGCGAAAAGCAAGAGTTTGTATAATTTTCAGATAATTATACGAAATTTATGTAAAAAACTGTGCAATTCTCACAGAGTCTTCGTCCCGGCATCTCCTCTGACGGCGTGCTCCTCTCAGCCGTGCGCGCGCAGATACGGTCCGGTTTTCTCCATGTACTCGATATAATTGCGGTGAATATCCCCGAATGCCTTGATGATGGATTTGGCCGCCGCACCCTGATGCCGATAGCCGATCTCCTCGACGATCTCATCATAATCGCGCAGAATATTCTTTCCCACAAAGTACTCCCGGCACATGCTCAGCGCCAGATTCGACAGGAACGT